>DJMK01000055.1 GCA_002436485.1 Proteobacteria bacterium UBA6492
GATGCGGAAGTAGGGCGCCGCGTCGGCACCGCAGCCGGCCACCCACTGCCAGCCCAGGGTGTTGTTGGCGAGATCCGCATCCACCAGGGTATCCCAGAACCACCTCGCACCGTGTAGCCAGTGAATACCGAGATTTTTTGTTAAAAACGAACCGACGATCATGCGCACCCGGTTATGCATCCAGCCGGTTTCCCATAACTGGCGCATGCCGGCATCCACCAGCGGCACACCGGTATTACCTGTCTGCCATTCTCGCAGTAACTTCTGGTTTGCCCTGCTCGGCCAGAAACCGTTGAACTTTTCGTTCATACACTTGTTTGCGGTATGTGGAAAGTGCCATAACACGTGATGCGCAAACTCGCGCCATCCCAGTTCGCTGATAAACCGCTCAATGGATTTTTTGCCATCTCGATCGAATTCGTATTGCTGTAACGTATATACAATTTGCGACGGTGTTATCTCGCCAAAATGCAGGTGTGCAGACAAACAACTAGTGCCATCAATAGAAGGAATATCCCGATCAGTATCGTAATCGGCAGCAGCATACTCGATAAACTGCTTAAGTTGTTTTTGTGCACTTACCTCCCCCGGCTGCCAATGTTGCTGCAGTTTATTGTGCCAGGGATGTTCGTCCAGCAAACCAAGTTGCGCCAATGTACATTCGCCTTGCAAACGTGCTTGGGGCTGATTGGCCGCGCTATATTTTTTTGGCCTGGTGATACTGACGCCGGTCATTTCCAGATCTGCACGGGCTTGTTTCCAGAACGGGGTAAATACACGATAAGGCTGTTCACTTTTATTCAGTAAGCTGCCTGGCGCAAACAACAGACTACTGTTTGCCTGATAGATTTCACAATCGTTGCACGCACTGCTTATCCTGGCCTCGAGATCGCGTTCAGTTCGTTCATAGAGATTGTTCCATGCAATGGCAGTCGCACCAGTTTGTTTAATTAACTGTGTAATAATCTTAAGTGGTTCGCCGCTAAAAAATCGCAGCTTGAGCCCTTGTTGTTGCAAGCTGTCAGCAAGTTCTTTGAGGCTATGATGACACCACCAGCGCGAAGCAGCACCAGGCTGCCAGTCCTTGATGCTATTAGAGTATTCTATATATATGGGTATGACCCGACCGCCGCGCCGCACAGCATAATCCAGCGCCGGGTTATTTTGAATACGCAGGTCACGGCGAAACCAGACCAGCGTTGTTGGCTGCGTGTTACTCGTGCTCACAGTAGTGATTCGATTTTGCTGACCAGCCGTGAACTCTGTGGACTGGTAAAACTCGAGTAACTTGCCACCAGCTTGCCATCGCGGTTGATCAGGTATTTATGAAAATTCCACGCCGGGTATTCTCCAGCGGTTTCACCCAGCCGCTTGTAAAGCTCGTCCGCGTATTTCTCGCTCACGCGTGTCTTGCCGAACATGGGAAACTTGACGCCGTAGGTCAGGCGGCAAAAGGTTTTGATCTGCTCTTCTGTGCCTGGTTCCTGGTTAGCAAAATCATTGGATGGAAAACCCAGCACCACCAACCCTTTCTCCTTGTACCTGGCATATAACTCTTCCAGTCCTTCATACTGCGAAGTAAAGGCACATTTGCTGGCCGTGTTCACAATCAAGATGACCTTGCCGGCATATTCTTTCGATAGATTTATCTCTTTACTATCGTTTAACGTACGTACATTAACATCCAGCAGGTTGACGGCATCGGGCTGGTTCTGCTGATCCAATGCTACGCTGCTACCTGGCCGCAGGCTTAATAGTCCCATCAGTAGTACAAACAGATTCTTCACGTCGATTACTCCTTTAAATAGTCAATATCTGGTCTGCCGCCTTGATCTCATCAAGCGACATATTGTGCATAAGCACGCTACGCAACAAGCCTGCATCCTCGTCACCGTTGTTAAGGGCACGGGTCAACCACAGGTAGGCCTGTGTATTGTCCTGGGTCACACCCCGGCCCTCGGCATAAATCAGCCCCATGGCGTACTGGGCACTTGCATTGCCGGTCAGGGCATGCGGCAGGATCTCGTCCACCAGCCCTGGATCATTGCGCCATAACACCAAGCGAGACAGAAAATCGCTGTCTTTTGATGCAGTTTTTGCCTTGTTTCTCATCGACTTACCTCATTTTGTACAAGTTTTGTATCAGCCCAATAGGAACATAAGTATATGATTAATATGTGTTTACTATAGTACACTTGTACAAACTTGACAAGTCCGATCGGTTTTGTCTAATATCTGTATAAGTTTTGTATAAGGTGAATTCAATGCAAGCAGAACAACAGCAAGAAGGGTTCTTTCCCATAGGCACGGTCTCCAATATGACGGGGGTTAACTCCGTTACGTTACGTGCCTGGGAGAGACGTTACGGCTTAATTGTTCCAACCCGCACCCCTTCCGGTCACCGTCTGTACAGCGAAAGCGACATCGAGCGTATTAAGCTGATTTTGCAACTGCTGGACGAGGGTATTGCCATCAGCCGGGTTAAAGAGGCATTACGCCTTGCCCGCCAGGAATCAGAGCCCGCAAAAACGCCTGCCCACTGGAATANNGTCGCAGAAGAACATTTCTTTAGCACCTTCATGCGCAACAAACTTGGTGCGCGTTTTCATCATCGCAACCAGCAAAACACAGGCGGTCCCCTGCTCATCGCGGCCTGCTTACCTGGCGAACATCATGAATTCGGTCTGTTGCTGTTTTCCCTGACCGCGCATGCCCGTGGATACCGCCTTATTTTGCTTGGTAGCGACATGCCGCTTGGCCAGTTGGCCGAAGTAGCAAAGCGCAGCAACAGTGATGGCATTGTGCTGTCAGGCGCAGTCGATTTAGATCCAATGCAATTGCATGACAAGCTTGAACAGGTCGTAACTGAAAGTGGAATTCCAGTATGGGTCGGCGGCAAAACATCCGAGAAATTTCGCGAAGAAATTGAATCCGCCGGTGCGTATGCCATCGGGTTTGACCTCATTGTTGGTCTGCATTCAATCAATAAGCGCTTACCCGTCAAACGCTAAACACAATCAGCAAAACCCAGGAGAAAACTTATGAATACCGCCAGCCAACTTGCCTTTGACCTGACCGAACAGGGACTAGTACCCGACAGTGTTATTCGACGTGGTATTCGCTTTTTGGTCAAACAGCGCCTGAAAGAAATTCACGCGAATAATGCAGAACAGATGGCAGAAATACAGGCCGCATTTATACAGCACATGCATGCCTCGCCCATCGCGTTGGTACCCGAAAAAGCCAATGAGCAACATTATGAAGTACCCGCCAGTTTTTATATCAAATCGCTTGGGCCGCGCCTGAAATACAGCAGTGCCTACTGGCCTGTGGGTGTTAGCAATCTCGAACAAGCAGAGATCGCTGGGCTAAAAGCAACTTGCGAACATGCCCAACTGGAAGATGGTCAACACATCCTGGAGCTGGGTTGTGGCTGGGGATCATTAACACTCTGGATGGCGGCCAATTACCCCAATAGTCAGATCGTGGCGGTATCTAATTCTAATTCACAACGTGAACACATCGAAAAGCGTGCGNNCACAGGCTAATTTGAATAATATCACGATCATCACCTGCGACATGAACGAATTTGATATTAACGCAGTGCAGTTTGATCGGGTTGTGTCCGTCGAGATGTTCGAACACATGCGTAACTGGCCTGAGTTATACAAACGTGTAGCCGGCTGGTTAAAACCGGGTGGAAAGTTTTTTAAACACATTTTTGTGCATCGCACTGCGACCTATGCCTTTGAAGATAACGGTCCTAGTGACTGGATGAGCCGTTACTTCTTTACTGGCGGAATGATGCCTAGCGATGATTTGCCACTGGCCTTTCAACATAACCTGAATTTTGTACAGCGTTGGCGCTGGGATGGCACGCATTATGAAAAGACCGCCAATGCCTGGCTGGAAAACATGGACAAACATGAAGAGGAACTGATGCCAGAGTTCAAAAGAATATACGGCGAAGATAATGCCAAAAAATGGTGGTCGCGCTGGCGCCTGTTCTTCATGGCCTGTGCCGAGTTATTTGGCTANNTAGGCAACATGCGGGTATTGTTAAACTTTGTCCTTTTCCAGATTGGCTGGTTCGCCTGTGTCCTTAGCGCTGCCGCGGGGACACCTTTGGTGGGTGTTGGCGTTGCTGCTGTCATCATCGCCATACACCTCGTCATGGTAAAACAGAAACAGCATGAAATCATCCTCATTATCTCAGCAATGATGATAGGGCTTGTTTGGGACAGTTTCCTGGTGTGGCGTAACTGGATAGATTATCCATCTGGCATGATGGTTGCCAATATTGCGCCTCACTGGATTGTTGTCATGTGGGGACTGTTCGCCACCACGTTAAACGTTTCACTGGCATGGCTGAAACAGAAACTGGCACTAGCTGCAATGCTTGGTGCCGTTGCCGGCCCGCTCGCTTATTACGCTGGATACAAGCTGAATGCATTGCAGTTCAACGACATGAGCGTGACACTCATCGCGCTTGCTATCGGGTGGGCGCTGTTCACTCCCCTGCTGATACGCCTCACCGTATACCTCGAGTGGCAGGATCTCAAAAAGTCAGGAGAAACAATATGAACTGGATGATCTATCTGGATGGCCTGCTGGTCATACTGGTGCTTGCAGTGTTGACCTGGTTGCTCAGCTTGCGTCTGCGTGATGTGAGCATCGTCGATAGTGCATGGTCGCTGATGTTTCTTGGTGCTGCAATCGCTTACCTGTTAAATGCCGGCAATATCGAACTACGTAACACACTGATACTCATCATGGTAAGCATCTGGGCTATTCGCCTGTCAGCACACCTGACCTGGCGTAACTGGGGCGAACCCGAAGATAAACGCTACCAGGACATACGTAAAAAGTATTCGCCCAACTTTGGTATCAAAAGCCTGTTCATTATTTTCCTGTTCCAGGCTGCCCTTGCCTGGATCATTACCATGCCGTTGTATGCCAGCCTGACATTGCCTGGCACATCCTTGTCACTCGATGTCGTTGGTGTTGCACTATGGCTGGCAGGCCTGTCGTTTGAGTCGGTCGCTGACTGGCAACTGGCGCGCTTCAAGGCAAACCCGGACAACCAGGGCAAGGTCATGGACAAGGGATTATGGCGTTATTCACGCCACCCTAACTACTTCGGTGAGTGCCTGATCTGGTGGGGCTTCTACCTGCTGGCAGTCAGTAGTGGTGGCTGGTGGACCATCGTGGCGCCACTGCTGATCACCTGGCTTCTATTGAAATTCTCCGGGGTGGTGATGCTGGAAGAGACTATAGTGAATCGCCGACCCGCTTACGCTGATTACATAAAGCGTACCAATGCGTTCATCCCCGGCCCAGTCAAGTCCGCCAAGACCACAAACTATCAGGAGGGACATGCAAAATGAATGGTTTCAAGATACTGTTTGTGACAATTTTATTGCTGCTTGGCAATGTATCACAGGCATCGCAACAGGACCAGTCATGGAAATTCAAAGTATTCCTGGGTGACAAGGAAATTGGCGAACACAATTTCAAGCTGTCATCAGTGCAAAATGCTCTGCATGTCACTACCAGCGCCAACTTTGATGTTTACATACTGTTTATCAATGCCTACAGCTATCGACACAGCAACCACGAAATATGGAACGGTAGCTGCCTGAAATCTATCCACTCCGTCACCGATGACAATGGAACCGAGTTTCGAGTCAGTGGCAAGACAGTGAATGACAAACTGCATGTCACTACCCATGACGACATGTATGTTCGCAGTGGCTGCATCAAAACGTTTGCCTATTGGGACCCGTCTTTTCTTCAAAGCGAGATACTGCTCAATTCGCAGACCGGTGAAATTGTGCCAGTTTCTGTTAGTTATATTGGCCCGGAAAAGATAGTAGTACGAGATGAATCCATAACAGCCAGACGTTACCAGTTAGTGACGGATGAATTCACCATTGACCTTTGGTATTCGAATGATGACCAATGGCTGGCATTAAATTCCACAACACCGGACGGTAATACGCTTCGGTATAAAATCCAGTGATGGTATTGCTATGAGAAAACTTCTACTACCTGCCTTGCTTATGTTTACAGTTATCGGATGCAGCAGTTACCCCCCTATCAAGAGCGAAGAAAAAGTCGATCTTGATAAATTCATGGGTGACTGGTATGTCATTGCCAACATACCAACCTTCATTGAAAAAGGTGCACACAATGCGATCGAGTCCTATGCATNNCGGGACTATGTATGGTTCATGGCGCGCACCCCGCAGATCTCGGAACAGGACTATCAAAAACTGCTGGATATCATTGAGCAACAGGGTTACGACATCAGCAAGGTACAAAAGGTACCACAACGCTGGCCGCAGGAGAGTTCATAATGGCTACTACCGCTCAGAACAGACTACCCATGCTGCAAACATTATCACGTTGGTTTGATGCGTATGCTGTGAACGATCTGCAGGATGGCAAGGTTGAGCGTCGTATTGACTGGCTGCGCACCATTCCATTCATTGCTATGCACCTGGCAGTATTGTTTGTATTCGTAGTTGGCTGGAGTCCGGTTGCAGTGATTACGGCCATCTTACTGTATGCGCTCAGAATGTTTGCGATCACTGGGTTCTATCATCGTTACTTCTCGCATAAGGCGTTCAAAACCTCACGTCCTGTACAATTTATATTTGCCATGATCGGCGCCAGTGCCGTACAACGTGGTCCATTATGGTGGGCCGCACACCATCGACTGCATCATGCCAACTCGGATAAGGAGCATGACGAGCACTCACCTCGCCGCCATGGTTTTATATGGAGCCATATGGGCTGGTTCCTGTCACGCCACAATTTTGCCACGCGCACGGATCGCATTAGTGATTTTGCACGTTTCCCGGAACTGCGTTTCCTGGATCGTTTTGACATCCTGATGCCATTTTTGCTTGCCTTATCCTTATTTGGCCTTGGTGAGTTGATTGCGCATATATTCCCCCTGTCTGGCACCAATGGCTGGCAAATGTTGGTGTGGGGGTTTGTCATTTCCACCGTAGCGCTTTACCACATTACTTTCACGATAAATTCTCTGGCGCACACCTTTGGTAAACGACGGTTCAACACCAAAGATGACAGCCGTAACAACTGGTTGCTTGCAATTCTGACCTTTGGTGAAGGCTGGCATAACAATCATCACCATTATCCAGGTTCAGCGCGCCAGGGATTTGCCTGGTGGGAGATTGACCTGACTTACTACCTGTTACGACTGATGGAAATCTTTGGCCTGGTGCATGATCTGCGCCCGGTCCCAGCCCGTGTTATGCAACAACATCATGCTTCAGAATACAGTAAGGAGTTAAAGCAATAATGAAAATCGCCATTATCGGGACAGGTATTGCCGGCAACGTGGCCGCCTATCACCTTAACAAGGAACATGACATCACTGTATTTGAGGCCAATAACTATATTGGTGGTCACACTCACACCCACGACATCGTAAATGATGAACAGCTGCATGCCATCGATACCGGTTTTATCGTGTTTAACTACAAAACCTATCCACTATTCACGCAACTACTCAAAGAACTGGATGTGGAGGTTCAACCATCAGCCATGAGTTTTAGCGTGAAGTGCGAAAAATCCGGGTTAGAGTACAACGGCACCACGCTTAATTCACTATTCGCGCAAAGGTCTAACCTGTTCAGGCCATCTTTTTATCGCATGATCCGTGACATTTTAAAGTTTAACAGCGAAGCCATTGCCCTGCTTGATAGCGAGCAGTCCAATATTCCACTGGGGGATTTTCTGTACCAGGGTGGTTATGGTTGTGAATTCATTGAACAGTACCTGATCCCAATGGGTGCAGCCATCTGGTCAGCAGATCCGCTAATGATGATGAAATTTCCTGCCGGTTTCTTTATTCGTTTTTTCCATAACCACGGCATGCTGAGTGTCGACGATCGTCCGACCTGGTATGTTATCAAGGGCGGATCAAAAGAGTACGTTAAAAAACTCGTTGCCCCTTTCAAGAACAAAATACAGACCAACACAGCGGTACAAAGTGTTAGACGTCTACCGCATGGTGTTGAGATACTGTTAAAAGACGGAAACAGGCAACTATTTGACCAGGTCTTCATTGCAACCCACAGCGACCAGGCATTACAACTTTTACAGGATGCGAGTGACGAAGAAAAGCGAGTTTTAGGAAGCATTCCCTACCAGAAGAACGAGGCCGTATTGCACACCGACAGTAACCTGCTGCCGAAACGCAAGTTAGCCTGGGCGGCATGGAATTATCACATCCTGCCGCAAGCACAGGATCGTGTTGCCCTTACCTACAACATGAATATTTTGCAGGGTTTGCAGTCCGATAGCACTTTCTGTGTGACATTAAATAACAGTCATGCAATCGATGAAAACAAAATTATCAAGCGCATAGAATATGCCCACCCGGTGTTCACTCCGGAGGGCGTGCAAGCACAACAGCGCCAGGCCGAGATCAACGGTGCCAACCGCACCTATTTCTGTGGCGCTTACTGGCGCTTTGGTTTTCACGAAGACGGAGTCTGGAGTGCCATGAATGCACTGCAGCATTTCGAGGAGAACAGCAATGCACAGTTGCTTCTACACCGGGCAAGTTAGGCACCGTCGTTTCACCCCGCGCAGGCACGAGTTCAATTATCGCCTGTTTTACGTGTACCTGGATCTGGATGAACTCGATGAGGTGTTTAATAAACGCTGGTTCTGGTCGGTGAAACGTCCTGCACTGGCACGTTTCAAGCGTGAAGATTACCTGGGGGATGCAACCATACCGCTCAAGCAGGCCGTGCTGGATTGCGTAGAGCGTGAAACCGGCGAAAGACCAGGTGGGCCGGTGCATATGTTCACACACCTTCGTTACTTTGGATATGTCTTTAACCCGGTGACGTTTTATTATTGCTACGATACCACTGCTGAACGTCTCGAATATATTGTAGCAGAAATTACCAACACCCCATGGGGTGAGCGACACGCCTATGTATTGCCAGTTGACAAAGATGCTGACACTGGAAAGGTCATGCAGTTCGCGCTGGAGAAACAGTTTCATATCTCGCCGTTCATGCCGATGAACATGCGTTATGACTGGCGTTTTTCATCGCCAAATGAAGCGCTGTATGTACATATGAATAATCACCGGGATGACGAAAAAGTTTTCGATGCCACGTTACGCATGCAGCGAATTCCAATGTCTGCCCGCAACTGCGCCTACGTACTGGCTGCCTTTCCGATGATGACAATAAAAGTCATTTTTGGCATTTACTGGCAGGCCCTCAGGTTATACCTAAAACGTGTTCCATTTTACGCGCATCCAGATAGCCTGGATAACAGCGAGTCAGAATGCGCCCCATCCCGTATCAAACAGGAGGCCAATTAAATGAATACTGCTACCTCGATAATCAATACTCGAATCACTCCGGGTTCGACGCCAAAACCGCGTAAGCTCGATGGCATGGCCCGGCGCATCCTGTTTAATCGCCTGGCCCAGCTTGCTGATGGTCAGTTAATTATTAATGATAACGGCACGCAGCATGTATTTGGAAATATTACACCCCGTTGTGATCTAAATATCTCTATTGATGTAAAAGATGCCCGCTTTTACAGTGATATCGTGTTTGGTGGTTCGATTGGTGCGGGCGAGGCATACATGTTTGACTACTGGGAAACAAACGATCTCACTGGTCTAATACGACTGTTTATTGTCAACCGTGCCGTACTGGATGATATGGAAAGCGGCTGGGCCAAACTAACGGTGCCTGTCCAGAAGGTTTTGCACTGGCTAAATCGCAATACGCAAACTGGCAGTCGCAAGAATATCGCCGCGCATTATGACTTGGGCAACGATTTCTTTCGCCTGATGCTGGATGACACCATGATGTATTCATCAGCTATCTTCGCTGAACCGCAAATGTCGTTATTTGCAGCGCAGACGCATCGCCTTGATACGCTGTGCAATAAACTCGATCTAAAACCGTCTGACCACCTGCTGGAAATCGGTACCGGCTGGGGTGGCCTGTCAATCTATGCCGCCAAGTATTACGGATGTAATGTTACAACAACAACCATCTCGCGTGAGCAGTATAACCTGGCCAAACAGCGCGTTGCAGAAGAAGGCCTGGCCGATAAAATTACCGTGCTGCTGGAAGATTATCGTGACCTGACTGGTCAATATGACAAGCTGGTTTCTGTCGAAATGATCGAGGCTGTCGGGCACCATTATTATGACACCTACTTCGAAAAGTGCGCCAGTTTACTAAAACCAAATGGCCTGATGGTATTGCAGGCGATCACCATTGCGGATCAACAGTATGTGGAAGCAAGTAAATCGGTTGATTTTATCAAGCGATTTATATTTCCTGGCAGCTGCATTCCATCCAACACTGCCATGTTGAATGCCGTTACCAGGTCCAGCGATATGCGCCTGTATGATTTGTCGGACATTGGACCACATTACGCAACTACACTAGAAAAATGGCGTGAAAATGTATTCGCTAATTACGAAGGCATAAAAAGCCTTGGTTACAGCGACGAATTCCTGCGCATGTGGGAATTCTATCTGTGCTATTGTGAGGGTGGATTTATGGAGCGCGTTATCAGTGACGTGCATATGGTAATGGTCAAACCGCTAAACCGTTCTACACATTTGGAGTAAGTACTATGTCCAACAAACCTGTCATTGGTGCAAGTAGTTGCCTGCTTGGTAACGAAGTTCGTTTTGATGGCGGTCATAAACGTGATCGTTTTATCACTGATATGCTTGCGAAGCATATGGCGATCAAACCAGTCTGTCCGGAAATAGCCATCGGACTTGGTACGCCCCGCCCCGCCATTCGCTTGCAATCCATCAATGGCGAGGCTCGGCTGGTCATGAGCAAGGACAATGACACTGATCTGACTGACACCATGCAGGCCTATGCGGATAAAACGCTGGAGCAATTTGCCGGTCTGGATGGCTTCATTTTCAAGAAAGGGTCACCGAGTTGCGGCGCCTGGCGGGTACCAGTCGTAGTCCACAAGGACGGTCATAAGCGCAATGATGGCACCGGTGTATTCGCCCATGCTTTCATGCAACGCTTTCCCTGGATTCCGGTCGAGGAAGAAGGCAGGTTGAATGACGAGGCACTGCGACAAAACTTTATCGAACGTGTATATGCCCTGCACCGCTGGCATAATATCGATAATCCGGATACCAACATGCAGGCGTTTATCGAGTTTCATGCCTCGCACAAACTGATGCTGATGGCTCGTAGTCCGGCCGACTACCAGAGACTTGGGCAGTTCGTGGCCCAGACAAGTCAGAAAACCCTGAAAGTGCGCCGCCAGGAATACCTGTTGTTATTCATGGAGGCCATGCGTAAACATAACAGCCGGGGCAAACATATTAATGTACTGATGCATATCATGGGCTACTTGAAGGAACACCTGAATTCGGACGACAAGGCGGAATTGCTGGCGCACTTCGAAGCTTATCGGAAAAATCAGCTACCCTGGATTTCGCTGGTCGTGTTACTCAAACACCACTTGCGTAAACACCCTGCCCCTTATATAGATCAGCAGCATTACCTGAAACCCTGCCCCGACGATATTGCCGCCTGAACAGGTTCATTGTGCAATATTCCAGCAAATGCTGTGATCATCAATAAAGTTTCGCGGCTCAGACGCTAATCATTAAGGCCGGATAGAAGGCAAGCCTTCTATCCCCTTGTTTTTGTTTAAATTATTACCTTTCCCTGATGTAACCCTAGCGGAATAAGCTGGTATAATTAAAAAATTCTGGTCATCAAACGCTATAAAGGGTGTATGACCTACTATATATATAGTGTCACGGAAGAAAACAGCATTATAAATAACATCAGCATATGGTGAAATTAGCGGCATTATTACTCTTACTGGGGGGACTGGCAGCATGTAGTAGCATGGTCAATACGGCTGCCAACGAAGTCACCGGCAACCTGGCTACAGCCATTCTCAACCAGAATGATCCCGAGACGGTGCGAGATGGTGCCCCCGCCTACCTGTTGCTCATCGACAGCCTGATTGAAGCGTCACCGAAGGATACTTCGCGATTAATGGCCGGCGCCAAACTCTATAGTGCCTACGCCGGTGTTTTTGTCCGCGACAAGCAACGCGCCAGGCTCATGGCAGAAAAAGCCTATAACTATGCAAGACGCGCGTTATATCTGACCAACAAGTCGCTCGGCGAGAGCTATAACGAATCCTTTAGTGAATTCGAAGCAAGCATTAAAAACGCTACTCGTAATGACTTGGCGTCGCTATATACAGTTGGCGCATCATGGGCGACGATGATGCAAACCAGCAATAGTGACTGGAGTTCCATGGCCGATTTGCCCAAGATTAGATTGCTAATGCAACGGATACTTGAACTACAGGATAACTACGAGAAGGGCAATGTTCATCTGTACCTGGCCGTGTTTGACAGCCAGTTACCACCCAGCATGGGCGGCAAACCAGAACAAGCACGCCAGCATTTTGAACAGGCGATCAGAATGTCTGGCGGGAATAACCTGATGGCCAAGGTGCTCTATGCCCGACACTACGCGCGACTATTGTATAATCGCGAATTACACGACAAACTGTTAAATGAAGTATTGAGCGCGCCCAGCGAATCACCTGGCTACACGTTAATGAACACACTTGCCAAACAAGAAGCAACTGCATTGCTTGAGAGTGCTAATGAATATTTTTAATCGACACAATTTATTCTTGAAAGTATTAGCTGTAATTTTCATCACCCTTACGATGACTGGAGTCGGGCAAGTTCATGCGCGCACCTTTAAAATGGCCACACTGGCACCGAACGGCTCGACCTGGATGAAGGAAATTCAGAAAGCCGCCGATGAAATCAGCAAGGCAACCGATAACCGCGTCAACTTCAAATTTTATGGTGGCGGGATCATGGGCAGTACCAAGAGCGTACTGAAAAAGATTCGCATCAACCAGTTACAGGGTGGTGCATTCACGACTGGTGAGCTGACCGACGTTTATCCTGATATCATCATTTACAATCTGCCATTCCTGTTTCGCTCCTATGACGAAGTTGAATATATCCGCAGCAAACTGGACGAATTATTGGAAAAAGAAATGGAAGAAAATGGCATGGTCCTGCTAGGCATAAGTAGCGGCGGTTTTGCCTATATCATGTCAGACACACCGATTGCATCAGTGGATGAATTGCGTAACAAAAAAGTATGGTTACCTGAAGGCGACATTGTTGTGCAGGCGGTGTACGAAAATCTCGGTATTGCCCCGGTGCCGTTATCGCTTGCTGACGTGTATACCGGTTTGCAAACCGGGCTAATCGATACCATCGGCAGCAGTGCTATTGGCGCGATTGCGTTCCAGTGGCATACCCGCCTTAAGTACGCTACGGACTTACCCCTGGTGTATATAACCGGCACCTTAGCCATCGACAAAAAAGCCTATGAAAAAATCAGTAAACCTGACCAGGTAATTGTTAGCCGGGAAATGAGAAAGGCACTCAACAGGCTTAACGAGATTAGTAAGGAAGACGACAAAAATGCGCGTAGCGCGCTGCTGGAACAGGGAATACAATTTGTACCGATCAGCCTCGACGAACAACAAAGAGCCGAAGAAGTTGCTACCAAAGCCATTGCTGACCTGAGCGCAAAAGGCAAACTAACACAGAAAACTTACAAGCTGCTTCAAAAACACCTCGACGATTTTCGCAGCCAGATGAAAACTCGCGCTAATGCAAAATAACAAGCCGCCGGACCTGACCGATCGCCTACTCGCATTCATACACAAGATTGAGGATATCCTGCTTGCCACGTTACTGATTGCCATGCTGTTACTGGCATCAGCACAGATAATATTACGCAACTTTTTTGATGTTGGCATTGTATGGGCTGATCCTTTGCTGCGTATCATGGTGCTCTGGCTCGGTCTGCTTGGCGCGTTGGCTGCCAGCAAAACTAACAAACATATCACCGTGGATGTATTAACCCGCCTGCTGAACACTGGCGCAAAACGCCTGACACGTATGATCACCAGTCTGTTTACTGCCAGTATTGCGGGCATTATCGCCTATCACGCGGCACGCTTTGTCGCCTTTGAATACGAGGCGAAAACTATGGTGATTGGCCTGCCCGGATGGATATTTGTTCTTATCATACCCATTGCATTCGGATTCATAGCACTGCGTTACCTGCTGCATTTTGGTACGTACCTGCGCCATAATGTGCCAGAGACTAACGCCAAATGAAAAGCGTAGTCCTGTTAATCCTCGCACTGCTCGGCGCTCCGTTGTTTGCGGTTATTGGTGCAAGTGCATTGTATGGCTTTTATACGGAAGAAATCGATTTATCGGTTGTTGCCATCGAGTTTTACCGTATTGCTGAAATGCCGGTACTGATTGCTATTCCCTTGTTCACATTCGCCGGTTATATCCTCGGTGAAAGCAAGGCACCACATCGACTGGTTGTATTGACCAATACCCTGCTCGGCTGGATGCCAGGTGGCCTGGCGATTGTTGCGCTGGTAACGTGCGCCCTGTTCACTGCGTTCACCGGGGCTTCCGGTGTTACCATCATCGCACTTGGTGCGCTGTTGTTTCCGGCATTATTACAGGCCGGTTATGGTGAGCGCTTCAGTCTTGGTTTATTGACCAGTTCGGGCAGCCTTGGTCTGTTATTTGCCCCCGCGCTGCCCTTAATACTGTATGGCGTCGTGGCGCAACAATTGGGGCTGGAACAATCAGTCAGTATCGATGATTTGTTTCTGGCTGGCATACTGCCCGGTATCTTGATGGTTGTTTTGCTCACGGTCTGGAGCATGTTGCAAAAGCGTGAACCAATCGATTTACCTGAAAAACCATCGCGCGCACAGATGCTC
This sequence comes from Proteobacteria bacterium UBA6492, assembly GCA_002436485.1. GTDB lineage: Bacteria > Pseudomonadota > Gammaproteobacteria > UBA6429 > Thiohalophilaceae > UBA6492. The sequence goes on from DJMK01000055.1 coordinate 14,872, forward strand.
GCTGCAATTCGTGAGTCTGCCTGGGAATTACCATTGCCGGTAGTGGTGCTGGGTGGAATCTATTCGGGCTATTTCGCAATTTCCGAGGCTGCTGCTATTACCGCACTTTACGTATTAATTGTTGAAGTATTCATTTACCGTGAAGTAGCGATTCAGGATCTGCCTCGCATCATCCGTGAATCGATGACCATGGTAGGCGGAATACTGATCATATTGGGGCTGTCTTTAGCACTTACCAACTACCTGATCGATACCGAGGTACCCACCCGCCTGTTTGAAACAATCAGTACCCATATCGATAGCAAGCTGACCTTCCTGGTCGTGCTAAACATATTCCTGTTGGTGTTGGGTATGATGCTGGATATTTTCTCAGCACTGGTGATCATCGTACCGATCATCCTGCCGGTTGCCATCAGCTACGGCATCCACCCTGTGCACCTGGGTATTATTTTCCTGGCCAACATGCAGATTGGCTATTTTACCCCGCCGGTGGGCATGAACCTGTTCATCGCCAGTT
>DJMK01000134.1 GCA_002436485.1 Proteobacteria bacterium UBA6492
GGTTATGCACCTCGCTCGCCCGGCAGCTGAACAGCGCCGGCGAATCAAAAGCCCGGCCTTCCCTCCTTGTTGAGGGAAGGCAAAAAAAGAATTTTTAAACTTTTGGAATTTGTTACTAATGGCAAGTGAGATTACCTCTGCTGAATACATTACCCATCACTTAACAAACTGGACCTTTGGCGAGCTACCGAAAGAATTAGTCGGACAAAAGCTTTGCGGTGATGCGATGCCCGCGGTGCAGGAAGCAGGCTGGCAAATGGCGCACTGTGGTGCTGAAGCCAAGGCAATGGGATTCAACGCGATTCACCTGGATACCATGTTCTGGTCCATTACTCTGGGTTTGTTGTTCATCTGGCTGTTCCGTAAAGCGGCAGCAAAAGCTACGGCCGGCGTTCCTTCTTCACTACAAAACTTTGTCGAATGGACGTGTGAGTTTATCGACACCTCGGTGCGTGGTTCGTTTACAGCCAAGAATGACCTGGTTGCACCCATGGCGCTGACCATTTTCATCTGGGTCTTCCTTATGAACTTCATGGACCTCGTTCCAGTCGACTGGTTACCTGTCGCGGCTGGATGGATCGGAAGTACCTTCTTTGGAATGGATCCACACCATGTTTACTTCAAGGTAGTGCCAACGACTGATCCGAATGCAACCTTTGGCATGTCATTCGCGGTATTCGCACTAATGCTGTTCTATAGCATCAAAATTAAAGGCATCGGTGGTTTTACTGGTGAGTTGACCCTGCATCCGTTTAGTTCGAAAAATCCGATTCTGCAGGCGTTATTTATACCGGTTAACTTCCTGCTGGAGTTTGTTTCGTTAATCGCAAAACCCATTTCGTTATCACTGCGTCTTTACGGAAACATGTATGCCGGTGAGATGATCTTCATCCTGATTGCCATGTTGTATGGCGCGGGATGGGTAATGGGTATTTTCGGTGGCTTCCTGCAGTTAGGCTGGGCCATCTTCCACATTCTGATTATTACCCTGCAGGCATTTATCTTCATGACACTGGCGATTGTGTACATGGATATGGCCTATCAAACAGGTGATGATCACTAAACAGGTTTCTTAAATTCTGGAATTTTTTAATAGGAGATAACAATGACTGAAGTACAAGCAATGCTGTTTATCGCGGGTGCACTGATGATGGGTCTGGGTGCCCTGGGTGCAGCTATCGGTATTGGTGTTTTGGGTGGACGCTTCCTCGAAGGTGCTGCACGTCAGCCAGAGCTGATTCCTTTGTTACGTACACAGTTCTTCATCATGATGGGTCTGACAGACGCGGTTCCAATGATTGCGGTAGGTGTTGCGTTCTACGTCATCTTCGCCGTAGCCGGATAAGGTACTGTTGTTAACATCAAGTAACTAGGAAAAGCGTATGAATATCAATCTAACGCTCATCGGACAAAGCATTACCTTTGCTTTCTTTATCTGGTTCTGCATGAAGTTTGTCTGGCCACCGATCATGAAAGCGCTGCACGAACGTCGCACCAAGATTGCTGATGGTCTGGCTGCTGCAGAGAAAGGCCAACACGAAGAAGAGCTGGCAAAACAACGTGCGGCTGAAATTCTGAAAGAAGCCAAAGAACAGGCCGGTGACATCATTCGTAACTCTGAAAAGCGTGCTGCTGAGATCGTAGATGCAGCCAAGAATGATGCCAAAGCCGAAGGTGATCGCATCATCAAGGCAGCAGAAGCCGAGATCGAGCAAAACATCACGCGTGCCCGCGAAGAATTGCGTGGCCAGGTAGTTTCGCTAGCTGTGGCTGGTGCCAGCAAGGTTCTTAAGAAAGAAATTGATGCCAAGGCCAATGAAGATCTGATTAAAGATCTGGCTGCACAACTCTAAGGGGACAGGCATAAATGGCAGAGAAAAGCACCATTGCACGCCCATATGCAGTAGCTGCATTTGAACTGGCAAAGGAACAGAGCGATCTTGCCAAGTGGTCAGATATGCTTGGTTTCGCGGCGGTTGTCGCCAGTGATGAGTTGATGCAGAAATATATCGGTAACCCGGCGGTTAGCCAGGACACCCTGTCACGCCTGATGATCGAAATATGTGGCGATCAGCTCAATGAAATTGGCAACAACTTTATCAAGGTGCTTATTGCGAACAATCGTCTCGACGTCTTGCCTGAAATTGTTGTGCTCTACAACCAATTGCGTGCTGATGCTGAAAAGACCGTGGATGCAGAAGTTATCTCTGCCTTTCCGTTGAGTGAAGCACAGCAAACTGCACTGATTGAAGGCTTAAAGAAACGCCTGGGACGTGAAGTTAACCTGGTTTCAAAGGTTGATGAGAACTTGCTGGGTGGCGCTATTGTGCGCGCAGGTGATCTGGTGATTGACGGTTCCGTGAGCGGACAACTCGATAAGCTGGCAACCGAGTTAATGCACTAAAAGAATTTATATTTTGAGGATTAAACAATGCAACTAAATCCATCTGAAATTAGCGAACTGATTAGAAAGCGCGTTGAAAGCTTCGAGGTAGTCAGTGAAGCACGCAACGAAGGTACCGTGGTATCGCTTGCTGACGGTGTGGTTCGTATTCATGGTCTGGCCGACGTTATGTATGGTGAGATGATTGAATTTCCGGGCAACACGTTTGGTATGGCACTTAACCTTGAGCAAGACTCGGTTGGTGCCGTGGTACTGGGTGATTACGAACATATCTCTGAAGGCGATAAGGTGCAGTGTACTGGCCGTATCCTGGAAGTGCCGGTTGGCCCTGAGCTGCTGGGACGTGTTGTGAATTCACTGGGTCAGCCTATCGATGGTAAAGGTTCAGTAGACACCAAGCAAAGTGCACCGATTGAAAAGATTGCACCGGGTGTAATCGCACGTAAATCAGTTGACCAGCCGGTTCAGATTGGTTTGAAATCCATTGACGCGATGGTGCCCATTGGTCGTGGCCAGCGTGAGTTAATCATTGGTGACCGCCAGACCGGAAAGACCGCGGTTGCGATCGACGCAATCATTAACCAGATTGGTACCGGCGTTAAGT
>DJMK01000051.1 GCA_002436485.1 Proteobacteria bacterium UBA6492
GCCACCCAGAAATGGCCGAATTCATGTACGGCAATTAGCGCGCTAATTGCGATCAGAAAAGTGACAATCGTAAACAGTACTTCACCCATTGGTAATTTTCTTTCCGATATTGTTGCCGTTACGGCTTACATAGTCATTTGCGACATTTCGAGTATTGACATCTTCCAGCAGTATTCTATCGATTGTATCAGCTGGCTTCGGTGAACATACCGATAGCGCATGTTCGACAGTTTCCGCGATTTGTGTAAATGCTATTTCCCCATCAAGGAATGCCTGTACAGCTATCTCATTCGCGGCGTTCAGCACGGTACTGCCTGTGCCGCCAGCCATGGCAGCCTGCTTTGCCAGCTCAAGGCAAGGATACCTTGTCGAATCAATTTGCCTAAAATCCAGTCCGCTGAGTTCATATAAATCGAGATTGCTCACCCCGGACACAATACGTTCTGGCCATGCCAGTCCNNACTGATATTTTTTTGCCCATGTTCCAGTTCGGGTGTGCTATTGCCTGCTCTGGTGTGATAGTGGCAAATTCCTGTAGCGGTAAGTCCCTGAAAGGGCCACCAGATGCAGTAAGCAATATTTTATCAACTCCTACCGATTGCAGTCCTTCAGTATAATTTACAGGTAGACACTGAAAAATAGCATTATGTTCACTGTCGATAGGTAATAACTCTGCCTGATTATCCCTGACCGCATCCATGAATAGCTTGCCGGACATAACAAGTGATTCTTTATTGGCCAATAGTATGCGTTTGCCTGCATAAGCGGCACTTAGCGTAGAGGAAAGTCCGGCAGCACCAACAATTGCTGCCATTACAACATCAACCTCATCATTCGCAGCGACTTGATCAAGTGCTGATTTGCCCTGTAGTACTGTAGTATGCGGACTTCTTGTTTTCAGCTGTTCATGTAGTTGTTGTGCAGCCTGCTCATCCACCATCACAGCATATTGTGGTCTGAATTTTTCGCATTGTTGGGCAAGTCGCTCTGTCTGGCTATTTGCTGTCAGTGCATAGATGGCGTATTTATCAGTGTGGCGGGAAATTACGTCAAGTGTGTTGACGCCGATTGTACCAGTCGAGCCAAGTACTGCTACGCGCTTCATTTGATACCCACCAGCAGCAAGCCTGAAAAGAATATCGGTGATGCAGACAATAAACTGTCAATGCGATCAAGTATGCCACCATGTCCCGGCAGTATTTGGCTGCTGTCCTTAATGCCGGCTCGACGTTTAAACATGCTTTCAAACAGATCGCCTGCAATTGAAAAGACAATTGCTATAACACTCAAAATGATGAAGCTGACAACATTCTTGCCGCTGAGCTCGAGAAATATTGTCAACAGGTATGCAACAACAATGATGCCAAGCATGGCACCTGCAACACCTTCCCAAGTTTTGCCAGGACTGATGTTTGGTGCAAGTTTATGTTTGCCCAGGGCCTTGCCGGTGAAATATGCGGCAGTATCTGCCGTCCAGATGAGAATCAATAAAGCTATTATATAGTATGCACCGTAGGATTCTGCCTGATGCAGCCCGGTAAGAGCGATGAACGCACCGAGCAGGACAACTACACCGACTATTAAATTGGTAAATTTTAATGCGGCAGTAAAAGGTTGCGCGCTTTTTAGCCCGGCCTTCTCTGCATGCACCAACCAGAATAAGCAAAAAAACCACCAGCCGACCACAAAATAAAGCGCCGTCGATAAATGTTCTGGATAGATATGTAATAACAGCGAAGCCAGCGTCATTAGCAAACCAATTGATAGCGCATAAAATATTCTTGCGTACCGGCTGTTGAGTCCGGACATTCTTGCCCATTCCCAGGCACCTAGCAGAAAAATTATCGCGAGCTCAATCGCAATCGCGCGATGCGAAAAGGTTAATACACTCCATAGGATGAACGGTCCGAGGATTAGCGCTGTGATGATACGTAGCTTAAGCATTCTTGCCCTGTTCCATTTCGAGAATCTGGTTCCCGGTATGCCCAAATCGACGTTGACGTGACGCAAAAGATTTGACGGCCGTAGCAAACTCTTCACGATCAAAGTCTGGCCATAGAACGCGCGTGAAATACAATTCGCTATAGGCGAGCTGCCAGATCAAAAAGTTGCTGATACGTTGTTCACCACCAGTACGAATAAACAGATCCGGCTCTGATAAATCACTTAACGCCAGGTTATCAGCAATACTCTGCTCATCAATTTGATCAACAGTTAAATCGCCCTCTTGGATCTGCTGTACAACTTTCTTTACCGCCTGCGTGATATCCCACTTTCCACCATAATTTGCTGCAATATTCAGAATCAGCCCATTATTTCCAGCGGTCATCGACATTGAGTCCTGGATACGTTTTTGGAGTTTCTTTGGGAATTCGGACAGGTCACCAATTACGCGCAACTTTACACCGCTCTCATGTAATTTGTTGACTTCGCGTTCAAGCGCAGTCAGAAACAGCTCCATTAGCAGGCCGACTTCCTTTTTGGGGCGACGCCAGTTCTCACTGGAAAATGCAAAAAGTGTCAGCGCCTCAATCCCGAGTTCACCACTCAGCTGTACGACAGATCGAACAGTCTCAACACCTGCCTTGTGTCCGGCAAAACGGGGAAGGTTTCTTTGCTCAGCCCAGCGACCGTTACCATCCATGATAATGGCAACATGCCGCGGTAGTTTTTCCTGCGGTATATCAAGCTTGAAGGTTTGCATGGACATCTTGCTGGTAACCTTTTGATTGGCCCTGCGTCAAGACGCTAGATTTCCATGAGATCTTTTTCTTTTGCTTCGAGTAATTTATCTACTTCAGCAACGTACTTGTCCGTGATTTTTTGTACTTCATCCTGAGCGCGACGCTCATCATCCTCGGTGATCTCCTTTTCTTTTTGCAGTTGCTTGATATCACCAAGCACATCGCGACGAATATTACGTATCGCCACCTTGGCGCCTTCACCTTCCTGGCGTACGATTTTTGTCATATCCTTACGTCGTTCTTCTGTTAGAGGAGGTAGTGGTACGCGAATTATTTCTCCGCTGGTAACAGGATTCAGTCCCATATCCGAATTTAGAATCGCTTTTTCAATAACCGGCACCATTTGTTTTTCCCACGGTGATACACCAAGTGTTCTGGCATCGACAACGCTGATATTTGCAACCTGGCTCAGCGGGACGTCAGAGCCATAGTATTCGACGGTAATATGATCCAACAGGCTGGTGTGTGCGCGACCGGTACGTAACTTACTGAGCTCATGCCGCAATGACTCGATACTTTTTGCCATGCGGGTTTCAGCGTCTTTTTTTAAATCTTCGATCATAATACCCCCTATTTCACCAGCGTGCCTTCATCCTGACCTTTTACCACGTTCATCAGGGCACCTTGCTTGTTCATATTGAAAACCCGGATTGGGACATTATTGTCCCGGCATAAAACGATCGCTGTTGTATCCATCACGGCAAGCTTTTGCTCGATCACTTCATCATAAGTCAGCGTCGAATATCGTTTCGCATCGGGGTTTTTTTCAGGATCATCAGAAAAGACACCATCAACCTTGGTCGCCTTGATAACTACATCGGCAGCAATTTCCACACCGCGCAAACTGGCTGCTGTATCCGTGGTAAAGAACGGATTACCCGTACCCGCCGCAAAAATCACGATACGACCATTATCCAGGTGTGCCATGGCATCGCGATGCGTATATGCTTCGCAAACACCATGAATTGGAAATGCTGACATCACGCTGGCCGCAAGACCTTGCAGGCGCATCGCATCCTGCATCGCGAGTGAGTTGATAACGGTCGCCAGCATGCCCATCTGGTCGGCAGCGACTCTGTCCATGCCGGACGCTGCCAGGCTGACGCCACGAAAGATATTGCCACCACCAATTACAATACCCACCTGCACACCGGCGGCAACAACTTGTTTGACATCAGCAGCTACCTGGCTGAGTATGGCTGGCTCAATACCAAAGTTCTGTTCACCCATCAGCGCTTCACCGCTGAATTTCAACAGTATCCTTCGGTATGCTATCTCCGAGCCATCGGACATCAGTTTAGCCCTTGATTTGCGCCATCACTTCATCGGCAAAGTTTTCAGATTTCTTCTCAACACCTTCGCCAACTTCAAGACGAACGAATGCATTAACCGTGGCCTTC
>DJMK01000190.1 GCA_002436485.1 Proteobacteria bacterium UBA6492
TTGACTTGGCCTATGTTGTCCAACACGGGGCTCCACAATGGATCCATCAGTACGATTGAGAAGGTGGCAGCTACCACTGCAATCTCGTAATTCACTGACGGTATAAAATTCATCAGGATTTTCAAATTTCTTGTGGGGCCCTGTCTCGTAATTATTCGCATGACATCCAGCGCAATCTGGCTGATACGCGGGATTTCGCCAGCTAATACTCTGGTTATTACTGGTATGACAATTGATACATGTCACATTGGATCTGTGATCGCCCGGGTAGTTTGGTGAAGTATGTGAATAACGACGTGCTGGCACGAATGAATTGGTATCGTGGCATGCGTCACATTCAAGAGATGTGCCGAAATGATTGGGGGGTTTGCCGATTACCGGGTTGTTATTGTGACAGCTTGAACATGGTCCAGTCAGGTTTGTATGGTCAACACGTACTGCAGGTGTCCATGCTGTGGTGCTGTGGCAGCCTTCGCAATCATTGCCGCTTTGTATGTGATTTGCTGGTTTTCCTGCCGCGCTAGTGCCGTTATGGCAGCTGAAACAGTTACCAGTAATATTGGAATGATCGAAATTGGCCGGTATCCAGGCATTGGTACGATGACAGTTCTCACATAGGTTATCACTGGCTATATGGTTGCCAGGCTTACCGGTCGCCTGTGTGCCATTATGACAGCTGTAGCAATTACCGGATACATTACTATGATCAAAACCAGCAGGGATCCATGCAATAGTTCGGTGGCAGTCCTCGCAAACATTGGAACTTTGAACATGGTTGGCCGGCTTGCCCCTCGCGGTTGCACCATTATGGCAACTGAAACATGTGCCGGTTATATTGCTGTGATCAAAGCGGGCAGGGACCCAGGCAATAGTACGGTGGCATTCGTCGCAGATGTTGTTACTTTGAATATGGTTGGGTGGTTTACCGGTTGCCTTGATTCCATTATGACAATTCTGGCAAGAGCCGGTAATTGCAATATGATCCATACGCGCACCAGCCCAGCTTACCTCGGTATGGCAATCGTCACATACATCATTACTTTCAATATGATTGGGTGGTTTACGCGTGGTAGCAATAATACTGGCCGGGCTATGACAACCCTGGCACTGTTTTGGTATTCCTTTAAAGATGCCATATTTATGACAGGCACCACACTCGAGTCTCCTGTGGCTGCCATTTAATAAAAAACCGGTCGTATCATGGTCAAAAGAACTGGATGGACCGGCAGCAAATAATGGTAATGATGTAGTAGCAAATCCAACTAGCACGAACAGCAGGAGCGACAGTCGTAACGCAAACTTTGCTGGCCTAATAGTGTCAACCCTAATAGCTTTTGAATTAATGTTCATTATAATTCCTCGCAGCACGCTGCTACGTCTAACGACGTATGTTTACTTCCCTGAATGATTTCGTATTATGACAACGGTCACATCTTGCGCCGAACTGACCGTCATGCTCATCATCACTACGATGACAGTTGATACATGTTCGGGGTGTAGAGTCAATTTTCTTGACTGCTGAAGTGTGGCAGCTATTGCAATGTTGTTTTTTGTGCTTGCCAGTTAGTTTGAATTTAGACTGGGTGTCATGATCAAAGCGCCATATTTTCCAGCCATTCGGTGTATGGCAGCGTTGACAGTTTTGACCGAGCTTCCCTTCATGTTCATCATCAGGCTTATGGCAGGAATGGCATGCAATTGAAGCGTCCTTGTAGCTGGTAGAAAGATGGCATTCTTCGCAGGCTACGACCGAATGCAGACCTATCAAAGGGAAACGCGTTATATCGTGATCAAAGCGGACTTTTGATTTCCAGCCGGCCACATTATGACAATTATTACAGTTTTTACCCTGCTTGCCCTTGTGCGGATCATCAAGCTTATGGCAGGAGTAACAGTCGGTTTTCATTTTCGTCTTGAAAACATTTGATTTATGGCAGGCTGTACATGCAACCTGTTTATGCTTGCCGGCAAGCTTGAACTTTGTGTCCTTATTGTGATTGAACTTTAGCTTCTGCCAGCCCTTTTCAGAGTGACATTTTTCACATTTACTTCCCTGTCTGCCGCGATGAGTGTCGTTGTGTTTATGGCAGGAAACACAGCTGGATTTGATTTCAACTTTGTAGGGATCCTTTTTGTGGCATTGCATACAACGTAATTTCTTGTGATAGCCGCGCAAGGGGAAATCAGTATCGTTGTCGTGATCGAAGGCCAGCTTTTTCCAGCCGCGCGGACTATGGCATTTGTGGCACTTTTTACCATTGCCGCCACCGTGAACATCATCTATTTTGTGGCAAGAAATACAGGCTTTGGGTGTCTTCGAGTATCTGTCACCATGATGGCAACCAGCACAACTTGCTTTTTCATGTTTTCCGTTAAAGGGAAACGAGCTTTTTTTATGTTTGTAGCGCGTTTTAAGCCAGTTCTCTGCTGTATGGCAACTATGACATTTTTTGGCTAGATCACCGAGATTGCGTGCATCATGTGGGCTCTGCTTCTTATGGCAAGAATAACAATCACGTGGTGCCTCGCGGTATTTCTTTTTCTCCTTATGACAGTTGCTACATTCCAGTCTTCGATGTTGACCTTCCAGTTTGAAGTCGGTTAGATGGTGATCAAAGGTAAGTTTGTCGAGTTTTATGATATCAATATCCCGACCTTTATGATCTGTATGACATACACGGCATTCCTGTTGACGTATTTTTTTATTCCGCCCATGATAGCCTGACTTGTTTTTTATATCTTTAGCAACGTCCTTGTGGCAAGCCATACAAAGTTTGGTTTGCTGGTTTTTATCGAACTTGTTGTGACATTTACTGCATTCATTCTCATACTTGGCATGTCCTTCGATCACCTTGCCTGGGCTAAATAATGATTCGACTGAAATTGCACTGGCAGTTTCAGGCAGCACGAGGCAGGTCCCCATAACAACCAACTGCAGATAAATAATAAGCCGGGATAAATGCACAGCAACGCTCACGCTTAATACATATGTACAACGACAACATGTATGATACCCATGGTAATCAGCATGAAGAATAAAGGCAGGTGTAACATGTGCCAGATCGAAAATAGTTTGGCGAACATCGAGAGCTGGCTGGTCTTCTTCACGCAAGAAAAGTATTCATGCAGATTGAGAACAACTTCATTTATGAAGTTGTGGAGCATCTCAATATCCCAATTGTTTTTCCTAGCCTGCTTTTTAAGGTCCGATTTCAGTTTATGTTTAATTCTCCAGCAAAGCCATTTCGATCTAAGAAAAGTCAGCGGCAAGAAAGAGAACTGAATAAAAAAATTCTGCGGCTTGAGCATTAAGCGCTCGTATTTTTTTATCAGCAATGTCACTTTGGGTGAAAGAGATATCTGCTGCCCCAGGTTTCCCTTGGAGATCTTGAGTTTGTCTCGCATTCCCTTGAGCGTGACCTTCTGGCCATACAGCCCATAGTGAACTTTGGTAAAGAAATAACGACCAATCAATCCACTGCATGCCACGATAAGCATGGAATACAGAGCAAGGTTGCTGTTAGTTGAACCAAGGCTGAAGTTGCAGTGATATAAAACAAGGATAGGCCCAATGATTCCAAGCATCATGTGCAGCTTGAACCAGACATGCATCGGACCCCAGTGGTGCATGAAACGGAGGTTTTTTCTTAACGGGTAAAGTCCCAGTAACAGCATGGCGCCACCACCGACGATTCCCAGTATATATCCCCAGCCTTCTTCCGCACTCAGATAACTGTTGTCACGTTGATAAAGACCATACAGGATTGCGGCAAGTGAGAATAATGTGAAGAGATAAATACCGAGCTTTTTACTCGGGTTTTTAGTTGCTTTCTGTGCCTGTCGATTTGAATCGGCAAAAAAGAGGCCTGAATCCATCATGTCCACGTTTGTGCCCCCCGAAAACGTCAGTCACAAATTAATTACAGAGGCGTACCTCACAGGTTTAAGGCAACCGTAAAAAGTATAGGGAAATGAAAGTAAAAGATCGTGTTTGGTATCACAATCCCATAAGAAAATACTATCTAGTGGGAATCAAAGGACAGGAATGTGTTTTGTATCACAAACCCACAGGAAGACTCAGCTGAAATGTAACAATCATGTTTCAAGACCTGAACGCTAGCCTAGGAAAAACCACCCGACGAACGCAGCTTGTGATTGACGTTAAGAGCGGCAGTTAATAGCAATAATGCACCTGCCTGGTGCGCGGCAGCAAGTTGAATAATGACACCGGCGCGTACCGGTACCTCAGGTACTGATAACAGCGTGCTGATACCAAGCGTAACCTGCACGATCATCATAATGAGTAACAGGTGAAAGGCATTACGGGTTGCCGGTGTCAGGGTATAGTTTTTTGCCTTGTACCAGACGAAGCAAATAAAAATGATAACCGCATAGGCAATCAGCCGATGGGTAAACTGTATGGTGGTCGGATTATCAAAGAAGTTCAGGTAGAACGGGCTGATGGAAAACAGGCCCGGTGGAAACAGGTGACCACTCATGTCGGGAAAGGTTTTGTGCAGGCCACCAGCATGGGTACCGGCAACAAAGGCACCCGAGATGATCATTACAATGATGAATGCCGTTAGCCAGCGTGTCATGCGTCGCAGTTTGTCGACACCCGGTGCCCAGCTATTCCTTGGAGTCGGTGCGTACAGGCTCCATGCCGTCCACAAGATGTAACTATATATAAGTATGGCAGCGGTGAAATGTGCGGCCAGTCGATACTGGCTGACATTGGGTTTATCCACCAGTCCACTTTTGACCATGTACCAGCCGAGCAGACCTTGCAGGCCTCCAAGAATAAACATGATAACCAGCCGCGGTACCATGGGGCGGCGAATGCGCTTGCGTACCAGGAAATAAAGAAACGGCAGTAAAAAGGCCAGCCCGATAATGCGTCCCAGCACGCGGTGTGCATATTCAAACGCGAAGATACCCTTGAACTCGGATAATGACATGCCGCGATTGATCTTCTGATACTCGGGAAACTGTTTGTATTTCTCAAATGTTTCCTGCCATTCGTTATCACTCAATGGTGGCACGATGCCCATAATGGGCTCCCAATGCACCATCGACAGGCCCGAGCCGGTCAGGCGCGTGACACCACCCAGGATCACCATGCAAAAGATCAGGATGGCGACGACTGTGAGCCAGTGAGCAATTTGGCGATCTGACTGGTTGAATGATTCCATATACGCTACATGTCTTGAGGCTATGAAAGTCGGCTATCTTAACGCTCGACCGACCTTATCGTACAGTGATTTGCCCCAGATTCCGCCAAAAACACCCCAAAATACGCTAATTGGTAAATAAACATGTTTTGCTGCCGCTAAACCGGGTAACGGCGCATTTTTCCCGGGACAATGTATAAACGGATAATTTCATCTTTACGTAGCAGGCTGGTTGCCGCTAACCTGGCCATGCTACTGCCGCTGTTGATCCTGACTGCAGTCAGTTACATCACGTTTGAACGTATCATGCTGTCGTTTGACGAGGTGCTCACCGATTCGCTGCAGGAGCTAAAGCCGATCACGCAACTTGAATACAACATTCTCAGTGCCACTACCCCCCTGCATGGCTACCTGATTCACGGTACTCGCGATGAATTGAAACAGTTCAAGGAAATAGCAGGTCGGGTTGATTTGCTGTTCTACTCGGTACAGCAGCTCAAGTCGCTCAAGCAGGAACAGCAGGTGATTTTGCAGGGAGTGGAAAAGGAATGGAAAGACAACCTTCGCCTGGCAGATAAAATCATGGGCTATCGACCACCGTTCAAGCCGGAGTCGGCGGTGATGATGGAGCTGTTTGATCTGCGCCTGAATAAAATAAACCAGAAATTACGTGTAGTCAGGAATTATGTCGATCAGGAAATTATCGCGCTGAATGAAAGTGCCAAGCAACGTCATCGCAAGAGCTCGCATATCTACATGATCATTTTCCTGGTAAGCACGCTGGTGGCCATTAGTATTGGTATCCTGATGGGCAGGACTATAACGCGTCCGTTAAAGAATCTGGAAAAAGCCGCCAATGAATTCAGTACCGGTAACATGGCATATCGTATTGGTTCGTCTTCTAATGACGAGATCGGCAGGTTGTCACGTACTTTTGATCAGATGGCGCAGGAAATACAGAGCCTGGTTATTCATGACCCGCTGACCGATCTGCTCAATAAGCGCGAATTTGAGAAAAGGTTAGAGCATGAAATTGCTCGAGCGAAGCGTTACCACAAGACACTGGCGTTATTAATGGTCGATATTGATCACTTTAAAAATGTTAATGATAAATACGGGCACCAGGTCGGCGATATCGTTCTGAGGCTAGTGTCGTCCATTGTGAACAACCAGACACGCAGTATCGATCACGTGGCGCGTTATGGCGGCGAAGAACTGGTGCTGGTGTTACCGGAAGTCAGCAAGCAACTGGCCCTGAAAAAAGCGGAACAAATTCGCCAGTCGATCGAGACAGAAAAATTCTTTTACAATGAACACGAACACCTGAATATTACTATCAGCATTGGTGTGGCAACATTTGATGAAGATGCTAAAGAGAGTACCCAATTGGTGGCGGCTGCCGACAAGGCATTATACAGCGCGAAGCGGCATGGGCGTAACCGTGTCGAGGCTTACAGTTCAGAGTAGTTATGTTGTTTTACAAAATTAGAGGGAATAAAAAAAGCGCTGTTTAAAAACAGCGCTTTTTTAACGTCAGGTAATGCGCAGGTAGTTAGCTGCAACCCTTGGGTCTTGGCAGACCAGCAATTTTATTCGCGCACTTGATCAAACCGGTCGGAAACAGTGAATAGATATACTGCTGGCTGCTGCGATCAGCGCCATATTTTTCCTTCATGATCTTGGAGAACTTGCGCGGTTCAGCGACGACACCTTCGTCCATGAAATACTCACGCGCGGTTTTGATAATGTCCCAATGTTCATCAGTCAACTCGCCGATGTTTTCATTCTTCGCGATCTCAACCGCAAGCTCTTCGCTCCACTCGTCCAGGTTCTCTAGCCATCCGGCTTCGCTCAGTTGAATGACTTTACCGTTTACTTCTGCTTGCATGCTTTGTTGCCTCAATTACTGTGAAAATACCTGAGTGATTTTATCAGGATATGGCCTGTAATGTAAGGCCAGCAAGCCATTCTGGCGTCAGAATTTGAGCATGCATGCGAGAAATTGGCCCGTATCAGGCTTCCGCGCACTGTCGATAGAGAGCAATGGTATCGCCCGATGGTGTCACGCCGAGATTGAAGGCCAGTGCCTTGCGACAACGCTGGTAGATCTCGGCAGTATCCGCGTGGCGATTCAGACGCATATAGAGCTGCATCAGTCGTTGGTAGAACGTCTCGCGCAGCGGATCGGTCTGAATGCCGTATTCATAACAGGCGATCGCTACATCCCACATTTTATGTTGAATCCAGTAATCACCCAGTTGATGCAGTGCGCGCACCAGGCGCTGATGCAGGCGCTCACGATAACCCAGTGTCCAGGGTCGCTCATATTCCTGGCCCAGGAAAGGGCCCTGGTAATATTCCAGCAGTTCGTTTTGTTGTCGAATTAGCTGGTTGAGATCGGCCGGGCCATGGCGATTTAGCTTGAGAATCTGGCCGGCGAGTCGATCAAATGCCCAGGCATCGACCCATACCCGATCGGTATCCAGCGTCAGCAGGCCATTGTGCAGGGTGATGGCTCGCGGATCGCCCAACAGCCGGCGCAGGCGATGCAGTGTAGTGTCAAAACTGCGGCGTGCACAGTCGCCGTCAACATACGGCCACAAAGATGTCATTATCTTTTCGCAACTGACCTGGCGGCCGCCATGCGCAATGATGGCCTTGAGCAGTTCGAGCGGCTTGCTTTTCTTGCGGGTGACATCCTCGTGATGGTCGGTTTTTACCGAGAAGCGGCCCAGGGTGTATATCCTGATGGGCTCCTGATTATCCGATACCGGGTAACAGGCCATGTCGACATTCATCATTACTGGTTTGATACCGTGCATTGTTCTTTCTCCGTTGGTTACATCACTGCTCAGCAGCCATCATCTTCTTTCATGACCAGTCCGGTCAGCGGATCACTTTTTGGCTTGCCGGCCTGATCAGTGACAACGGTGCCTATAAACATCATGCTGTCGAGTCGCTCGAACTCTTCATCCATGACACGGCTGATATCTTTGTCCTTGATGCCTTCGTAGATAAAGACCTTGCCCCTTTGTTCCAGCATCAATTGGCTTTGGGCTGGTTTAAACATGCGCTTGATTTGCCAGCGTTCATAGACCGATTCGCTGAAAGCGGCCTGCACAGGCGCAGTCGTAAGAAACAGTGCAGCGATAACAGATTTTTTAGCTAGTTTGTTCATTTCACTTTCCCCTGGTTGTAACGTTTTCTGTGTTGTTCACGGTTAAAAGATTAGCCAGAACAGTGTTTTGCTTCCGTGAAAAAATGGATCCAGCTAATGTGAAATATTCACATTACGGGGAGTAAGGAGAATCTGCGTTGATGACGCAAGAATGCGGGATTATCTAGCTATTTTCAGCGAGGCTGAGAAAAAGGGCCCTCCATGGCTCGCCCCCACATCCTTGTAGAAACATGGTATGAAAGTTATTCAGGAAAAAGCTGTTTGAAGTTCACGTGTAGATTGTGAAAAATTCACAATTTGTGCTTTAGATGTATGAATGCTAGAGAGAACGAATTAAAAAAGCCGGCATTGAGCCGGCTTTTATTAATCATATTTCAAATTATTAGCAGAAGGATGCCTTGGGATCGACGAAAGGTGCAATACATAGGCCTTTAGTACCCGGATAAGGGATAGCATCTTTTACAGTACACCTTAGTTCACCTTCCTTCATAAATTGGTCATAGCATTTACCATCTGCCGACCAGACATAGGTGAAAGAGCTGGAACTAGTACTGGTTTTTTGTATATGTGCTTTCAGAGTATTAGCAGTTTCCATGATTTGGGAGTGTGCTTTATAAGACAAACCGAGGCTAAACACGGCGACAATAATCGCCAGACCAACTATAGATTTGAACATTTTCATTTTTTCCTCCATTTACATTTATTGTAACGTGATATTTAGCTTGGTAATGAACGAGCGACTGGGTACATAACGCGGTTCGTTATTCTCACCAGTGTAGTTCAGGTTATAAAAATTGAATTGCTCGTCAAACAGGTTGTGTACTCCAAACGACAGGTTACCCATGCGCCTTGAAAATTTGTAGACAAGTGACAGGTCAGTAACCACGAAATCGTCCGAATTTTGATTCAGGCTTGCGTCCACATAATCATGATCGACATAGGTCGGTGTGATCGCTAGTTTCAAGTTACTGGATATGAATGCAGAAAATGTTAATGGGTAACTGACGGTTTTTAGCTTTTTCGGTGTAACAACAGTATTGGCATTGGTATTTTCAAAGCTCTCGTAAACAGCGCCCAGTGAGATGCTGGCGAAATTACTGACTACCCAGTTCAGGTAGACTTGTGACTGGATTTCCTTTAAATCATCAAAGGTAATAGAAGTAGCACTAAATGTCGGCCAGTCTATTTCTCTATACGAGGACGAGATGCCAATACTAAAGTCATCTGTTAAAGCGCTATCAATAGCAATGTTGTGTTGTGTAATCCTGCTTCCAATACGGTCAGCATAAAACTGGTTAAAGCCCATAACCTGGGTCGGTTCCAGTGTTTGAATGGCAACGTCTGGCTTGTTGACCATTGA
>DJMK01000135.1 GCA_002436485.1 Proteobacteria bacterium UBA6492
GTCAATGTGTTGCTCAATGAAGAACAGCATGATGACGCCAGGATGATATTGCAATCACTACCGGAAGAAATTCGAGAAAAGCCAGAAGTCAAAAGCCTGCTCAGCCGACTCGAAGTGATGACCATGGCCTCCGAGTTTGGTGATCTCGACACGCTAANNCAGTGGCCCGCTGGTATCGGCTTATCGCAAGAAAATGGCATCTCTGTTGTACTAGATAACTGTCACAGTAACAGATTATTTCTTGATGCTCTCCAGTACACCGATTAACTTGCTGGCCGGTGCATAACCCGGATAGATCTGCCCGTTCTCAAGTACCAATGCCGGCGTACCGTTGACACCCAGTTCCTGCCCCAGCTGGAATTGCTGTTCAACCGGGTTATCACACTCCTTGGACGGCACATTGCCACCATTCTTGGCGGTAGTCATCGCCTTGTTCTTGTCCTTGGCGCACCAAACGGAAACTGCTTTCTTGTAGGAACCTGATCCAATACCAGCACGTGGGTAGGCCATGTAGCGCACCTTGATACCCAGCTTGTTGTACTGTTCGATTTCGTTATGCAGTTTACGGCAATAGCCACAGTCAATATCAGTGAACACAGTAATGGTGTGCTTCACTTGCTTGGGTGCAAACACGATCATGGATGCTTCGCCCATCTTATCTAGCGCGGCGACACGGGCCAGCCCTTCTTTTTCCTGGGTCAGATTTTTCCTGCTGTTGATATCAATAAGGTTGCCCAGCAATACATAACGACCATCGGCCGATACATAAAAAATACGCGGTGGTACGGTAACTTCATACAGGCCTTCAATCGGTGATTTTACGATACTGGTCGGTTCTGCCTTGAGTTGTTGCTTGATGATTTCGCGTATCTTCTTGCTATCCGCTGATTCAGCGTGTGCGGATGTAAAAGCAATGAGCGCGAGTAAACCAAAAACAAACGTACGTAATTTAACCTGCATGAAGACTATTCCTGTATCAAAAATTGTTGGCAATTGTACCTGTTATGATGACAAATTACCCGCCTGGTTCAATAAATTTGCACGCTTGATCACACTAGCCCCTGGGATGATGCTGCGCATGCAGTGCCTGCAACCGCGCCCTGGCAATATGGGTATAGATCTGGGTGGTGGAAATATTACTGTGGCCTAGCAACATTTGCACTGCTCGCAGGTCAGCACCATGNNGCACCGTGACTCAACTGCGGACGAGCTTCACGCATATACCTGTTCACCCACTCGATGGCCTCTTCTCCCATCGGCACGAGGCGTTCCTTTTGCCCCTTGCCGGTTACACGCAAGACGCCCTGTCGAAGATTGATCTGGGATTCAGTCAGGTTCACCAGTTCACTGACACGCAGCCCCGTTGCGTACAACAATTCCAGCATGGCGCGATCGCGTATACCAATATCTGTCTTAGTATCTGGTGCCGCGAGCAGTTGTTCAACATCCTTTTCACTCAATGTTTCGGGTAATGGTCGACCCAGTTTGGGAGCAGAAAGCAACCGCGTGGGATCTTCATCGATCAGGCTTTCACGCCGGCACCATGTGTAGAACCTGCGCAGGCTGGACAACAGGCGTGCGGTACTACGCGGGCTTCTTTTTTGTTCGCTACGTTCTGCCAGGTAATCCAGCAAATCGTTTCGGTTCACCGACAACAGCTCGCAGGATTTTTTCTGGCTCAACCAGTTGTTAATTTGCTGCAAGTCATTTCGGTAAGCGGCCAGGGTGTTCTCACTCAGCCCCCGCTCCATCCATAATGCATCGAGAAAGCGCTCAATTGTCGTTGTATCAGCAGCCGGCATGGATAGTATGATGCTTAAACAGAGGTGACACCTTCATGATTGAGCAGCCAGCGTTTTCGGTTGATATTCGCCCCGGCGGTTTGACCACCAAAGCCCCCGATACCCTGGCTGGCGATAACACGATGACAGGGAATGATTAATGGCACCGGGTTTTGACGACAGGCGTTACCAACGGCACGCGCACTGGTATTCAATCGCCTGGCAATATCGCCATATGTCAGTGTTTTACCCGCAGGAATCGTCTGTAATATGCGCCACACTCGTTCTTGAAAAACAGTTCCGGCTGTTTTGACGGGTATCTCGAACCTGTTATCTGGTGATTTGAAATAGGACAGGATCTGTTTTTTTACCCTGGAGGCAAGCGGTGACAGTCTGTTGACTGTCTGCCGCTTGCGCGTTGCGTAATCGAGCTGCACTACTTGTTGATCATTGATATACACCGCTATCTGACCAACCGGTGTTGCCAGTGAAAATATTTCGTCTGCCTGTGCTAGTTGCCCGGACATTTATAAACTTGAAAAGTCTGTTTGCCTTCTTTTATTTCCGATGCCGGTATGATGGTATCACCACCCATCTCCGCAGCAGAATTTTTCGCGAGTTTTTCAAGCTCTTCTTTTATAATATGTGGCTTACGATCCATACCTGCCACGGTGTGTTTGACTGAGACTGTAGTTTTACCCAGTTCCTTGCAGGCCGTCACTTGTTTTTCGGTAGCAAGCGTTACTTTTTTGCCCGCATCCGTTTGCTCAACCCAGGCACAGCCATTAAGCAATGCTGCGCCCATTATGAGAACCAAAAGAGCTAATTTAGTTTTATACATCTTTATCCTCCTAACAAAATCAATTAGTGTTTTGCCCAAAGCTTTTGTAATTCATTTTTAAGGACCGCCTGCCTTGATGGATCATCTGTTACTCTTAGCAGAAACTCAAACAGGACCTGGGAATCCTCGTATATTCCACCCTGGGATAATGCGACCGCTGCCTGGTAATAGGCAGTTTGAGCCCAGGGGTCCCTGTTTTCAGGGTCCGGGTACATGGCTGATTTCAGATACAGCCTGGCAGCATCAGCATACTCCTCCTGCGCCTTGCGCGAATCAGCCATCCAGAAATAAATTTCACGTCGTATCTTTTCATCATCAGTACGTGGCATGATTTTATCAAACAACTGGTAGGCTGCCGCATGTTCCCCGGCTGTCTGCAAATCAAAAATGACCTGCATGAATCGGTCTACCTGCAGCTGCTGCATACTGGTATTTTCATCGAGCATATTATTCAAAGCGGCTATTCCTGCCTGCATCTGTGTGCCGAGCACCAGTATGCGGGCACGACGTAATTTCCACATAAACTGATCAGAGCCGGAAGGTGGCTCCTGAATCGTCGCCATTATTTCCGAAGCCAAATCGATATTTGAATTGGCCAACGCGATATCCACCAGAACATGTTTTGCCGGTAATGGAATACGTGCGCGTGTTGGATAATGTTTGCTTTCTGCGAACAGGGTTTGCAACAGGTGTTTACCATGTTTACGTTTCTTAATCGACTCAACAAAATGATTTGCTGCCGTCAAACGCGCTTCTTCCGTCTGTCCACGCATCATCACAAACACGTTCAGTGCTCTCGCACCAACCGGACGCTTTCGCTTTACTGACTCAGCGTATGCAAGCCACTTGTCGTCCTGTCCAATCAGAAGATGGTTGCGATTACCCAGCATCAGGGCATATTCAAGGTAGGCATTCCATAATGTATCACTATTGATATCGATAATGGCGGCCGGCAGGCTCAACAGTTTTTTCTCAGCCAGCACGTGCTCAAAGGCATTACAGGCAAAATCACTCTGGCCAGCGCGCTGTGCCGCTTCGGAGCCGACCGCCCACAGGTTGATACGCAATTCGTTATCAATTTCCTTGTTACGTAGATGCCGCATCACGGCCTGCATGATTTTCTGTGACGAGCGTGTCTGTCCACGTAACTGTGCCAGTAACAGCAGGGCACCTGCTCTTGGATCATTGGCCATCGGTTTTAATGTTGTGATGGCCACATCGGTTTGACCGTTCAGGATTGCGATGCGTGCACGTAACAGAATATCTTCCTGTTGTTCACCGTATTCCTGCTGGAAGCGTAATGTTGCAACTTGTGCATCATCTGCCAGGCCATCAGATAGATAAGACTGGATAATCAGGCGTCGCCACTGGCTGATTTTCTTCTCTATATCAGCGCCCTGCTGGCCGGCCCATATCAGGGTGCGCAACTCTTTTCGTGCCTCGTTACCATCACCAAGCGCAACCAGTGCCTGCGCGCGTTGATAGCGTGCCCACATGATGTAATCTGCCGTTGCATAGGACGGCATGCTTTCCAGTCGGGATGTGATACCTTGCCAGTCGCGCCGTTCCACCATCAATGCAATGCGTTGTTGCTCCCATTGCATCCACTTGTCCGGATCGCTCGACAGCGCCTGCTGTTCCTGCTCAATAATCCGTAATGCAAGGTTTACAGCACCGGTTCCGGCTAGCTGGCGTATTTCGTCGAGTTCGGTGGCGTACAGCGTCGGCGTGGTTATAAGAAACAGCACGCAGCCAGATAGAAAATATCCAAGACGCCGATGACAATCCATGATCGCTATTTATAAGTGATAAAAAAAAGGTAACGTTACGACAACGTTACCTTTTTTTCGAAACGCTGGCAAAGTGCGATAGTTAGTCTGCTGCCTTGCCGCCAAGTTTTTCCTTGATACGCGCTGACTTACCCTGGCGTTCACGCAGGTAGTACAGTTTTGCACGGCGAACATCACCGCGGCGCTTGACCTGGATGGAATCCAGCGACGGACTGTAGGTCTGGAATACACGTTCCACACCCTCGCCGTGTGACATTTTGCGAACGGTAAATGCGGAGTTGAGGCCACGGTTGCGCTTGCCAATGACAACGCCTTCGAACGCCTGCAGACGCTCACGATTGCCTTCCTTAACTTTCACCTGAACCACGACAGTATCACCGGTAGCAAAATCCGGTACTTCGCGGCTCATCTGTTCTGCTTCAAGTTGTTCGATAATATTGCTCATGGTCTAACCCTCGGTTCACAAGGCGCGCAATTATACATGCCAAAACGGCTTCAAGCTACCGTTCCAACTGGATTTTTCAATATAGGGACGTACTTTCTGAACGACCGCGAGAGGCCAAAGCCCGCCATTACTCAATTTCGTGTTCCCGAATAAACTCGGCCAATAGCTGCTGTTGCTCGGCATCCAGCTCCAGTTCCTGCAACAAATCCGGTCGTCTCAGCCAGGTGCGCCCCAGCGCCTGCTTTTCGCGCCAACGACGAATGGCATCGTGGTCTCCACTCAACAGCACCGGTGGTACCGGCATGCCATCGATCTTCTCGGGTCGGGTGTAGTGTGGGTGATCCAGCAACCCTGCCATGAAGGAGTCCTCCTGCGCGGAATGCTCATCACCCAGCGCACCACGCTGCAAGCGGGTCACACCGTCAATCATCACCATGGCCGCCAGTTCCCCGCCACTGAGCACATAATCACCAATTGACCATTCTTCATCCACTTCGGCACTGATCAGGCGTTCATCCACACCTTCATAGCGGCCACAGACCAGCGCCAGTCGCTCGCGTGTGGCCAGTTCCTTGAGACCCTTCTGATCCAGGCGCCGTCCCTGTGGCGTGAGATAAATAACGCGTGCTGGACTCTCGCCCGCATGCCGTGCCCGTCGAATCGCCTCGCGCAGCGGTTCCACCATCAAAACCATACCCGGACCACCACCATAAGGGCGATCGTCCACCGTCTGGTAGCTATCCTCGGCGTAATCACGTGGATTCCAGAAACCCAGCTCGACGACCCCCTTCTTGATGGCGCGGCTGGTCACGCCGTAGTCCGAGAGGACACGGAACATTTCCGGAAACAGTGTCACGACATCAATTTGCATGCGAATACGGTATTAATAGTCTAGTTGCCAATCAACCTGGATTTTGCCCGTATCCAGGTCAATGTCCATGATATAGCGTCCTAAAATATAGGGTATCAGGCATTCCCCCTGCTCGCCCCGAACCACCAGCACGTCATTGGCACCGGTTTCCATCAGGTGATCCACCTTGCCCAGGGATTCACCCTCCAGGTTGAAAACCTCCAGCCCGGTCAGATCTGTCCAGTAGAACTCACCCTGGCCGGCAGGTGGCATTTGTTCACGAGTGATGGCGATATCCTGCCCAATCAGACCGGCAGCAACATCCCGGTCGTCACAACTCTCCAGGTGGGCGATGAGCCCCTTGCCATGGCGCCGTCCATCCACAAGCTTATAGGCCACCCAGTTACCATCCTGGCGCAGGTACCATGGGGAATAATTCAGGATATTGTCATGGGGTTCGGTATCGGAGCGAATTTTCACCCATCCCCTGACACCAAAAACCCCGGCCACACGTCCAACGATGACATAGTGATCGGGGTTGGGATTCATCACAAAGGAGGTACGCGCTAGACGCGGTGCCTGATTACGCGGCGTCCTTCAGCAGTTTACCGACACGTTCAGAGGTTTTTGCGCCCTTGCTTAGCCAGTACTCAACACGCTCTTTGGCGATATTCAGGCGAACTTCCTGCCCCTTGGCCATTGGGTTAAAGAAACCCACACGCTCAATGTAACGACCGTCACGGCGGTTGCGACTGTCTGTCACCACAATGTTGTAGAAGGGGCGTTTCTTGGCGCCACCACGTGATAAACGAATAGTAACCATATATGTATTTACTACCTTAATTAACTGTTCTGAATTCGCGAATCTTCCACTCAGGCCATCTGACCCGGGAAAAGAGGCGCATTTTACTCGAATTGACGAAAATGTGAAGGTATTTTGTAATGAAAACCGATGATTAGAGGCCAAAACCCGGGGGCATACCGCCCTTTCCACCCATCATTTTCATCATTTTCGCCATGCCGCCCTTTTTCATCTTTTTCATCATCTTTTGCATCTGCTTGAACTGCTTGAGCAGGCGATTGACGTCCTGGACCTGTGTGCCAGATCCGACAGCAATGCGGCGCTTGCGCGAACCATTGATCACGTCGGGAAAGCGGCGTTCCTTGGGGGTCATGGAATTGATAATGGCCTCCTGGCGCGAGAACTGCTTTTCGTCGATCTGATTTAGCGCAGCCTGAGGAAGGTTGCCCACACCGGGCAATTTATCCAGCATGCTGGTGATGCCACCCATGTTTTTCAGCTGCTGAAACTGGTCACGAAAATCTTCCAGGTCAAAGCCCTTACCCTTCTGGAATTTTTTGGCCATCTTCTCGGCCTTGGAAATATCCAGTTTTTGCTGGGCTTCTTCAACCAGGGTGACGATATCGCCCATGCCCAAAATACGCGATGCCACACGATCCGGGTGAAAGGGTTCCAGTGCGTCCATCTTTTCTCCCACACCCATGAACTTGATGGGCTTGCCGGTAATCTGGCGTACCGACAGTGCGGCACCACCGCGCGCATCACCATCGGTCTTGGTGAGAATCACGCCGGAAAGCGGCAGCGCATCATCAAACGCCTTGGCCGTATTGGCTGCATCCTGGCCAGTCATGCTGTCCACCACNNGCCTCCTGCAGCGCGGCCTTGGCAATCTTGACCGGATCCTGTTTGCTGTCACTCGGGAAAAACGTCGCGTTGACCTGCCCGGCCACTGTCCTGAGCTGTTCGATAGCCGCAGGCCGGTAAACGTCACAGCTGACCACCATGACTGATTTTTTCTGTCGTTCCTTGAGAAAGCGCGCCAGCTTGCCAACGGTGGTAGTTTTACCTGCACCCTGCAAACCTGCCATGAGAATGACGGCAGGCGGGGTCACGGCGAGATTCAGGGCATCATTCTCCTCGCCCATCAGCCGCGTCATTTCATCGTTTACGACCTTGATAAAGGCCTGGCCAGGCGTCAGGCTCTTGATGACCTCTTCACCCACGGCACGCTCGCGCAGGTGATCAATGAATTCCTTGACTACGGGCAAAGCCACATCGGCCTCCAGCAGGGCCATGCGCACTTCACGCAGTGTATCTTTTATATTGTCTTCGCTTAGCCGACCAACGCCACGAACATTACGTATCGTCTGACCGAGACGTTCACTGAGTCCATCAAACATGTCTGGTTACTGCTTCTACTGCTAAAAAAAGGATTATAACGTGATTCGGTCATCACCGCTTAACGGGTGAACATCAAGTCCATTGATGGCGGACTGGCACTCGGCAAAGATGGTTTGCTCGGCGCCCGGTTTGTTGTGGCTGATATAGACCTTGGGCTTATGTTGCAACTTTTCCAGGTCTTCAGCCAGCAGGGTGGCACAGTAATGACCCGCGCGGCGGCACAGATCAATTTCGGCATTGGGAAATGCCGCTTCCACGATCAGGACGTCCAGCCGGTCTTTTGCATTCAGGGCTTCCCAGAACGTGTCGTTACTGGTGGTGTCACCGCTGAATGCAAACACCCCCTTCGGTGACTCGACACGGTAGCCGACACCCGGCACGATGTGGTTCACCCGAATCATGTCGAAACTGCGATCATTGATACGGCAGATCTCGCCGGGATTCATGGGTTGAAAGCGCATCACTGGCTTATCAGGCGAAGGCAGGCTGGCAAAGTCCGGCCAAATCTTGTTATTGAAAATATGCTTTTGCAGCGCCTCGATGGTGGCTGGTTGGGCGTGAATATGAATGGGCTTTACGATGCGATCGAACAGGGTATCTATCAGCAACGGAAAACAGGCAATGTGATCAAGGTGTGAATGGGTCAGGAAGATATGCCGAATGCGCGACATTTCATCAATTGTAAGATCACCGATACCGGTTCCTGCATCAATGAGAATCTCCTGATCCAGCAGTAAGGTCGTGGTTTTGAGGTTTGCACCCACACCTCCACTACATCCTAATACACGAATCTCCATAAACGGGCCTGTTGTTCCTTGTGCGAATCCTAGATTATGTCTTAATAAATTATCATGCCACAGTGCAAGTAAACCAAAATGATACTGAGGTCACAAGCTATCCCACTGATTTATCGAAATATCCTTTTCACTGTCACAGGCATATACATATCGATCACTTAGTATTTTTTCGGTCATTTGCTTAATCAGCATTAAGCATTTCACGCAAATTTTGTGCGACAGGGTTAACATCTTTCTGATCCCAAACCCTTTTGTCATACCCAAACTTACGCCACAATAGCCGTCATGCTCGATAATATTCTCAGTAGCCTGGTGGTCCTGCTTTATCTTTCCCTGTCAGTCATGTTTGCCCACCGACTGATTAGCAAGGCAGATAGCCCACCTAAAAAAACATTACTCACTATCGGGCTGGTCACGGTTGTCGTACACGCCTACCTGGTCATTGGCAATTTATACACTGCTAACGGCCTGGACCTGAGTTTTTTCACGGTATCTTCACTGGTCGCCCTGGTGGTGACTGCAATGTTGTTATCCGCGGCCTGGCGCGAACCTATCGAAAGCCTTGCGATTGTGGTGTTGCCGATAGCGGCACTGGCCGTTCTGCTGCGCACGACCAGCGAACAGGCCAATCACCTGACCCGCGCACTGCCCTTTGGCCTGGAGCTACATATCGTGTTCTCCATTGTAGCCTACAGCCTGCTGAGCCTGGCCGCCCTGCAATCGATTTTTCTGTACATTCACGATGCCCATCTGCATAACAAGCACCCGGGCGGATTCATTCGTGCCTTACCACCACTACAGACCATGGAGCGGCTACTGTTCCGGCTAATCGCGGTTGGGTTTGTCATTCTCAGCGTGTCACTGGTCAGTGGTATCTTTTATATAGAGGATATACTCGGTCAACACCTGGTCCACAAGACTGTTCTGTCTGCCGGCGCGTGGATCCTGTTCGCCGTATTGCTCCTGGGACGACGTGTATTTGGCTGGCGCGGCCGCATTGCCATTCGCTGGACCCTGGCCGGTTTTGCCCTGCTGCTACTGGCCTATTTTGGCAGTAAATTCGTCATCGAGCTGGTCCTACAACGCTAGAATCGGCTTGACGTCACCGGGCTGTGTCGCTACTAATGTAATATCTCATCAATAAAGGAAATCTCGTTTTTTGGACGCCATTCCACTTAGCGCCCTGATTGGGGCACTCGTTTTTCTTCTAATCGTATCCGCCTTTTTCTCCGGTTCTGAAACAGGATTGATGAGTCTGAACCGATACCGGTTGCGTCACCTTGCCGATCAGAATCACAAGGGAGCGAAAATTGCCCTGCGCCTGCTGGGCAAACCGGAAAAACTCATTGGGGTCATACTGCTGGGCAATAACCTGGTCAATATCCTGGCTGCCTCCATAGCTACCCTGATTGGCTTGCGGCTCTATGGTGATACCGGCATTGCGATTGCTACCGGGGTACTGACCATCGTGGTACTGGTGTTTGCCGAGGTTACGCCAAAGACCCTGGCGGCACTCCACCCGGAGCGTTTTGCCCTGCCCGCTTCCTACATACTCGAACCACTTCTGAAAATATTCTACCCGTTCGTGTGGATCGTAAATCATGCAGCCACCCTCATCTTTCGCATGCTGGGCATCAGCGCGCAGCAGGTGTCGCAGTACGATCTGAGCACCGAAGAGTTACGTATCGTTGTTAACGAAGCGGGAACGGTCATACCGCAGCGACATCAGCAGATGTTGCTCAACCTGCTGGACCTGGAAAAAGTCACCGTTGAAGACATCATGGTGCCACGCAATGAAATCATTGGCATCGATATTGGGGATGACTGGGAAACCATTATTAACCAGATCCGCGACAGTCAACATACCAAGCTGCCGGTATACGAAGGTGACATAAACCAGGTTATCGGTTTTTTACATCTGCGCAAAACCATCAAGCTGTTTGATAAACCGGAAGATGCAAACAAGGACAAACTCAAATCCATTATTCGCGATGCCTACTTTGTACCCGAAGGCACACCACTCAATACACAGCTACTGAATTTTCAACGGGAGAAACGCCGTATTGGCCTGGTGGTTGACGAGTACGGCGATATTCTCGGCCTGATTACACTTGAAGACTTGCTGGAAGAAATCGTTGGCGAGTTCACCACGGATCCGTCTGCCACCAGCAAGGATATTCATCTTCAGGAAGATGGCAGTTACCTGGTTGATGGCAGCGCGACGATTCGCGATCTGAATCGGACACTCGACTGGAACCTGCCAACCGACGGACCAAAGACACTCAACGGCCTTATCATCGAGTACCTGGAGCATATTCCGGATACGGGTACCAGCCTGCTGATTACCGATTACCCGATGGAAGTAGTACAAACAACCAACAATACCGTGAAAACGGTACGTATCAATCCCAACTGGAAAGCAACACTCGTTGCAGAGGAAACCACGGAAAGCCCTGCCGCCTCCGAGTGACCCGTTGTACATCTGCATGAAATACAGTCTATAATCGCAAGATAACTATAGAATTTTTAACTAATTTCGGAGAATTACAGTGTCTAAACTGACGCTGTCCTTCAAGGGTAGAGTCCTACGCATCTTTCCACTGCAGCAGGGCGTGACGCTAATTGGTAGCGCGCCAGACTGCAATGTGCACATCGATAGTCTTGCTGTCGAACCTAAGCATGCGCGCATAGAAACCCACGGACAGGATGCGATCTTGTTTGATCTCAGTTCTACAGATGGCACCTTCGTAGGCAATGAAAAAGTCAGTGAGCACAAACTCACCGATGGCGAGATCATTCGTGTCGGCAAACATACACTGATGTATAACTTTGAAGAAGCCAGCGAATTACATGCAAACGAATCTTCCACCAGCATTGATATTCTTCCACTTGCCGAAAAGCTGGAAGAAGAAGAACAAGTAGCTGAACCCGAGACTCCACCGAACGAAAGCGATATTGAAAATAAAACACAGGGCTGGCTACAAATCCTGAATGGTCAGAACCTTGGCAAAACCATTAGCCTGAACAAATCTTTGACCAACCTCGGTAAACCCGGTGTGGCCACGGCGGTCATTACCAAACGCCCGGATGGTTACTTTATCTCGCACCTGGAAGGCAAACGTACACCGAAAGTCGGCAGCGAAGAAATTGGCGATCAGAGCGTCAAGCTGGAAGATGGCACGGTGATCACGATTGGTAATATCCAGATGCAGTTCTACCTGGCGTGATATCCATACTAAAGTTCCGGTCCCTTCCTTCCGATATCTAGGGGCATGAGCGACAAAAATACACAGCAAATCCAACAGCGGCGGGTCTTTACCCGTATTCCTTTTGATGCCGATTACCGGTTACAGGACCCCAGTGCAGAGCGCTACTGGGAGGGACGCGTCGTGGATCTGAGCCTGCGTGGTACGCTGGTAGAACGCCCACAAAATCTGCAACCAGAAATCGGGCAGGAGTTCGTCGTCGAATTACTGCTCGGTGCTGATGCATTAAAAGTGGTGATGGTGGTGAGAGTCGCACACTTTGATGAGAAAAATATAGGTTTTCACTGCATGCATATCGACCTGGAAAGCATCACTCACTTGCGCAAGATCCTGGAATTTAACCTGGGCAAGCCCGAAATGGTCGAACGCGAAATCACCGAGATGCTGAATATCGTCAACGGCTAGTTGATAGCTGCCAGCGCCTCACCTACGTTTCTCACTGCAATGACGTCCAGGCCAGCCATCGGTTTACGTGGTTTATTGGCGGCTGGAATGAGGGCGCGCTTGTAACCGTGCTTTTGCGCTTCAATTAATCGTTCCTGTCCATTGGGAACCGGACGGATTTCACCCGCCAGCCCAACTTCGCCAAACACCAGCATATCTATCGGAAGACTCTTGTTGCGCAGGCTGGACATCACAGCCAGCATTACCGGCAGGTCTGCACCGGT
>DJMK01000088.1 GCA_002436485.1 Proteobacteria bacterium UBA6492
GCCTGCTTGCGGGTATGCAGTAGATCAAACTTCATGTGGTTGCTTTTGACGTAATAAACATGGCGTCACCATAACTGAAAAAACGGTAACGTTCATCAACGGCATGTCGATAGGCTTGCATCAGTGTATCGTAACCACCAAAGGCACAAACCAACATCAACAAGGTCGATTCGGGTAGATGGAAATTGGTAATAAGTGCATCGACGACCCTGAAGTTATAGCCCGGATAGATAAAAATATCCGTCTCTCCTTCAAACGCAGACAGCTGTCCAGTCTGTGCAGCACTTTCCAGCGTGCGCACTGCTGTTGTTCCAACGGCAATCACGCGCCCACCTGCCGCTTTTGTGCGGTGAACCTGATCCACGACCTGCTGTGGAACCTGGATCCACTCCTTGTGCATGCGATGCTCACGTATGTCACTGACCCGTACTGGTTGAAATGTTCCCGCCCCAACATGCAGGGTTACAAAGGTGATATCGATACCTTTTTTCCTGATTGCATCTAGCAGCGATGCATCAAAATGCAAACCGGCAGTTGGTGCAGCAACGGCACCGCGCTCGGTTGCATAGACCGTCTGATATCGTTCCCGGTCATGGTCCTGCTCCTCGCGTTCGATGTATGGCGGTAATGGCATCTTGCCAATCTTTTCCAGAACACTGATGACGTTCTCCGTGCCTTCAATGCGAATACGGAAGAATTCATCTTGCCTGCCAGTCACGGTGGCCGTGATGTCACCATCCAGTAAAAGCGTAGTGTCAGGTTTGGGAGATTTACTGGCCCGCACGTGAGCAATCATTTCGTGTTCATTGAGAATACGTTCTACCAGCACCTCGACCTTACCCCCTGATTCTTTCTTGCCAAAAAGTCTTGCAGGAATAACTTTCGTGTTATTCATCACCAGCAAGTCACCTGGCATGAGTAAATCAGGCAGGTCAGTAAACGTTTTGTCAGTCAGCCCGCCGGTTTGCGCATCCACAACCAGTAATCGACTATCGGTACGGTTTTTTGTTGGTAACTGAGCGATCAGTTCATGCGGAAGGTCATAATGAAAATCCCTGGTCTTCATATTCTTGCGTGGAACCAGCTTTATCGAAACGTATAATTTATAAAATAGAAAGATGCATGCATCGAACCATACCAGGCTTGTTTACATGGAGCCTTGACACAAGTAGAAATACTAGCCAGTGTTTCTCATGCCCGCCGCAATCGCGTTGATGCTACGCAACAATGGATCAAGCCATCTGTCACGCTCTTCCTCGCTGACCGATTCATCACGATAACGACGCAACAGTAACAACTGGATCTGGTTAAGCGGATCAAGGTATGGATTACGGCGGTTCAGGGAAAGTGCCAGTGCCGGTGTTTCGGCCATAAGGAAAGGTAACTTCGAGACAGTGAGTACCTGCTTGACGGTTCGTTCATGTTCGCCACGAATCGAATCATAAACTTTTTGTGCAGACACCTTGTCCAGGCACAGGCTGGTATAGGTTTGCGCAATGTGCATTTCGGCCTTGAACAGGGCCATTTGTGTATTACTGAGCAACGACCGGAAAAAAGGCCATTCGTTATACATCTCCTGCAGCTCTTTTTTTAGCTCCGGTTTCTTGTCAGCCCATTTTTCCAAGGCATAACCAATACCGTACCAGGCAGGCATGGTATGTCTTGATTGTGCCCAGCCAAATACCCAGCCAATAGCACGTACCGATGATTTCGATCGATCGGTTTTCTTGCGATGCGAAGGCCGTGAACCGATGTTCATCAGCGCAATTTCTGATACCGGTGTCGCCTCGTAAAAATAATCCAGGAAGCCGGGAGTCCGATCTGTCAGGTTGCGATAATGCTGCTCACCTCCGCTGGCCAACTCCTGCATAATTTGCCGATAGTTGTCCTTGTCAGGTGAAACAGGTTGAATCAGATTCTGGCTAGCCATGAGTAGACCAGTGGAGCCCATGGTTAATTCATAGATGGCTGTTTCCTGGTTACTGTACTTGTAGGACAACACCTCACCTTGCTCGGTAAATTTGATCTCACCATGCACGGTACCAACAGGTTGCGAGAGAATGGCATCACGGGTAGGTCCACCACCGCGGCCA
Source organism: Proteobacteria bacterium UBA6492 (assembly GCA_002436485.1). Taxonomy (GTDB): domain Bacteria; phylum Pseudomonadota; class Gammaproteobacteria; order UBA6429; family Thiohalophilaceae; genus UBA6492. The sequence continues at coordinate 2,094 of DJMK01000088.1, forward strand.
ATCGTGCCGCCGCGACCATGAAACAGACGGCACTTGATATTACGAGACTTCGTCAACGCGGTAATTTTTTCCTGTGCCTGGTACAGGCTCCAGGCGGAAGACAGAATACCGCCGTCCTTGCACGAATCGGAGTAGCCGAGCATGACTTCCTGCATGTTACCGGATGCTTCGAGCAACGATGCATACGTCTTGTTATCCAGCAACTGGGTCATCACCGGCTCAATATGCGCGAGGTCATCAATGGTTTCAAACAACGGCGAGATGCGAACATGGCAAAACCATTTATTGTTTTCGTAGCCGGCCAGGCCGGTCACCCAGGCAAGAAACATCACTTCCATGACATGACTCGCGGCATGTGTCATGGAGATCACATAATTTCCAAATGCATTCGGACTCACTTCGCGGCGCATATTGAGAATGACATCGAATACATCAATTGTCTCTCTGGACATATCACTGAGTTTGGACTTGTCGACAGCGGGACGAGGTGCCGTCAGGAATTTTGCCAGCGTAGATAATCGCTCACTCTCATCCATGGACTGGTAGTTATCAATTCCCAGTTGTCCAAGAATTTCATCAACGGCGTTGGTATGTATCGTTGATTCCTGCCGAATATCCAGTTGCGCAAGATAGAAACCAAATGTTTCTGCCAGCCTGATGAGATCTTTCAGTTCGCCGTCAGCAACCGAGCTGTCACCATGACTGATCAACGAGTCACGTACCAGGTAGAGATCAGCGAGGAATTCCCGTTCATTTGCATAACCGCATTTTTTCGCATCAGGCGGTTCATTATTCATTCTTTTCTCGATTGCCTCGAGATTGCACTTTATGCGGTGATGCATAATATACAGCTTGCGTCGATAAGGCTCTTGCTTGAAACGATCCGGGCTATCGGCAAAAAACTCGGGGACAGCCTGCTCATCACGCGCCAGGCTGTTCATAAATGCTTCGTTAGGTTTACACAGTTTGATGGAATGCGTCAGAATTTTCGTCAGGTCATGGACTGCGTGGCTGTATTTATAGAGTATCTCGCGCGCCTGCAAACGTAACGCAGTCACTGTGGTCTCCGGTTTTACGAAGGGATTACCATCGCGATCTCCGCCAATCCAGGAACCAAAGCGAATAAAACTCGGAACGACCAGCGGCTCGCCTGCCGCGTTACCATAAATACCATCGACTGCGCGTTCAAAAGCTCGGTAAACCTCGGGGATCGCTGCAAACAAACTTTCACGAAAGTAATGCAGGCCATTCTTGACTTCATCAATCACCTGCAGGCGGCGCACCCGCACCTCGTTGGTCATGTACAGAATCTTGATATGCCGCGTTAACTGCTCAATCACCTGTTCGCGTTCTATACGGCTCAGGCGCGTGTTGAGTTTTTCGCTGAGTACAAAAATACGACGTACCGCTTCCATCACGGTGCGCCGTTTTGACTCGGTCGGNNTGGCTCAGGCTGTAGGATTCTTCGGCGATATTGACCAGGCTGAAATAGATGCTGAAGGCACGCACCACGTGACTCAACGATTCGGGGTCCAGCGCCTCGATCAGGCGTAACAGGCGCTTGCGCTTGTTGGGGTTTTCTTCCTTGCGCAGGCTGATATG
>DJMK01000078.1 GCA_002436485.1 Proteobacteria bacterium UBA6492
CAGGCGATTCCTATTCGTACCCGGCAGATTAATGCTGATGGCACGGTGACGGAAACCCTGACTTACCAGCCGGTTACAACAGGCTTCCAGGTTAAACCCCGCGTGAACGATGGCAATGTTATGTTGTCTATTCGCCCACAACGGCAGTCGACCAGTAACACGAATTATGGTACGTACAACACAACCCAGTTAGAAACCACGGTAACCGGTAAACTGGGACAATGGATAGCCCTGGGCTATGTGGTTAACCAGCTGAGCGCATCCGGTCACAGCATACTGTCTGATAGAACTCGACAGAATACCAGCACCGATCAAATATGGGTAAAAGTAGAACGAGTAGAAAAATGACAAGCAATAAACAGGCAATACATTACACGATCAAGCCGGTAAACCCAGCTGCACATCTGTTCCAGGTTACTTGTGAGGTTCGCAATCCAGCACCTGATGGACAGCAGCTATGGTTGCCTGCCTGGATACCCGGCAGCTATATGATTCGCGACTTTGCCCGCAATATTATTACGCTGGAAGCACACGATGCGAGTGGCAATGTCGATGTAGAAAAACTGGACAAGCAGACATGGCAATGTGCGCCTGCGACCGGTGCCTTGACGATTATTTACTCGGTTTATGCATGGGACCTGTCAGTGCGTGGTGCGCACCTGGATACCACGCACGGCTTTTTCAATGGTACGAGTGTGTTTCTTGCGGTGACCGGGCGTGAATTCGAGCCGGTTACGGTGCAGATCCAGTTGCCTGATGGCGATGAATATGAAAGCTGGCATGTTGCGACAACACTTACACCTGTAAATACCTCTTTGTTTAGCGCGGGCATGTATGGCGCAAATGATTATGATGAATTGATTGATCATCCGGTAGAGATGGGTAATGTCACGATTAGCGAATTCGATATCGCAGGTACGCCTCACCATATTGTCATTACGGGTCGTCACCAGACTGACATGCAACGCCTTACACAAGATGTTAAACAAATCTGCGAAACTCATGTAGCCATGTTTGGCGAGTTGCCCGAGATGGCGCGCTATATGTTTCTTTTGATGGTCGTGGGTGAAGGATATGGAGGGCTGGAACACCGCAGTTCAACTGCCCTGATTTGCAACCGCAAGGATTTGCCAACCAGGCATATGTCAACGGTTAGTGATGATTACATTACCTTGCTTGGGCTGTTCAGTCATGAGTATTTTCATACCTGGAATGTAAAACGTATCAAGCCAATCGAGTTTTTCCCTTATCAGTTAAGGGAAGAATCATATACTCGGCAGCTATGGGCGTTTGAGGGAATAACTTCCTATTACGATGACCTGGCATTAGTGCGCAGCGGTATTATTGATGAACGTAAGTATCTGGAGTTGTTGGGCAGAAACTTTACTCGCGTGTTACGTGGTAGCGGCCGGCTGAAACAAAGTCTACGCGAGTCCAGCTTTGAAGCCTGGAGTAAGTTCTATAAACAGGATGAGAACTCACCAAACGCCATTGTTAGCTATTATGTAAAAGGTGCGATGTTTGCGCTGGCGCTGGATTTGAAAATTCGCGAACTAACAGAAAATAGTAAGTCGCTGGACGATATTATGCAGCGACTCTGGCTGGAGCATGGCAAACAGGCGCGCGGTGTTGAGGATAATACGATTTTGCAATTGGCCAATGACCTGGTTGAGCATTCACTGCAACCATTTTTTGATCGTTATCTTGATACAAGTGATGACATTCCACTGGAAACCCTGCTTGAGACAATGGGTATTAGTCTGAATTGTCGTGCCGCCAGCTCCTATGATGATGCCGGCGGTAAGCCGGCAAAAATGGAGAACAACAATGTAATCCTGTTTAATCTTGGTGCGCGCTTTATCGCTGATCCGCAAGGTGTGAAATTACTGATTTTGCATGATGATGGTGATTTACAAAAGGCCGGATTGGCGGCCAATGATGTCATAATTGCTATTGATGGGCTCAAGGTGACCAAAGAAAATATAACCTCTCTGCTCGGCTTGTATTCTGCTGGTGATAGCGTGAATGTGCACGCGTTTCGCCGCGATGAGCTTATGACATTTGATGTCGTTTTGAGTGAGGCGAAAAAGAATACATGGTATATGGAGATATCCGAAGATCAAAAAATGCAAACCAGACGGCATAGCTGGTTACAAAATTCCGCTGCGGGAAATATTACGCGGCTACAACAACCAGGGTAAGCATACAACTAACTGGCAGGCACTTCAAAATAATGCACGCTGAACAGATTCTGCGGATCAGTCCAGACATAAACTGGTTCAAAGCCTGCTTTTTCAGCCATTGACTGAAACTCATCGATTGTATACTTATAGGAATTTTCGGTATGTATGGTTTCGTTCTTGTCGAGATTGATCTGTGTGTTATCGACTGTGACCTGCTGTGATTCCATGCTACGCAAATGCATTTCAACCCGACCTTTTAATTCGTTGTAAAAAGCATAATGTTCGAAATTATCCAGGTCAAAGTTCCCGTTTAACTCGTGGTTGATGCGGTCAAGTATATTCAGGTTAAAACGTGCTGTAATACCCGCTTTATCATTGTAGGCAGCGTCCAGAATGTGTCTGTCTTTTTTTAAATCGACGCCTATTAGCATACCGCCACCTGGTTCGACGGTATCCGCAACATGCGACATAAATTGAATCGCTTCAGACGGTTCGAAATTGCCAATACTTGATCCAGGGAAGAATGCAATCTTCTTTCTGTTATCCGGGCAGAAAGACAAATCAAGCGGTTTGGTAAAATCTACACAGGCTGCCAATACATCCAGCCATGGGTATTCTTCGGACAGACACTGAGCAGCATTTTTCAGGTGAATCCGTGAGATATCCATTGGTACATAGGCTGATGGTTTTATAACATCAAGTAACAAGCGCACCTTTTCGCAGTTGCCACTACCTGGTTCGAGCAATACACAGTTACGACCGATAATATGGGCTATTTCCTTCACGTTGTCCTGCAAAATCGCTTGTTCAGTACGGGTCGGATAATATTCTTTGGTTTCGCAGATTGCTTCAAACAATTCTGACCCTGTTCTATCGTAAAAAAACTTTGGTGGAATATATTTTTGCTTGTCGGACAGGCCCTCAATGACCTCCGAAAAAAAATCGGATGGTTCAGGATGATAATCGTAAAATTGAATTGCCTGTGATGATTGCATCTTATAGATCCTTTGCTAATCGAATGCCTGTCACTTGCCATCTGTCTTTCGGATAGAAAAAGTTGCGGTAACTTGCGCGAATATGATTGGCTGGTGTCAAACATGATCCACCACGCAATACCATCTGGCTGCTCATAAACTTTCCATTATATTCGCCTAGTGCACCTGCTGCCGGTTTATAGCCAGGGTATGGCGAATAACTCGATTGAGTCCACTCCCATGTGTCACCATAAAACTGTGCTGGTTTATGCTTTTCATCTACAGCCATAGGTTGCAAATAGTCATTCTCGCGCAGATTGCCGTTTGTTGGTAAGTCGCGTGCGATAACTTCCCATTCAGCTTCGGTTGGCAACCGTTCGCCAGCCCAGGCCGCATAGGCAGCCGCTTCATAAAAGCTGGTATGCGAGACTGGCGCATGCAGGTCAAGCGGTCGCAAGCCACCCAGTGTCATCTCATACCAGTCATTATTCTGTTTTTGCCAATAGAGTGGGTGTTGCCAGTTGTTTGTATTTAGTGTTTTCCAGCCATCAGACAGCCAGAATTCCGGTCTAGCGTATCCATCGTCATTAATAAATGCCAGATATTCGGCATTGGTAGTTAACCGCGAAGCTATTTTGAATGGCTGTATGTACTGTTTGTGGCGAGGAGTTTCGTTATCAAAAACAAACAGATTAGAAAAATTCGTACCAATATCATAAATACCGCCAGGTTGTTCGCGCCAATCAAGCGAAATCGGCATGCCTGGCTTTGGCGTGGCAAGGTTGCGATAAGCCGGTCTGGCTGGGTTGTAGGCGAAAATATGTTTGATGTCTGTCAGCAACAACTCCTGGTGCTGTTGTTCGTGGTGAATACCAATTACAGTACGTAGCTGAATGGCTTCAAAATCGTGATGCTGCTTGTGCTCCAGCAAGGTACGCATCGATTGATCAATATGCGCACGATATGCGTATATTTGCTTGACGGTTGGTCTTGATAATAATCCGCGTTCAGGGCGAGGATGGAAGGTCCCGATCTGTTCATAGTATGAATTAAACAAGTGAGAAAATAACGGATCGTATTCATTATACTTTTTGTAGAATGGTTTCAGAATAAACGTTTCAAAAAACCAGCTGGTATGTGCCAGGTGCCATTTTGGCGGGCTTACGTCAGGAAATGTCTGGATTCCAAAATCTTCAATTTCCAATGGCGCACAGATAAGCTCCGAGTCCTGCCTGACCTTGTCAAGATCTGATATCAGGTCGGATTCTTGTGCATTAACATCAGCAGGAAATGCCGAAAGTAAGTCCACCATTTACCTCTTTGTTGTCTGCCCATTGTAGTTAGAATGGCAAACTTATTTCAAATGAGAAACGTCATTTTTTAAATGGCGCGTGCACTTGTGACCTTGATTGATTTGAAATGTTCCTTCAGCCATCGGTACACCATGCTTTCCGCCATTTTCTCGACAGCTTCCGTGTCCTCTTTGCGCTGTATGATGGTCGCTATCAGGCTAATTTTAAAATCAGATAAATTGTAATGGTTTGTCAGTTCATTCAATACATTAGCATTGCCGGGCCTTACCGAAGGCAAGGCGAAGGCGTGTGCCTGTATTGATTCGAATTGTAACGCGGAGAAAACTGGTCTGAGTCGTGCCTGGAATTCGCTGCGCACCATGCCATATGCGACCCAGGCAATACTTTTTAACGCGCTGATTAATTCCTGTTCGATGCCTTGATTGTTCTCAAAATAATCGATGGCAGGATAATAGCCGAGGTTATGTTGTTTTTCATATTCATATACCTGCTGAGCCAGTTCGCTGGCAACGACTGCTGGTGTGGCCGCAATGTGTTGCTCCAGTGATTGGGCTGGCAGTGTTACATTGACGGTGAGAGCAACCTTTGCAAAATGTAATGCCACGAGACTAGTTTTTTGCCAATATTCGATTGAGGTGTGTCGATAAGGGTGTTGTAACAGGTTCAATTTTACGACGCATCACGCTACCGACTGCATCAGTCAAAGCAAATATGGGATTTAACAGTTGTTCGCCAATGCAGGAAAATACCAGCATACTTTCTATCAGTGGCTGGCTGTCGGGTATTTGCTTATAAAGGCTGGCAAGCTGTTCCTTGTAACAGGAATCATCACCAAGGCAACTATGCGTATTTGCGTCTTGTAGAATCAGGTCGATTTCCCGGCGTAATTCCTGGTGAGGACGTATCTCTTTGAAATAATCTTCTAGCGTTTTGAACAATGCTACGATGACATCCTGGTTGGCGGGTTTTTTCAGAACCGACTCAACAGTTTTCATATAGGCCTGGCCTTGTGCGCTGGTGAGGCGCCATAGCATCTTTGCAAGTTGATTGCCTTCAGCTGCCTGTTTTTCCAATGCCGTTTTCCACTCCTGATGATGCGGGTGTGGTCGCGCATCCTCCGGCAACTCGTCCGGTGCAGAAGCAAGAAAACCGACCAGGAAAGCATTTTTGCGCTGTCCTTTTTTCCACAGGTCAAGACGTTGTTCGTCATCGATTAATCCTGGCTGCAGAACCAGCCTGACTGACTCAATTACATTAACCGGTTCTTCCTCGAACGGCAAAAACTCAAGCAGGAAATCAGCCAGTTCCTTGCCCATTCCACCCTGAACGACGTCCTCACGGGCCAGCATGCGCCGCGCATTCTCGGCATTGGGCATGGCCCACCAGGCACGTCGCGCAATTTCATCAGTAATACCACTGGCGCCGACAACGGCAACTACTGCTTCAGGTTCCCCCAGCTTTAAAAGATTCTCCAGGCTTTCAGCGCGGGCTTGTCCCATGCGGGTCCAGCGTTTAAGGAAAACCGGATAGCCGCCTGGTGAACCGAGGATATGGCTGGAAATAGTTTCCTTGATGCGCTTGATATAAAGCTCGTCTTTGCAATTCGGGTTTAACTGAATTTTTGCCTCACCTTTTTCAGTGAGTCCATAAACCAGCATTTTGCCTTCATCAATACGAATAGCCTGCACGTTCTGATTTAGTAAAACATTGAGTCGCAGACTGTCTTCCTGGGCTAACTGCATGTAAATATAGCGGGGTGATAATTGATTAGCGTAATGAGCTCGAACTGAATTGCATGAATTGAGCAAGCGTTTCAGCCATCGCAGTACCGATACGATCAGCAAAACGCTTCCAGTAATCCGGTTTGGGTGTGAAATCAACAATGGTTTCGGCCTTGATGACTTCGCGTGCCACATGGCTGCTGCTGCCAAGCGCATCTGCTAATCCCAGTTTAACGCTTTCCTCACCTGTCCATACCAGACCGCTAAACAGCTTTGCGTCATCTTTCAGTTTGTCACCACGCCCTTCTTTGACCGTGTCGATAAATTGCTGATGAATATTACCAAGCAATTGTCTGGCGTGAGCAACTTCTTCCTCGCGCTGTGGTGAGAATGGGTCAAGAAAGCCCTTGTTTTCTCCCGCTGTGTACAGACGCCTTTCAACGCCCAACTTGTCCATGGCATCTACAAAGCCAAAACCATTCATAATGACGCCAATGGATCCAACGATACTCGCTTTGTCTACGTAGATAGCATCCGCTGCAGCTGCAATGTAATAACCGCCCGAGGCGCAAATGTCTGTCACCACAGCGTAAAGCTTTGTATTTGGATATTTCGCGCGAAGTCGTTTTATCTCATCATTAATATAACCCGCCTGTACCGGGCTGCCGCCGGGACTATTGATCCGCAGAATAACACCTTTAGTATTGTGGTCCTCAAACGC
>DJMK01000091.1 GCA_002436485.1 Proteobacteria bacterium UBA6492
GAGTAAACGGTGACTGCATCAACTTCACCAGCTTGGGCACTTTACCCAGGCTGGTTAGTTGCAAAAATACCTTGCCAACGTCTTCACCAATATCTTCATCGCTGGTCAAAAAGCCATAGTCGGTATAAATTCGCGCAGTGCGATGATGATAATTACCTGTGCCCAAATGCACATAGTGCCTGAGTTTTTTACCTTCCTTGCGTACGACGAGTACCATTTTTGCATGGGTTTTATAGCCCACGACACCATAGACCACGTGCGCACCTGCTTCCTGTAAGCGGTTGGCAAGTTCGATATTTGCTTCTTCATCAAAACGTGCGCGCAGCTCGATAACAACAGTAACTTCCTTGCCGGCACGCGCTGCTTCAACCAGCGCATCGACAACAGCAGAGTCTGGACCAGTCCGGTAAAGCGTTTGCTTTATCGCCAGTACCAGGTTATCACTGGCTGCCTGTTTAAGAAAATCAATCACTGGCAGAAACGATTCAAACGGATGGTGAATTAGAATATTTCTCTTCCTTAATACCTGGAATATTCCACCGCTACCGCTTAGCGCCTCGGGCATACTGGGTGTAAAGGGAGTGAATTTCAGATCGGCTCTGTCAACAATGTCACATACAGCCAGCAGCCGGTTCAGATTCACCGGCCCATCAACCCGGTAAAGGTCATCGGGTTTGACGCCAAATTGTCTCGATAGAAATTCGACCGCGTTATCCGGTGTATCATGTGCTGTCTCCAGCCTGACAACTGCTCCATAACGTCGGGATTGCAATTCACCTTCCAGCGCACGCAACAAATCATCAATCTCTTCCTCGTCGACATACAGATCACTGTTGCGTGTCACTCGGAACTGGTGACAACCCAATACCTTCATACCGGGGAAGAGACTGTCTACGTGCGAATGAATAATAGATGATAGAAACACATAGTCATTCGGGCCACCGCCTTTCAAATCTTTTGGAAACTGGATTATGCGTGGCAATGCCCGGGGAGCCTGCACAATCGCAAAGCCTCCTACCCGACCAAATGCATCGCGTCCTTTCAATAGCACGATAAAATTTAGGCTCTTGTTAAGGATGCGTGGGAAAGGATGTGAAGGATCAAGTACCATTGGGCTAAGCAGAGGCAGCAGAGAGTCATGGAAGAATTCGCTGACCCACTTTTCCTGCTCCGCAGACCATGAAGAACGTCTTATAAAGCGAATACCTTGCTGTTTCAGCTCTGGCAGCAATACGTTATTTAACAAACCGTACTGTTTATCAACCAGGGCACGCGTTGTATCGCTAATATCCCGCAGTAATTCAGTGGGTGTGCGACCATCTGCATCCGTCTGGGTCAGGCCCAGTTCTGCTTTTTGCTTGAGTCCGGCAACACGTATTTCAAAGAATTCGTCAAGATTCGTGCTAGAGATACACAAATAGCGCAAACGTTCCAGCAAGGGTGTATTTTCATCCATTGCCTGGGCAAGGACGCGGCGGTTGAACTCCAGCAGACTCAACTCCCGGTTAATATAGAATTCCGGATTCTTGAGATCCACTGTAGGTTCGATTGTATTATTCACTGACTATTGTTTGCCTTGTGGTTGAATCGAATTACATACAGCTGACATATTAGCAGCCAATTAATGATGATTCACGATTCAACTGATATCAATTCGTATTTAGTGAAAAATTATGGCATTTTGCTAAAAGAAGGTGAACATTTCAAAAAGATTAATTACCTTGATTAGTGGACGCTAGCAGTTGTCGATACTGCTCTAAAAAGGCTCTTAGTTGCTTGGTTTACCGGAATAAAGAAATGCTTCATGACAGCCAGCTTTAACAAGCAGTTCATATTAGGACAAAAATCCAGTTCCATTTGAACTGCCCGCTGCAGTAAGATATTAGCTCTTGCCTATGCCATAATGAATTCGTTTCTTGTGGTTTTTAACAGTTTTGTTCATTTGCATGGCATATCCATGACAATTTGATGCATATTTTATGACGGTCCTGACATGCCTCACTCACCAACAGTTCTCGATTCACTAAAGGCCCTGATTGGCACCCCTTCGATTAGCAGTGTCAGCCCCGAGTTTGACATGAGTAACCGTGCTGTCATTGATTTGCTGGCCAACTGGCTGGACGACCTGGGTTTTAGTATCGAGATCATGCCACTGCCTGACCAACCGGAAAAAGCCAACCTGATTGCCACGCTGGGCAAGGGGCCGGGCGGTCTCGTTTTATCCGGCCACACCGATACGGTTCCCTGTGACGAAACGCGCTGGGCCTCGGATCCGTTTACCCTGACAGAACGCGACAACCGCCTGTATGGTCTGGGTAGCGCTGACATGAAAAGCTTTCTCGGCTTAGCCATGGCGGCCGCGCAACAGTTTGATCCCAAGAAGCTCAATGCGCCGTTGATACTGCTGGCAACTGCCGACGAAGAAAGCTCCATGGATGGCGCACTTGCACTGGTCGCCGCGGACAAGCCAAAAGCCAAGTATGCCGTGATTGGTGAACCCACCGGTCTGAAACCAATTCGTGCTCATAAGGGCATTATGATGGAAGCGGTGCGCATTAAAGGTCAGGCCGGCCATTCCAGCGATCCGTCGCTTGGCAACAGTGCCCTGGAAGGGATGCATCATGCTATTTCCGAAATACTCAGCTGGCGCAAGGAATTACAGGAACAGCATTACGATTCAAACTTTACCGTGCCCTACCCGACACTGAACCTTGGCCATATCCATGGTGGCGATAATCCAAACCGCATTTGTGGTCGATGCGAACTGCATTTTGACCTGCGCACACTGCCCGGAATGTCGCAGGCCGAACTGCGCGAGATGATCGCGGAACGCCTCAAGCAGCGCCTGGAACCAACCGGCCTTGAAATCAGTGTTGAATCGTTGATTACCGGTACCGAACCGATGCATACCCCTGCCGATGCCGAGATAGTGAAATACACGGAAGAACTCACGGGCCACAGCGCGCAAAGTGTTGCCTATTGTACCGAGGGTCCTTACCTGAACCATCTGGGCATGCAAACGGTCGTAATGGGACCAGGGCATATCGACCAGGCGCATCAACCTGACGAGTATCTGCCAATGGATGAAATTCAGCCTGCGATTGATATGATTGGTAAACTCATACAGCGTTACTGCACATGAACACCAGAATTCGCATTCTTCTATTAGCAATAAGCAGCCTGTTACTGCAGGCAGGCTGTAGCTCGCAACCGGTCTTGCCGGTACCAGCAAATAATCCCCCGGTATTGGCAGTACAGGGCAACCCAGATGCCTACCAGAACCAGCGCGTCACATGGGGTGGCACCATTATCAACACCGAGGTCAAAAAGAATGACACCTGGATAATCGTCCTCGCCAAGCCGCTGGATGAGAGTGCAGAACCCAAACAGGTTGACCATAGTATTGGGCGTTTTCTGGCAATAAAGCCCGGATTTCATGATCCCGCGGTATTTGCCACAGATCGCCAAATCACGGTCACCGGTATTATTACTGGCAGCGAAACACGCAAGATTGGTGAACATGACTACCGCTACCCCGTTGTGCAGGTTGAACGTTTCCATTTATGGCCGATCCGGGTTCCCACCCACTGGCACGATGACTATTGGTATGACCCATGGTTTGATCCCTGGTATCCGTGGTATGGTCCTTACTGGTATCCGCGCTCCTATTTCCATTTGCATCATCGGCATTACGTAGAATGAGTAAACTATTCACCCTGCTTGTTATGGCTGGCCTGTTGGCCGGTTGCGCCGTATCCCCGTTTGACATGAAGAACGTGAATCAGGGTGTCACACCGCAATTGGTACAAGCCGGAAACAGTTACCAGGGACAACAGGTTGTTTGGGGTGGCATGATCATTAAAACCGATGTGTTGAAAGATATGACGCGTATCGAGGTACTGGCCTTTCCAACCGACAACAACGGTAAACCCAACCAGTCCGCTGCTGCGCAGGGACGCTTTTTTATCAATCATCCCGGTTTCCTCGAACCTGCTGACTATGCGGCGGGCCGCTGGATCTCAGTACTGGGCGAGGTAACCGACAGTGTTAAGGGCAAGGTCGGAGAAGCCCCTTATACCTACCCGGTCGTCGTTGCCAGGCAAATGCACATCTGGGCAGAAGAAACACCCGGCAGTTCCAGCACTCGATTCCACTTTGGAATCGGTATTCGTCTGTAAAAAATCACTCACTTTTTGTTCAAATAAGCTAATTTAGCCATTTGCAGGGATCTTTGAATAAGTTATCCTTGTAAAACAATTAGATATAGCTATCTTTTAAAGCAAATGCGAGATAAAAGAAACCAGGCAGATTTTGTCCAGTGGTTCAGGCACTCATCACCTTATATACGTGCCTTCCGCGGACGTACTTTCGTGATCACCTTTGGCGGTGAGATGCTCGCTGATGCCCAGTTTCCGCAACTGGTCCAGGACCTTGTCTTGCTGAACAGTCTGGGTATTCGCCTGGTGCTGGTGCACGGCGCACGCCCACAGATCGACAAACAGCTCAAACAGCAAGGCGCTGCCATCAACATCGTCAACGGCATGCGCCTTACCGATGACAAGGCGCTGGAATGTGTCAAGCAGGCTGCCGGTAGTGTACGCGTCGAAATCGAAGCATTGCTGAGCATGGGCTTGAGTAACGCACCGACCGGTAAATTACCCATACGGGTGGTATCCGGTAACTTTGTCAGCGCGCAACCAATTGGTGTGCATGAGGGTGTGGACTACCTGCATACCGGTGAAATCCGCAAAGTTGATGCTGACTCCATCAAGTGGCACCTGGAAGATGACAATATCGTGCTGCTGTCACCTATGGGTTATTCACCGACCGGTGAAGTGTTTAACCTGACCGCGGAAGATGTTGCCACCGAAACAGCACGACAACTGGCCGCCGACAAGCTGATCATACTGGCGGATGATAACGGCATCACCGACAGCAAGAAAAAAACCATCCGTGAACTGACCGTTGCCGATGCGGGCCAACTGCTTGAGAGCAAACGCAAACTCAAACCAGACATGCAAAGTCACCTGGTGCACGCCATCAATGCATGCAAAGGCACGGTCAACCGTGTGCATGTCATCAGCCGCCATATTGACGGTGCCCTGTTACTGGAACTGTTTACGCGTGATGGCATTGGCACCCTGATCAGTGCTGAATCGTTTGAAGATATTCGCCAGGCCTCCATCGATGATGTCGGCGGTATCCTGGATCTGATTCGGCCAATGGAACAGGACGGTTCACTTGTCAGGCGCTCCCGTGAATTACTTGAAATCGAAATCGATCATTTCATGGTCACCGAGCGTGATGGCCTGGTGGTCGCATGTGCCGCAATTTACCCTTACGCGGAAGAAAGGATTGCCGAACTGGCCTGTCTCGCGGTGCATCCCGATTATCGCAATGAAGGCCGGGGTGACCAGCTATTTAAATACCTCACGAAAAAGGCCAAGGCCAACAACATAGAAAAATTATTCGTGCTGACAACACGCACTGCACACTGGTTCAGGGAACGTGGTTTCAAGACCGGGAAACTCGAAGACCTGCCAGTAAAAAAACGCTCCATGTATAACTACCAGCGTAACTCAAAGGTATTCATTAAGGATCTGGCCAAATAATGAAGAAAAAGGACAACACGGTACGCCCCTTTTTAAAATGGGCGGGGAACAAGTTTCGCATACTGGAACATATTCATAGCATGTTGCCGCAGGGCGAGCGGTTAGTGGAGCCGTTTGCCGGTTCCGGCGCCGTATTCCTGAATACCGATTTTGATAACTACCTGCTGGCCGATTCCAATGCGGATTTGATTGCACTTTATCAGTTCCTGCAACAACAGGGTGAAGCCTTCATTGAGCGTTGCGCCAAACTTTTCACCCCACGCTGTAATAACGAGGCGTATTTTTACCGCCGTCGTGACGAGTTCAATAGCACCAGGGATACCGAGCGTAAAGCAAGCCTGTTTGTTTATATGAATCGTCATGGCTATAACGGACTTTGTCGTTACAATGCAAAGGGAATATTTAATGTGCCCTTCGGACGCTACAAAAAGCCCTATTTTCCCGAACGCGAAATGCGTGCTTTTTATGAAAAGGCAAAACATGCGACATTTGTTCACATGGACTTTGCCTCGCTCATGGCAACAGTTAAAACCGGTGATGTTGTGTACTGTGACCCGCCTTATGTGCCGTTATCCAGTTCATCCAATTTCACCACTTACAGCGCGGGTGGTTTCGACTTGCCACAACAACAACAACTGGCCGAACTGGCCGAACAAACTCGCCAGTGTGGAATTCCCGTGCTGATTTCCAATCACAACACGACGTTTACCCGCAAAGCCTATCGTGCAGCCAGTAATATCAAGCGCTTCGCGGTACAACGCTTTATCAGTTGCAATGGTAACCAGCGCACCCAGGCTAACGAGTTACTGGCACTCTACACCTGACCAAATTGATTCTCTGGCCGTGATCACAGATTCAATCCTAAAGCGGCCAGCATCATAAAATCACCAATCAGTTCAATAAGTTACATGCGCTATGCAAACATGGCGTTTGCAGGCAAAAACTAAAGCAAAAACCTATTTAGACCGACTACAAATACAACGTAGTTATTTTGAGGTTTTTATGTTGCATGCCCATCAAGACGGGTCATGCAGGGATGCTGCCGAACAATCATCGGCGACCAGTAAAAAAATCCTGATCTTTGAACCGGACGAATACCTTGCCAGCCTGTTACACATGCTGCTGGTGCGTGAGGGGTTTTCAATTCAGGCAATTACCGCACTGGAAAACGCACGTGGTCATATACTCGCAAAACCCGCGCCGGATTTAATCTTTATCACGAACCGCTGGCTGGTGGATGATCGCCCCATCATATTGCAGGCCATTGAAGATGAAGCGCGCTGGCAGACAGTGCCCATCGTTATGTTAATGGACTACTTCAATATTGATGTCGTTGAAAATGCCATGAGTAATGGTGTGAACGATTACCTGATGCAACCGTTTCAACCGGGTGATTTACTGGATCTGATTCAACGTCATACCAACAACGATCAGTAAACGTTATTCGTCGTTTTCTGGTGGCACCACTTTGAGTACTTCTTCCATGGTCGTCAAACCCATGGCAACCTTGCGCGCACCAGAAATACGCATAGTCGTCATACCCTGCTTGAGAGCATCTCGACGGATCGAGCGGCTATCACTTTCCGCTGAAATATTGTTACGTAATGTTTGATCCAGTGTCATCATTTCATATATGCCGACGCGCCCGACAAAACCGGTGTTACGGCATTCATCACAACCGACCGGTTTGTAAAACTTGCCTTCGCCGGACAGCTTCCAGGGGTGGGTCAATGACTTCCAGATATCCGGATCGATCTCGGTCGGCTCCTTGCAATGTGGGCACAGGACACGCACCAGGCGTTGTCCCATTACGCCAATCACAGTGGCATTAATCAGGTAAGCAGGTACGCCAATTTCACGCAAGCGTGGAATCGCGGCAGGTGCATTGTTGGTGTGTAGGGTGGAAAGCACAAGGTGACCCGTCAGGGCCGCCTGGATCGCCATTTCGGCTGTTTCACGATCACGAATCTCACCCACCATGATAATGTCCGGATCCTGGCGTAGCAGTGTACGTATACCAGCGGCAAAGTTTACACCGATGTTTTGTTGCACCTGCATCTGGTTAAAGTCCGGAATCACCATTTCAATCGGATCTTCCACAGTGCAAACATTCACTTCAGGTCGAGCCAGTTGTCGTAAGGTAGAATAAAGTGTCGTGGTTTTACCTGAACCGGTCGGGCCAGTGACCAGCACGATACCATGCGGTTGACTGATCATGTTATTCCAGTCGGTTATATCCTTTTCACTGAAACCAAGCGCGGTGAAGTCCTTGACCAGCACATCGGGGCTAAAGATACGCATTACCATCTTTTCACCAAACGCAGTAGGCATGGTCGATAAACGCAACTCGATTTCATCCCCGTCCGGCGTTTTACTCTTGATACGACCATCCTGCGGGCGACGCTTTTCCACCACGTCCATGCGGCCCAGCACCTTGATACGCGATATCACCACGTTCATAACCGGTGTTGGCATCTCGTAAACGGTATGCATGACGCCATCGATACGAAAACGGATATTACTCATATCACGGCGTGGCTCAAGGTGAATATCACTGGCACGTTGTTGAAAGGCAAATTGCAGTAACCAGTCAACAATATGTACGACGGATTGATCGTTGGTATCGAGTCGTCCGGATTTACCCAGCTCGATTAATTGTTCAAAGTTGGTGACACCCGGAATGTCATCATCGCTTTCGGACGTGGCACGTCGAATGGAATGACTGACACTGTAAAACTCGTTCAGAAAACGGGGAATATCAACCGGGTTGGCTATCACGCGTTTGATTTGCAAACCGGTAATATGCACCAGTTCGTTTTCCCAGCTGTGTAGATACGGTTCGCCTGTAGCAATGGTCACCGTGGTATCGGTCACCTCAATCGGCAGAATTTTATGTCGATTGGCGTAGGCAGAGGACATAACCCCGGTCACCGAGGTGACATCTATCTTCAAAGGATCGATGCGCATGTACGGTAAGCCGCTGCTCTTGGCCAACCATTCAGTCAGGGATTCCAGGGTGAGTTTTTTCTTCGGATTCTGTTTATCAACCCATTCCTGTTGTGACACGATAACCAACGGATGAATGTCCAGCCCGCCGGTTCTTGCCGGCATCAGGAATTCATCCGCGGTGTGTTTGTCAATGCGGCCATCTTCAACCAGCCCATCGATAACCTCGCGCAGGGTGATTTTCCTGTCTGTTGCACTCTTTATGGCATGTTGTGACATATCAACGACCTGCTCTGATCAAACCACCCATTCCGGCGGTTTCGAGCTTTTCATTCAAGAAGTTACGAATAGATACAGCATCTTCCATATTCAGCGCCTCGTCAAGGTATTGCCGTGCACGATCGGTCGAAAGATTTCGAATAACCCATTTGATACGATTCAAACTGGATGCACTCATACTCAGGCTGTCTATACCCATACCAACCAGCAAAACAACTGCAGCAGGATCACCGGCCATTTCACCACAAACACTCACCGGTTTACCGGCCCGATGCGCGGCATTAACCGTGTCATAGACCGCGCGCAGTACCGCCGGATGCAAGGCATCGTATAACGATGCAACCCGTGAATTGTTTCGGTCCACTGCCAGCAGGTATTGGGTCAGGTCGTTAGTGCCAATCGAAAGGAATTCAACGCGCCGCGCAAGCTGCTCTGCCTGGTAGACGGCCGATGGGACCTCGATCATCACTCCAACATGTGGTTTTGTGATGGTTGCCCCTTCTTCTTGTAACTCATCCACGGCACGGTGAATCAGGGACAAGGCTTCATCGAGTTCAGCGATGTGGCTAATCATGGGCAACAGGATCTCGAGATTATCAAGACCAGAAGCCGCTCGCAGCATGGCACGCACCTGTACCAGGAACAATTCCGGGTGGTCGAGAGTAATCCGAATACCGCGCCACCCCAAAAATGGATTGTCCTCGATGATCGGAAAATATGGCAGCGCCTTGTCACCACCGACATCCAAAGTACGTAAAGTCACCGGACGTGGCGCAAACGCCATAAGTGCCTGTCGATAAATACGCAACTGTTCTTCTTCACCCGGAAAACGTTGCCTGACCATGAATGGAAACTCGGTACGATACAGGCCAATACCATCTGCACCACTATTTAATGACGGCGTGATATCCGATAACAAGCCGGTATTGGCCTTGAGCGGTATGGATTTGCCATCTTCCGTGACAGAAGGTTGATCCCGCAAGTTAACCAGTTCAGCATTCAGCCCTTCTTCTTCACTTGCCAGTCGTTCATACTCGGCACGAACTTCTTTACCCGGTGAGACAAAGACGTTACCACTGTAACCATCGGCAATAATATTTTGGCCATCGATGCGACCAACAGGTAAATCGACCGCTCCCATCACTGCAGGAATTCCCAGTGCCCGCGCCAGGATGGAAACATGTGAAGTTCTTGAACCACTGGCGCTGACTACACCAACCAGATTTTCACGTGGCACTTCGGCCAGTTGCGCTGCCGTGATCTCATCACCGACCAGGATGGTTCTGGGCGGATAGTGCAAATCACGTTTCGCATTTTGTAACAGGTAATGCAGAATCCGCCTGGCCAGTTCACGCAGATCTTCACCGCGTTCACGCATGTAGGGATCGTCCATCTCGGCAAATGCCTGGATTTGTTCATCCACGGTACGCCGCAAGGCGGCCGGTGCCCACATTCCTTCCATGATGCGCGCCGCTGTTACACCGCGCAATGAATGGCTATCCAACATTAATAAATAGGCGTCAAACAACGCCCGCTCACCTGCTGGCAAGACATCCTGTAAGCGTTTGGATAACGTGGTGATATCCTGTTTCACCGAGGTCAGTGCCGTATTAAAGGCATCTATCTCAGCATCCATGTCAGTTACATTACGATCCGGAATTTTTTCCAGGTCGGTTTCAGGATAAATGGCAACCGCTTTGCCAATGGCAACACCTGGCGCGCCAGACAAACCCAGGATCGGTCTGATACTGGCACCATCGTGTTGGCTTAATAATTTATCGATTTCACCACTGGCCTCGGCATGTGCCATCGCGCCAGCCAGTTGTGCTGCAATGGTAATTAAAAAGTTTTCCTGTTCTTCATCGAAGCGCCTGGCTGCCACCTGTTGCACAACAAGGACACCTAGCACCTTACGATGATGAATGATCGGTACACCCAGAAAACCAAAAAACTGTTCTTCGGCGGTTTCAGGAAAATAAACAAACCGCGGGTGGTTCGGCGCATCGTCTATATTGACCGGCTCCGCCCGGTTGGCCACCATGCTCACCAGGCCCTGGTCAAACGCAAGCCGTACATGCCCTACCGACTCGGGTGCCAAACCTTCTGTGGCCATCAATACATGCTGCAGTAGATTGTCATCTGTCAGATAGACGGAGCACACATCGGCACCCATCGCTTCGCGTACACCCTTGACGATAATTTCCAACGCCTGATCAAGGTTGCGGGCGGCATTCACCTCCTGAATGATGCGACGCAAGGTAGTTAACATAATGCGGGATCGGGTTGTATTGCGATCAACGGTGCTTCAACTGTTCGGCCAGCCTGGAAGCACCAATGGGTTTGATTAAGGGGATTAACTCCTGGAGTGCCTTGCTATAGACGGTTCGTTTGAAGGGTACAACCTTGTTGACGGTTTCCCAGTAATTGATCCAGCACCACTCATCGAACTCAGGCCGCTCAGAACTATCCAGACGTACAGCAGCTTCGTCACCAATCAATTTGAGCATAAACCAGACCTGCTTTTGCCCAATGCAAAGCGGGCGATTTGGATGACGGCGCAGGAATCGCTTGGGAATACGATAACGTAACCAGCTGGCAGTGCGACCAACGACTTCGACGTGTTGCGGTTGCAGACCGATTTCTTCGGCCAGCTCGCGATACAGCGCCTGCTCCGGCGTTTCATTGACCTGGATGCCGCCCTGGGGAAATTGCCANNACTGACTTTTGGGGTGCAAACTACTCTAAATTAAGCACTTTTTACCTATTTTTCAACAAGTTGGGGGGATTTTCATGTCTGGATGTACTCGTTGAATTGAGAATTAGGGTAAGATGCCCAGCTTTGTAGTTTTGACAATTAAAGACAGGAACCCGCGTTGAGTCTGGCCATTTTCGATCTTGATAACACCCTGTTAGCCGGTGACAGTGATTACCTCTGGGGCAAGTTTCTTTCCGACAAACACATTGTCGACGCCCACTGGTACGAGACCGAAAACCAGCGCTTTTATGACGCATACAAGGAAGGCACACTGGATATTTATGAATTCCTGGCATTNNNNTCAGGCGCTGGTGGACAAGCACCGCCAACAAAACGATACCCTGCTGATCATTACCGCCACCAACAGTTTTATCACCCGCCCGATTGCCACTGCATTTGGCATCGACAATTTACTTGCGACGGAACCGGAGCTGCTGGATGGTCGTTATACAGGTGGTGTATCGGGCATACCGTGTTACCGTGAAGGCAAGGTGCAACGCCTGCATGCATGGTTAGCTAATCACCATGAAACGCTCGACAATAGCTGGTTCTACTCAGACTCGCATAATGATTTACCGTTGTTACGCGAGGTGACCCACCCGGTCGTAGTGAATCCCGATCCGCAACTGCTTGAGGTTGCGCAACAGGCTCACTGGCCCATTATTCAACTGCACAATGGCGCCGCATAACCATCAAGGTGTATTTATCTTAAAATATCGCCGGCCACTTACCGGTCTTGGCATCCTTATCATAATAAGCCTGTTGGGATTTTTACTTGCTATCGTTTCCGGCAACCTGTCATTCAGTGTTGAACAATACATTGCCGCCTTGTTCGGTAACGACACTGAACAAATGGCAACGCGGGTGATTCATGAGCTTCGCTTGCCACGCGCCATGCTGGCGTTCATCACCGGCGGATTGCTTGCCATGGCAGGTGCCCTGCTACAGGTATTATTGCGCAATCCACTGGCCCATCCCTATGTACTGGGTATCTCGGGTGGTGCAGCGGTATTTGCTTTACTTTGTCTCGCGCTTGGGCTGGTTAGCTGGCAAGTTAA
>DJMK01000122.1 GCA_002436485.1 Proteobacteria bacterium UBA6492
GATGCCTTGCAACGTTGTCCATTGACGTGAACGTGACCACCGTTGACCGCATCAGCAGCCAGTGTACGTGTTTTGTAAAAGCGTGCTGCCCACAACCACTTGTCAATTCGCACACCTGACGACATGGTCAAAACATGTATATAAAGACAAAGGCACCAACCAACCAGTCATAGGCGATACAAGCCGGTGGATACCATTTCCTGACACGCGCACCAATTTTTAGTGGGTGATGTAACAGGTCCCACACGCCATGCAGAAAATAACCGGCAGGAATCAGCCACGGCCATTTCCACATACCCAGTAGCACCAGCGCCACGAATCCAAGTGCTACTGCAACCTCTACCACCAGCTTGTTGCGCCGGCCATCNNTACATACTTTCCCCCTGATAAAGCGCATGCTATCACAATCACCAAATCACAAAGCTGCTAATTCCATACGATTGCCAAGTGGTTTTATAGACATGCAACCGTTATTATTTTCGCATGGCCATATATAAAGAACACCTCGCGACACCGACACTGTCTCAACAAGACCTGGTGCGCGCACTGGGCAAAATATTGCCTAGTAATTCCATCCTGCATGAGGCTGAAGACACGCAACCGTATGAATGCGATGGTCTGTCCGCGTATCGTGAAAAACCCTGGGTCGTTGCAATACCTGAAACAGAAGAACAACTGCAACAGATCGTACGACTGTGCCATCAAAACCAGGTGCCGATTATTGCGCGTGGCGCTGGCACCGGGCTATCAGGCGGCGCCTTGCCACGCGAAAACTGCCTATTGCTCAGTCTCGCCCGGTTTAATCGCATTCTCAATATTGATCCTGCCAATCGCACTGCGGTGGTACAACCGGGCGTACGCAATCTTGCAATCAGTGAAGCGGCGGATCCCTATGGCCTTTATTATGCACCTGACCCATCATCTCAGATCGCCTGCACCATAGGCGGCAATGTCGCCGAAAACTCCGGCGGCGTTCACTGCCTGAAGTATGGATTGACGGTGCATAACATTCAAAAACTCAAGGTGCTCACTATCGATGGCGAACTGGTTACCATTGGTAGCAACAGTCTTGATGGCCCCGGCTATGACCTGCTTGCAGTTATGACCGGGTCCGAAGGCATGCTGGGCATTATTCTGGAAGTAACGGTTAAACTGCTCCCCAAACCGGAACGTGCACAGGTCATGCTGGCGGCATTTGATGATGTCAGCAAGGCCGGCCAGGCAGTGAATGACATTATTTCCGCCGGTATCATTCCGGCGGGTCTTGAAATGATGGATAACCTGGCAATTCGTGCGGCGGAAGATTTTGTTAAGGTTGGTTACCCCACCAAAGCCGCCGCTATCCTGTTATGTGAACTTGATGGTACCAATCGTGAAGTCTCCGAACAGATTTTGCGAGTACGCCAACTATTGTTAACTTCCGGGGCTACGGAAGTTCGCACCTCAACCAACGAGCAGGAAAGACTAATGTTTTGGCGCGGACGTAAATCGGCATTTCCAGCCGTGGGACGCCTGGCNNTGTGTTTCATGCCGGTGATGGCAACCTGCATCCGCTCATACTCTACGATGCAAATAAAACTGGCGAATTGCAACGTACAGAAGAATTCGGTGCCGAAATATTAAAACTGTGTGTGGAAGTGGGTGGCACCATTACCGGCGAGCACGGCGTTGGCATCGAGAAAATAAACCAGATGTGTGTACAGTTTGCTGAAGCTGAGCTACAACAGTTTCATGCACTCAAAGCCGCGTTTGACCCAAATAACCTGTTAAACCCGGGTAAGGCCGTCCCGACCCTGCATCGCTGCGCTGAATTTGGTGCTATGCATGTACACCATGGTCAACTACCACATCCCGAACTTGAGCGTTTCTAGTCATGAATGATCAGGACTTGAGCACACAACTGCAGGCAACAATTAAGACCTGTATCGAAAACAAAACACCAATCCAAATCACCGCTGGTAATAGCAAAAGCTTTTATGGCAGAAATGTGCATGGCGAAGCGCTCTCGGTCAGCGCACACCAGGGCATCATTCATTACGAACCGACCGAGCTGGTAATTACGGCCCGTTGTGGTACACCACTGACAGAGATCGAAAATACACTGAATGCACATAACCAGATGCTTGGTTTTGAACCACCTCATTTCTCTTCAACTGCAACACTGGGTGGCTGTGTCGCCAGCGGCCTGTCAGGGCCGGCCCGACCCTATCGTGGTTCGGTACGTGATTTTGTTCTGGGTTGCTCCATCATAAATGGCAAGGCAGAAAGGTTAAATTTTGGCGGTGAGGTAATGAAGAATGTCGCAGGTTATGACGTTTCCAGGCTCATGGCTGGCGCGATGGGAACGCTTGGTATCATACTCGATGTCTCAATGAAGGTGCTGCCAAAACCTGAACATGAGATAACCCTCGGTTTTGAACTGTCTGAAGAGGCTGCCATTAACGGAATCAACAAATACTGTGGCCAGTCATTACCCATTACTGCAGCCTGTTATGATGGCGATCGCCTGCATGTTCGTCTGTCCGGTACAGCTGAAGGTGTCTCTGCTGCCAAAACCCTGCTAGGTGGTGAGTTGCAACCTGATAACACGGAATTCTGGCAAAGGATTCGCGAACAGACACACAGCTTTTTTCAGTCTGATTTACCCTTATGGCGTTGTGCTGTTGCACCAGCGACAGAACCTTTGATCTTTGAAGGTAAACAATTCATCGACTGGGGCGGCGCTCAGCGCTGGCTGGTTGGCGAAGAAAAACCGCGGACTATTTTCAACAAGCTGGCCAAACTGGAAGGACATGCCAATATTTTTAGAAACGGTGATCGTGATGCTGATATCTTTCAGCCACTCAACGGCAAGCTTTACCAACTACACAAACAGGTCAAGCATGCATTTGACCCACATAACCTGTTTAACCCGGGCCGACTTTATCCTGACTTGTAACCATGCAAACCCGTATCAGCGAAGAATATAAAAATACCACAATAGGACAGGAAGCTGATCGTATTCTGCGTAACTGTGTGCATTGCGGATTTTGTACCGCAACCTGCCCAACCTACCAGTTACTCGGTGACGAACTGGATGGACCACGCGGTCGCATCTACCTGATAAAACAATTAATGGAAGGCCAGCCAGCAAGTCGCAAGACAATGCAGCATCTTGATCGTTGCCTGACCTGCCGAAGTTGTGAAACCACCTGTCCCTCGGGCGTCGAATACACGCACCTGCTTGATATCGGGCGACAACAGGTAGAAAAAAATGTCAGTCGTCCGCTTTATCAACGAGTGTTACGATTCCTTTTGCGCAAAATAATGACTAACCGTAGTAGTTTCAGGCAAATTACCAGGCTGGCGAGTATCACAAACCCGCTGCTGCCTGCCCAACTACGTATGCATACAAATCGCCGTACGCTCAAACCCTTTGCTGCTACTACGGAACACACCCGTTCCGTGCTGCTACTCGAAGGTTGTGTTCAACCTGTCCTGTCACCTGACATCAATGAAGCCAGTAAGCACTTGCTGGACCGTGCAGGCTACAACGTCATCACTGCAAGCAAGGCCGGGTGTTGTGGTGCAATCAGTCATCATCTCAGTGCTGAAGAAGATGCGCTCAGTATCATGAAACAGAATATCGATAGCTGGTGGCCATACATTGAGTCGGGCTGTAGCGCGATCGTCTCCAACGCCAGTGGTTGCGGCACGACGCTAAAAGAGTATGCCAACTATCTCAGGCACGATGCGCACTATGCAGATAAAGCTGACCGGGTATCTGCTTTGTGCAAAGACATTAGCGAACTGCTTGATGCTTCCACCATCGAGAAAATTCGGTTACCTGCCAAACTCAGTGTCGCATTTCACGCTCCGTGCACGTTACAACACGGTTTACAGCTAAAAGATCACCTTACAGAGTTGTTAACCAATATTGGATTTGAATTGCAGACGGTTCGCGATGAACATTTATGTTGCGGCTCTGCCGGCACCTATTCCATTTTCAACCCGCGTATTGCACAGCAATTGCGACGTGACAAATTGCACAACCTGTGCAGAGACGATCCGCAATATATCCTGACCGCCAACATTGGTTGCCAGCACCATTTGCAATCAGGGACACATATACCAGTAAAACACTGGGTAGAAGTTGTCGCACAGCAAATTGCCTGATTTCTACTCTGTTGAAAAATAAAAAACTGGTGCATTTCTCTTTCGTGTCGATAAATTTGTTAGACTTGTAATCATACTAACCAGTTGTTGTTTAGAGAAAATGTCAAATAAACTTGTATTTAGTGATTTACCCGGTGCNNACGCAGGAAGAACTTGTACAGGCACGCATGAAAGATCAGCAGGATATGCAGGCTTTCATGGAAAACTTTCAGGAAACCCTGCAACAGGCAGCCGGGCTGCTAAGTTCCGTCGAGAGCGATGTGGTACTGGATTTGAAAAACAACCTGGAAAAGCTCTATACCACCAGTGCCAGCCTGTCGCATGACATGCAACAAATACAGGAAGCGCTTCTCAAGCTGTTGAATGTCTGCATGATGACCATTCGCAAGGCTGCATCTGATGACCCAAAGGCGCTCAAAAAACTGGATGACGAGGAACAAGCCAGGCAAATATTTTTTGAGTTGTTAAAAACACCATTGGTTGCTGACCTGTTGCGCGCCGATGATGTGATCTCCGAATCTGATCTGATNNTCTGATTCCCGCCATGTTGAGTGAGACACAAGCGGGTCTCAAGGCAGTCATGGATCTTTTTGAGCCCGAGCAACTGCATGCGCTGCTGGAACCAATGCAGGATTTTGTCAGCAAGCTGCCTGACGAGACTCGTCATTCTACCGAGGTAGAACAGCGGCTGGAGCAATTTGAAGCCGTCGTGCAAAAACTGACGAACTAGGCCTTGCTACCCCCCAGGCATGGCGGTGACATGGGAGCATCACCCTTGCTTTCCTTCCACTCCTGTTCCGTATAGGTGTGTAATGCCAGCGCATGGATTTTACCCTGTAACTCTTCAGCTAGTACCGCGTTGACCATTCGATGGCGAGCCAACAGGTTTTTACCGTCGAAGTCGGGCGAAACCAGCACGACCTTGAAATGAGATTCCGAACCAGGGGGAACGTTATGGTTGGAACTCTCATTGATCACCTCAAGATGCTTCGCATTGATGTTCTGCGCCAGTTTTGTCTCGATATCACTCTGTACAGTCACCGCAAAAATTTCCTCATTGTTAGTATTACACTATTATACGGGCTAGATAGGGGCCCGCTGCCCTAAATACAAGTAATTCCTTATGACTATCAGGTTTAATGAGCTTGAAACCCCCGCCTGGGTTAGCTGGCTGGCGCAGGACGCAGACGGTAGCTGGTGGGGTTACGAGGCCGAACCACACCAGAGCCACAATGGCTGGTATGAAAACGAGGTAGGCCGATGCATCAGGCTGCTACAAGGTGATCCCAATATTGCATGGCAGCAGACCCTGATATTCGTGCCACCGCGGAAACAAGCATCCGCCTTGCCAGAATCCAGCAAAAGTTGATCCAGATCAAATCCTGCCGTGTGGCTTGGCCGTATCTTATATTGCATTCTCAAACACAGCGGGAGTCATAATATGCATAGTCAGGACCTGAAAGAAGACAAATTAATGGGTGAGCGCGTTGGTATTACTGTGCTGGTGTTAATGGGCTTGATGTTTGCCCTGATTTTTCTGGCTAATCTGATTGCTTAGGTCAGGCAGACTTTTAGTAAATTCGATACTCTCCTTGGATCGAAGTCTGTAGTTAATCTTTATTTAGCTTGTTAATTGCCGTAAAAAAAGCCGCTTTGCGTGAGCAGAGCGGCTTCCTTTTTGATTGCAATTTACTCTGGTTACTTTTCTTTATAAAAGCGCATACCAAGATAGAACTGTTTGTCGGCATAGCGACGATGGACTATTTCGCCAATGGTATTGAGTATGTGCGTGCGGCCATTATTACCAATGTTCATGGAGACCCGCAGAATATCCCCAACGCTCCTCGGTTGGGTTGACAGAAAACCAATCCCTTCCATTGAAAAGTCCACGCACATTAGCGATTGTTTATCGCCTTCCTGTGTCGTGACCCTGATGGGCCGCTTGAAAGGAATGCGTCTCTTTTGTCTACGTTCATGCATCATTGTTTCTTACCCCACGCAAAATGCGCCCCCGACAAACCGGTAAATACTGTTTTCACAGTTAGCTGTTTTTGTGCCTTATTATATACATATCAAACCGACTCATAGTAATTGTATCCTATTGATTTTACTTTGGTATCTGAAAACTCTGCCGGATATCCTGCAATTATGACCTCTTATCTGCTCTTTACCGTGAAAGCGCCAATCTCCTACCAATTAGTCGCTCAGCCGGGTGAAAACCTGAAATTTAGCGCGTAATTTAGCGACTGGTTCACACTGGACGGATTCGAGACATACCGACCGAAGCCGCTATACTTAGCAGGAGCCGTTACCGGAGCGAAGTATTATTCGGTTACTAGACGTACAGCAACGCCTGCATCACATCTACGACATTGGTATATCCCACAATGTCGAGGATTTCATTACCCATAACGCCAAGCTGGTCCGGCAGCTCAGTCCCGAAGTAAACGACGCTGCGGTTTCGGAAAAATTGCTACTTCAGCAATATGCAGATGGAATTGATATATCCCTGTTTCTCGATCAATCCCTCGTAAATCAGCTCACGGGTGACGACCCACTGCAACAGCTACACGCAGGCAACATGGCTGAATTTTGCGTGGTGCTCGAGGGCATCAGCCATTTCCTGTATCTCGTCTGGAATGCCGAGCAGGAACGAAGCATTAGTTGTTTTGAAATGGAGCTTCAGGCAGAGGTTGATAAATATGTGATGGCGATATCGCTGCTAGCTGAGCAATCCGGCGGCAAGATTCCGCACAACCTGCATCGCAGCCTGTTTGAGAAAATCAGCTATCACTGTCACCTGAATCATACAGAACGGCAACGCTACTACCTGGCCAACACCTATGCGCGACATTATTGCTACAACCTGCATGAGCACCTGCTTAGTACACCGGATTGTGTTTCCATGACCAGGGAGATTCGTCGCTTTTATCGCCTGCTAAACCGGCAAAAAGTTGCACGCATCAAGAATATGCCAGCCCGACATTGAGGCATTTCAGCAGCGGGTCATTGCGATACGCGATAGGGTTGCATGTCGGTATCAATGACGTAGTGATTAAACATATCCACGTGTCCCTGGTAACGCTGTTCACCATCAGTGGCAAACTCAAACACAAAACGTCGATACAGCCCCAGTTTTTGTTTTCGATACATCACTAGCCGCAGGCGTTGCAGGCAAACCGTATCATCAAGAAATAACAGCCCTGCCTCGTCGCACATACGCTTGCCCCGATTACGTGCTATCTCCCTGGCACCTAACCCGTTCCACCAGATTGACAGCACGATACCTGCGAGAATAATCAAAACCCAGCTCATACCGAGCATTGTAGTATGAATGAACAGACATGTGCCTGCCGAAGATCAATAATGTGGTTTGAGCTCTGACCGGTCGAGCGGTTGAATGCCAGGTTGTTGATTTGAGATAAAGAACAGGATAATGGCCAGCACACATTGCAAGATCGGGAACAACAACTCCCGATACAGCATCAACCAATTGTCATCCAGTTGAGCCATCATCATCAGCCAGCCGCGGGCGTCCAGCCTGCTTGGCAGGTATACCCCTGAGTATAAAATGATAAACATCAGATAACAGGCTGCTGCAGTGATTGCTGCAATCTTCCAGAAATGATAATGAACCAGCGCCAACAGCGAGGCCATGATCCCCATGAACATGACCATGGCAAAAGAGCCCCAGCGCAGCAGCATCCAGTTGTGTAATTCCGCGGGTTTGGAATAGAAATCGTATATTTCGTCCACCTGTTTTCGCATCAGGCGGAACTTGCTTCCCACGATATCACTGGCTTCCATCATACGGGTGACTTTTTTACCCGTCTCTACTGCATAGGCCTGTGAAGGTAAGGGAAAAAGATATGCAACGAGTGGCAACCAGGATAACAACAATAAAACTGCAAATGTCCTTGTGTGAAACCACTCAGACATGTAACTCGATACCCCCTTTTTTGATGTGTGACAACTACTTATTTAGCGGTACCTAGCGGGAATTTCTGAAGCAAAAAGAATGATCGATATCACTGTTTGCGGGGTTGAATTTTGAAAACGAGAAGGAATTCGCGCCTCAAGGCCAGAATTCATGCTGCTCCTGCACTGAGGTTAACGCAATACAAAATCACCCGTTTTTTGATATGGAATTGTCAACAGGCCAAAATCAACCTCACCGTTCAGGCGAAATGTGATCTTCTGATGGCTGAGCGCTGAGACAAGGCCATCCAACAGCTGCTGGTAACGAATGGTCACTGGTAACTCGAACTCAACCGTTCCGTGAGCAGGAATGTTTTTATCCAGACGCAGCTGGCTGTGAGCAAATTTCTGCTGGTTCAGGTGCAAATGGTAGGTCAGTGTCTTGACGGGCAGGCTGAAGTCATTGGGATTGCTTAGGCGGACCGTTGATTTCAGCACACCCTGCTGAAGCGACACATGCTGAAACGTCGTTTGCGAAAATGCGACAGACGGCTTGTTGATATGTTGCTCGATCAGCTTGCAACCCTGCAACAACAGAACTGGCAACAGCAACAAAACTGTAATAACCGGAATACGCATCAAGCAATTATAGTAAAAAGGCGACCCGTGGGTCGCCTTCTGGTTACCTGCTCTCGCCATCCATCATGAGCAACAGTTCATTCATTCGGCTGACAAACGTGGCCGGGTCTTCCAGCTGCCCGCCCTCACTTAACATGGCCTGGTCAAATAGTACGTAGGCCAGATCCGCAAAGCGGGTTTGGTCTTTTTCGTTGTTGAGACGTTGCACCAGGGGGTGTTCGATATTGATTTCCAGGATTGGCTCGATGTCCGGCAACGTATGTCCTGCCTGTTTGAGCAGTTTTTGCATACTGACATTCATCTCCTGTTCCTCGACCACCAGGCAAGAAGGTGAGTCGGTCAGACGGCTGGAGATGCGTACATCCTTGACCTTTTTATCCAGGGTTTCCTTCATGCGCTCGAGTAAGCTCTTATGTTCTTCCTGAGCCTTCTCTACCTTCTGTTTTTCATCCTTGTCTTCCATCTTGCCCAGGTCAACCGCACCCTTTGCAACCGAAGCAAACGACTTACCGTCATATTCTTGCAGGTAGGACATCATCCATTCATCAACCCGATCCGACATTAACAGCACCTCGATGCCCTTTTTCTTGAACAGCTCAAGGTGCGGGCTGTTTTTTACAGCATTAAAGGAATCGCCAGTGATGTAATAAATCTTTTCCTGCTCCGGTTGCATACGACTGATATAGTCATCGAGTGAAATATCCTGCACTTCATTATTGGTATGCGTGGAAGCAAACCGCATGAGTTTGGCGATTTTCTCACGGTTGGAAAAATCTTCTGCCGGTCCTTCCTTGATGACCTTGCCGAATTCTTTCCAGAACTCCCCGTATTTTTCCTTGTCGTCCTTTGCCAGTTTCTCCAGCATGCCCAGTATCTTTTTCACCGAGGCCGCCTTGATTTTGTCGATCTGCTGGTTTTTTTGCAGAATTTCCCGTGACACGTTCAGTGGCAGGTCCGCCGAATCCACCACGCCGCGTACGAAACGCAGGTAGTTAGGTATCAACTGATCGGCGTCATCCATGATAAACACCCGCTTGACATACAGTTTCACACCATGCTGATGATCCCTGTCAAACAGGTCAAAAGGCGCCCGCTTGGGAACATAAAACAGGCTGGTATAGGACTGGGTACCTTCGACATGGTTATGTGTCCATAACAACGGCTCATCAAAATCGTGTGCAACGTGCTTGTAGAACTCCTTGTAATCCTCGTCGTTGATTTCTGACTTCGGGCGCG
>DJMK01000052.1 GCA_002436485.1 Proteobacteria bacterium UBA6492
CAAATCGACTGCCATACTGTTCGGTGATGCCGACCGGATCATCATTTTCATCTTACAAGTGATGATGTTCTTCGCACTTGCTCTACTGGGAAAAAGGGCCGGCCTGGAACTCATCTATTATATATGCATGGGCATTGCCGCCCTGTTTGCGATATATCAGCAATACCTGATCAAGGATCGTTCGCCACCACATTGTTTTCGCGCGTTTTTGAATAATAACTGGGTGGGTGCTTTCCTGTTTATAGGTATATTCCTGAGTTTCCTGCCCGAGTAGTAAATTGATACAAGTCAAATTCGGCAATAATTTTTTTGCGAAAGTGTGATCTGGCTGTTTGGTCTGGATAATAAATGTACTAAAATATGCAAATTGGTTTTGTAGATACAAACTTCAGGTTTTGCGGGTAACTACGTGTTTTTAAAAGGATCACTTATCAGCGCATTATTTTTGCTGCCTGCCATGGCAATGGCGGGTGAGATCGACGCGCCCGAACAAAACCTGTTATTACCGACTTTCCAGTTTCAGCACCAGAGTATTACCCTGGGTAGTTCACCCTCCAGAGAGGGTCTGCCTGCTGCCGGTAGCAGACAATTATATGATAGTGCTAACAGCACACAGGGGCAGGTCAACCAGTATGACGCCATGATTACCTATCCGTTCGGGCAACGTGACCAGGCGGTCAACTTTGACCTTGGTGTTAATATCCGTTTTATTGAAGCCGGTTTAAAAAACCAGGAACTGGATAAAACCGAGCACCTCAACATGGCATTGCCAATGTTGCATGCTACTGCACTGTTCAACCTGCCCTTCAAGGGGCTGACGGCCAGTGTTGGTGGAAGCCATACCGAGTATGAGCAGTATCGTGCTTATGATTACAAGGCAAGGTTAAACTATTCATGGGACAATGGTTTCGGTCTTGAAGGTGGCTGGCAGCATCAGCAGTTCAGCATCGATGGTAGCGATTACCAGACCCGTTTTGAAACGCAAGGCCCCTACCTCGATCTGAGGTACCGCTTCTAGTCTTGCCGGCTCATCGCCCGCGCGATGCACCACACGTAGATCTCCCTTACCCCTTCAGACACCAGCATACGGGCCAGTTCCTGCACGGTACTACCAGTGGTGACTACGTCATCGACGATAGCAATACGCTGAAACGGTAACCGTCTGGCGATCTTGAAACAGCCGCGCACGTTTGCTTTACGCTGCCTGGATAGCAAGGTGGACTGGGCCGCCGTGTGACGTGTGCGCAGAACATACCCGCTCAGCAATGGCAGGTTGAAATGCCGGGCGATGGGCCTGGCGATTTCCAGTGCCTGGTTGTAGCCACGGCTCCAGATACGTCGTCGATGAAGGGGCACTGGCAGTATGGCATCGGGTAGCGGTATGCCAGCATGGGCAAATCGCTGCAGCCAGGCTTCGGCCAATACGCGTGCCAGCTGAATTTTTCCATTGAACTTGAGTTGGGTGATGAGGCCGGTCAGTGGTGTGCTATAGGTAAATGCAGCGAAGGTGCCATGGTATTGTGGCGGTTTTCGCAGGCACTGGCCGCAGAATGACTGCCCTGATTGGCCCGTCAGCGGCAATCCACAGCGAATACAAGCCGAGTTGTCACACACCAGGTCGTCCAGGCAATCCTTGCACAGGTCAATTTGCAAATCCGAAGTACTGCCGCAGAGTGAGCAGATATAAGGATACAAGTAGTTATGCGTGTTTATTAGCCAGTTGTAAACCATAGGACTCCTTTCCCGTTGACAACCAGTTATGGCAGGCTACTATCCCGTCAGCCTGATAAATTTCAAGAGTTTCATTCTAACACATGCATGACAGTGACAATGCAACCCAGCCACGGGTC
Source organism: Proteobacteria bacterium UBA6492 (assembly GCA_002436485.1). Classification (GTDB taxonomy): domain Bacteria; phylum Pseudomonadota; class Gammaproteobacteria; order UBA6429; family Thiohalophilaceae; genus UBA6492. Next base: position 1,851 of record DJMK01000052.1, read on the forward strand.
GTTAGCCCCGCGTCTGCTCGGCGTATGGCCACGCTATTCAATTACGGCAACCTGGTTGCGATACTGTTACCACTGCCGCTGGGAATCTTCTGGCTGGGCGCATCGATGTTTGTCTATGCCATGAATCGTCACCACCCAAACCCTCGAGTAGGTGAATACACCCAGGCAGCGGCTTATCGTTTCTACGGGATAATTGGTTTTGTGGTAGTGATTGCCACATTTTTCGGTACCTCGCTGAGCGCATGGTTGATTACCTGGGCCATTGCCGCGGCGGTCCTTGTGCCATGGACTATCTATGACCTGTTGCGGATTTATCGGGAAACCTGGACCCAAACCATTATTGAGGAGAACGGCGCATGAGTGCTTCAGTTGAACAATTAAACAATAGCTTGCGTCATGACTGGTCGCGTGACCAGATCGCCGAACTGTTTAATCTGCCGTTTGCAGATCTGGTCTTTCATGCTCAGCAGACTCACCGCAACTATTTTGACCCCAATGCGGTACAGGTCAGTACATTGCTTAGCATCAAGACAGGACGTTGTCCGGAAGATTGCGGTTATTGCCCACAAAGTGTTCGTTTTGAAACAGAAGTTGAAGTTGAACCGTTGTTACCACTCGAGGAAGTGATCGATGCAGCCAGCAAGGCCAAGGCAAATGGCTCGTCACGCTTTTGTATGGGTGCGGCATGGCGCAGCCCGAAGGATAAGGATATCGACAATGTCATCGAGATGGTGCAGGAGGTAAAGGCGTTGGGATTGGAAACCTGCCTGACACTGGGCATGTTGAGCGAACAACAGGCTCACCGACTCAAAGAGGCTGGCCTGGATTATTACAATCATAACCTGGATACCTCGCCTGAATTTTATGGCGATATCATTACCACGCGTACCTACCAGGATCGCCTCGATACACTGGCGCATGTTCGCAATGCCGGTATTAATGTTTGTTGCGGCGGTATTCTTGGTATGGGTGAAACACGCCAGGATCGAATTGGTCTGTTACAGGAACTGGCCAACCAGCAACCGCATCCGGAATCAGTACCAATTAACATGTTGGTGCGTGTTGAGGGCACCCCGTTACAGGATTCGGTAGATTTCGATGCGCTGGAATTTGTGCGCACCATCGCCGTAGCCCGTATTCTTATGCCGAAGTCTTATGTACGATTATCAGCAGGGCGTGAGAACATGTCAGAAGAAATGCAGGCGCTATGTTTTCTGGCTGGTGCCAATTCGGTTTTTTATGGCGAGAAGTTGTTGACTACTCCGAACCCGACAGAACAAAGTGACCAGGAGCTATTCAGGAAACTGGGTATCAAAGCAATCTAGCCATGAGTAGCGATGCTCTTCAACCCTACCTTGACGAGTTGAGGTCGCAACACCGATATCGTGAACGGTTGGTCGTGGAGTCACCACAGTCAACCGAACTTGTCATTGATGGCAGGCACTATCTAAACTTTTGTAGTAATGATTATCTTGGTCATGCCAACCACCCAAAAGTTATCGAGGCATTTATAACTGGCGTTAAACTATATGGAGTCGGTAGTGGTGCTTCCCACCTTATTAATGGCCATAGCATGGCACATCATCAACTGGAAGAAGAACTGGCAGCTTTCGTCAACCGTCCGCGTGCGTTGTTGTTCTCTACTGGCTACATGGCAAACCTTGGTGTCATCAGTGCGCTGTTAAAAAAAGGCGATCATGTTTTTGAAGACAGGCTGAATCATGC
>DJMK01000130.1 GCA_002436485.1 Proteobacteria bacterium UBA6492
GTGCTTGAATTACAGGGCCATGGCGGGCCTGTCGTCATGGATATGTTATTACAAACGGCTATCAGCCATGGTGCACGTCTGGCGCGACCGGGAGAATTCAGCGAGCGGGCCTTTCTCAATGATAAGCTGGACCTGGCGCAGGCCGAAGCCATTGCGGACCTGATCGATGCTGGCTCCGAACAGGCCGCGCGCTCTGCTATTCGGTCACTACAGGGCGAATTCTCCCGTGCAATTCATAGGCTGGTCGAACAGGTGACGGAACTGCGGGTATATGTCGAGGCCTCCATGGATTTCCCGGAAGAAGAGATCGATTTTCTCAGCGAAGGGCACGTGGCGGAACGTATTGCAAATTTGCAGCAACAGGTTGAGCGCGTACTTGAACAGGCAATGCAGGGTAGCCTGCTAAAAGAGGGCATCAACGTGGTGCTGGCAGGTCGCCCAAATGCCGGCAAGTCCAGTCTGTTGAATGCATTGGCTCGTCGCGAAGCCGCCATCGTGACTGACATTCCTGGGACTACCCGCGATATCGTGCGAGAAGAAATACATATCGATGGTATGCCATTACACATACTGGATACCGCGGGATTAAGGGAGTCCGGTGACGTGGTGGAAAAAGAAGGCATGCGCCGTACCTGGCAGGCCATCGAGCAGGCCGATGTTTTGTTATTACTGGTTGATGATACGCAGGGTATGGGTGATATTGAAAACGAGATTCTTGGCAGGCTGCCAAAGAAACTGAATATTATAATCATACATAACAAGATAGATCTAAGCGGGCTAAAGCCCGGTGTCATAACTAAGCAGCCTTACAAACTTGCCTTGTCGGCAAGTAACGCACAAGGCATAGAAGACCTGGTGAAGGTAATCAAGGAACTCGCCGGTATGCAAACCAGCGGAGAAGGTAGTTTCATGGCGCGCCAACGTCATCTCGGTTCGATTAAACAAGCACAGGTATTTATCGAGAATGCACGATTGCAGGCCGAGTCCGGCCAGGGCGAACTGGTAGCAGAAGAGCTCAAGCAGGCACAGGAAGCGCTGGGAGCGATTACTGGTGAAGTTAGCAGTGATGATTTACTTGGAAAAATATTTAGTGAGTTTTGTATTGGTAAATAAGCAACGCATACTGGTTTGTGTACTGAGTCTGGGTATGCTGTCTGGTTGCAGCAGCCTGGATTATTACCTGCAGGCCATCGATGGACACCTGGACGTGACATCGCGGGAAAAACCAATTGAAACTTTACTACAGGACGACAACCAGGATGAAAAGTTAAAGGCGCAACTCGAGGTTGCCGTGCAGGCAAGGGAATTTGCCAGCAGCCAGCTGAAGTTGCCAGATAATGATAGTTATAAGAGTTATGCTGATCTTGAGCGACCCTACGTGGTCTGGAGTGTTGTGGCAACACCGGAGTTTTCTATACAGCCGAAGCAGTGGTGTTTTTTGATAGTAGGTTGCTTAAGTTACCGTGGTTATTTTGATGAGCAGGAAGCCAAACAAAAAGCGAATGAACTAAAAACACAGGGATTTGATGTTTCTGTCAACGGGACCACTGCGTACTCCACGCTGGGCTATTTTGATGATCCGTTATTAAACACCATGTTAAGGCGAGGCGAAGCAAGCATGATAGGTCTTATGTTTCACGAGCTGGCTCATCAACTGGTGCATGTCGATGGTGATACCGCATTTAACGAAGCATTTGCGACAATTATGGAACAGGAAGGGTTGCGTCGCTGGTTTCTGGCAAAAAACGAAACAAGCGAGTTCGCTGCCTACATGCAAAGAGAACAACATAGACGCGAGGTATTTAAACTGCTCGCTGAAGTTCGTGCTGAACTTGACACGATGTACAGACAACGTATGTCTGATGACGAGAAACGGAAACAAAAACACACGCTGTTTGCAGAGCTCAGACGACGTTATTTTATCTGGCAAGAAACCAGCGGCTATCATGGCTTTGATAGCTGGATGAAAAAAGATCTTAATAATTCCCATTTGGCACTGGTTGCCACATACCATGACCTGGTGCCAAACTTTCAAGGCTTACTGCTATCGGTAAATGGTGACCTGGAACGTTTTTATCAACGCGTTCAGGAAATCGGTGAGCAAGAGCCAGGCAAGCGTTTAGCTATTATGACCAGCTATGCTTTTGACAAGACGACTGAAAGGTAATTAAAAATGCCCACATTCATGCGATATATGAGTTTGTTGTTAATGTTAACCATAATCGGTGGCTGTGCGACCAACCCGGTCACCGGTAAATCGGAAATGAAATTAATCTCAGAACAACAAGAGCTGGCGATGGGTAAGGAGAATTATGCACCATTACAACAAATGCAGGGTGGGCAATACAGCGTTGACAAGGAACTCACCAGCTATGTACAGCAGGTAGGCAACAAGCTTGCCGCGGTAAGTGATAGAAAGCTGCCTTATGAATTTGTCGTGCTTAATAATTCTGTACCAAACGCCTGGGCTCTGCCCGGTGGAAAGATCGCCGTGAACCGCGGCTTGCTAGTGGAATTAAATAACGAAGCAGAACTTGCCGCTGTTCTGGGGCATGAAATCGTGCATGCCGCAGCAAGGCACAGCGCAAAAAAACTCGAAACCGGTATGGCAATCAATGTTGGTCTGGTTACGCTGGCGGTTTTAACAGGTAAAGAAGAAAATCGCGGCGCCTACCTGGCTGCCGGTACGGTGGGTGCAGCATTGTTGTCACAAAAATATAGCCGGGATGCCGAGCTGGAGTCTGATCATTATGGCATCAGGTACATGGTGCAGGCTGGATATGATCCCTATGCCGCGGTGAGTTTACAGGAAACCTTCGTAAGGTTATCTGAGGGCAAGCAACAGAACTGGCTGGAAGGACTGTTTGCGAGCCATCCACCATCAATGGAGCGAGTCGAGAAAAATCGTGAAATGGCAAAAAGCCTGTACCGTAACGGACTGGTGAAAAACGAGGCGGCATACAAAAAACGTATTGCACACCTGAAGAAAGTACGTCCTGCCTATGATAAGGAAACCAGGGCCTATGCCGAACTGAAAAACAAAAATTACCAGGCTGCCATGAAGTTAGCTAATCAAGCCATTGGTCTGGAACCAAGAGAGGCCTCATTCTACGCCTTGCGTGGCGATATTTATCAACAACAAAAACAGCACAACAAGGCAATCAATGAATACGACCAGGCGGTAAAACGGGACAGTGCCTTCTTTTACCCCTATCTGCAGCGTGGACTGAGTTACAAGGAACAGGGCGACAAGGCAAAGGCAAAAGCGGATTTACAGAAAAGCATGTTACTCTTGCCAACCAAGGAAGCGCAAACTGCGCTGCAGGCACTTAACTAGTCTTTTCTTAAACAGGCCATCACTGTATTTTTTATTATAAATTACTTATCTGTATTACCGCGTTGATGACTGCACGTGGCTGCACGTACTGCAGGTAGTGACCCGTATTATCGAGCAAAACAAGTTTACTGTTTGGTACGACTTGTACCAGTCTTTTACTACCCTCAGCAATATCAGCGTAGGGTTCCTGTTTACCTAGTAAGACATAAACCGGTTGTTGAATTTTCGCATAGCTCTTGCTGATCGCGTTCAGTTCATCGGTAACCGTCGAGGTCTGTTCCACCCGCGTATGTAATATGCCAGTGTTATTCCACATATTAATACGAAAATCGATGAATGATTTATCAAACAGGGAAACGTTAGGTGAAAGGGATGTTAACAGGCCATCGCGCAACATGGATTCTGCGATCATTGGGCGTAACAGAAACAACAGGCCCTTGCCGAACGCCGGGGTAGCCAGCACGTGTTCAATTGGTCGAGTACTGACTAGCGAATATGCCGCAGGCGCCAGTAACACATAACCCTTGATTTGTGGTGTTTGTTCAACAGCCAGTTTCAATGCAATCGAACCACCATAGGAGTGGGCCACCACGATGACATCGCGAAGACCAAGTTCTTGAATCAGCCTGTTGGTGTAATGTGCATTACTGGCAATGTTGGCTTTAACAGGTGGTGCTGCACTATAGCCATGGCCAATTCGATCGAAGGCAGTAACGCGATAGTGTTTTGCCAGCTCTGGCATTACGCTGTCGAAATCTTCCAGGCTACCAATCGAGCCATGCAGAAAAAGTACGTCGGGACCCGTGCCTGCCTGAAGTACACGCAGTTTAACGCCATCGATGTCAACATGCTGTCCTTTAAGTGCAGCGGGAATGGCGATGTCTTTACTATAAAGGTAGCTGACTAAAAGCGCGCTGATAAACAACAGGAACAACAGTGCGGCGCTGAACTTGATCAATCGTGTAAACATGTTGTTATTGTTTCGTAACAAGAAAAAAGGGGCAAATGATTTGCCCCTTTGTGTGGTTTGTTCCCGTCGCCTACATTTCGAATTTCGGGTCCATGATCATCTCGGGCCAGAACACCTTGTCGGGTTCTTTTTTCCCCATCTCGGCGGCTTTTTTTTCAGCCTCGAAGAAACTGAGGTTATCATCGGTTCGGCCACGCTCAAATCCATAACGTATCTTCCAGCCGATGGTATAGCCTTTGTCACTTGCACCCCTTTGTAGTGGGTTAGCACGATTAACGTAAACACCTGCCATAGTAAAACCTCCGTATCAGGTTGCAGAATTAGAAAAACAGGACAGACTATATAATATATCAGAGTATAACACTCAAGCATACCATTAACTTATTGTTTTATTGGATAATTTAAGTGGTGACGGTGCGTCTGGTAAGCGATGCAGGGCCAGTCGAGGCTGGCCCTGTCGATGTTAGAAGACCTTTGGAACCAGAGTTGCGATCTGTCGCTTGTATTCAATGTAGGTCTTTCCAAACTGCCTGATCAAATCCCGCTCCTCCAGCATTACACCAATCACAACATACAGGGTTAGCAGGCTGGCCATGACAAAGTGCGAGAATGACATGGCCGGTACCGCCCACATGCCAACCAGCACTCCCAGCATCATCGGGTGGCGACTGTAGCGGTACATGTACTTTTGTGTGAAGGGTAATTTACTGTACGGCTTATCTATGAAGTAAAGATAGACCTGGCGCAGACCCATCAATTCGAAATGGTTGGTCACGAAGGTGGCAATGAACAGGTAAATCCAGCCCGCTGCAAATAATACCCACAGCATGACTTGTAGTGTGGTGTTTTCTACCATCCATATATTACCTGGCACGGATTGCCAGAAGTAGATTGCTGCGGCCATACAAATTCCTGACATAAGTACAAAGGTAGACCGTTCAGCTGCTTCTGGCAGGTATTTTTTAAGTATGTTCTTGAAACCAGACCTGGCCATGATGCTGTGTTGTAGACCGAATAACATGATCAATCCAAAATTGACCAGCAAGGCAGATGCTGTTGAGTCTGTATTTAAAGGGCTAAAACCGACTGGCGCCAGCCCACCCATGGCCAGGATAATCCAGAGAAGTCCAGCGACGCCAATGTGATACGCGAGTAAGCCATAGAGCAGTACGGATGTTCTCTTGATAAGACCCGGTGATGTTTCCATTTGCCTGTAGTTTCCCAGTGCTTCAAGTGCTTGTGTCATTTCATTTCTCCCTGCATATTAATGATTTTGATAGTTGAAAGAAAATTTATCTCAGACAGAATTGTGAACGATGTCCCGAATCGTCAAATGACGGTGGTCATAGTTGATTGACTGGGCTGTGCCATGCATAAACCAGGCAACAGTATGCAGTGCACGTCCACGTTCAGTTTCCGGAATATTTTTTGTTGGTTCCTTTGTCTGCCCATGAAAGGGAATAGTTTGTGTTGTCATCTTCAATCTCCTCTAGGTGGTATGCGTTTTTTTAAGAGAACCGCGAGTTCCCATGTGAGGAGAATAGGCTGGTGGCTGGGTAGACAATACTCCTGTTTGTGTAGTAACTAACTACACTTTGTGTAGTAACGCGCTACACTACGCGTAGTTGGCACCAAACTGGCTAAATCGGCCTCATGCGGAGAACCAAACTATGGAATACGGACAGTTTTGCCCTATTGCCAAGGCCTCTGAAATTATTGGAGAAAAATGGACGATCCTGATTATTCGTGAGCTGTTGATGGGGGCCACTCGTTTTAACGAGTTACAGCGCGGCTTAAGCTTGATTTCTCCAACCATTCTCACCAAACGCCTCAATTCCCTGGTTGAAGATGGTCTGGTAATAAAAAAGAAAATAAATGGCCAACAGGGCTATGAATATTTGAGCACGGCATCATGCCGAGAGTTATTACCGGTAATCAAGTCACTGGGTGACTGGGGCATGCGTTGGGCCAGGGCTAACATGAAGCAGGATGATTATGATCCTGAATTACTGATGTTGTATTTACAACGCAGTATTCAACCAGACAAACTGCTTGGCGATGAAACAGTTATTCGTTTCAAGTTTACCGACCTAAAAGAGATGGCTGACTGGTGGCTGGTGGTTAATGGAGAGACAATCGATGTTTGCATCAAGGACCCAGGCAAGGAAGTCGATGTCTACTTTACCTGCGACATCAAAACCTTGATTGATGTCTGGATGGGAGATCTATCGTATCGCGAGGCGGTCAAAAGCGGGCAGCTAAAAGTTGTGGGCCAAAGTGCACTGACCAGGAATATCTTTTCATGGTTGACGATCAGTATATTTGCCGATCTGCCATCGGCAAGCAGTATTTAATAAGTGGCCCGCCGGAAGAAAATACAGTTAATCGCTGCTCAATGCAGCGACCAGTGCCAGGTCTCCCGGTTTCACAGTTTTAGTATCAAATTTTTTCGCAGCCGCCGCCATGCGCGTCAAAGCTGCTTTGATGGGCATGGCAGGACTGGTATCACCTTTTTTGGCACGATGAAAACGAACCGGGTTGATGCGTGCTACTACATAGTTACGTAAATAGGGTGATTTGAACCCTTGCTTCTGCAACTTGTCGATGATCTTTTTCACCTTTACATCAATCTCCATCAGGCGTGCGGCATAGTCCTTACGCTCGCGCAGACTAACCGGTAAGGTTCGATCACTGAAGCGATCCACTTTTTTCAGGAAAGATGAATAGGCACCACCTGCAAAGCGTTTGTTTTTCTGGTAAATAAGACCAAGCGTGAGAAATTCAGCGGCTTCAAACTGTTCGGCATAGTTAGACTCCTTGCCGCGGGGTTTGCTTTTTGCGAGGCTTTGCGCCATGCGAATAACTTCCAGGCTGCGGTCTTTTACGTTATGCGCTTTCTCCGTATTCAATGCCAGGATGCGAAATGCCAAAGCCTCATCCGGCGAAATCAGGGCGGTTATCTGTTGTAAACCCAGCATCTTGGCAGCTGCCAGCCGATGCCGGCCATTGGGTGTCCAAAGGTGGCCATCCTCGCCTCGTACCACGATCAGAGGGTCAAGAAATGAACCGGCTTCATCGATTTTTTCTGCCAGTCGCTTGGTATGCGTGGGCGAAAGATCACGCTGAAACGGTGTTGGTTGCACGGCTTTGAGCGGTATGGAGGCGATCAAGATAGGCCTGCCTGAAAGCGGTTCAGCGTAGGCACCAATAGCAACGCCACCAGCAGCCTGTATTTCTTCAACCAGTGGTGCAATTTCACTGTGATCAAGCGCAAGCGCAATCTCCGCAGATTTCAGGCCGCGTTTGTTTTTGCTCGGTGCAAGCTTGCCGCGCACAGATTTCTTGCGCGCGGTTTTTTTCTTTGCCGCCTTTTTTCGGGCAGATTTCTTTTTAGTGGCCATGCTATGTTTATACTAGAAATTCTGATGCCATGCAGTTATTTTATTCTGGTACGCCTTGCCATAACATTTCATAACCGATTTCATAGGTCTCATCACAGTAGGCCTTGAGCGCATCGAATTTTTCTTTGAAGGTATGATCAGCGTGTGATTTCTCATGCTGTTCAAACGATTGCCAGTAAGTCATGATAACAATGTGATCTTCAGACATTTTTTTTGAATCAAACGAGCCTTGATCAGAAACGAAGCCGGTGTATTTATATACCTGCCCGCCTATAAAACCGCCATTGTCATCACCGTAAGTATTTTTGACTACGTTACACATTTCTCCAAGCGCCAGTTCCACATCTGAGACAGTAACGCCGTCCTTGAGTTTAACGACATTGAATAGCATGACACAGCCAAAGGGAATTGTAATTGGATGAAACATAGCGCCTCCTCGTTTTTACATTGAATGGGTTATTTTAGTGTTTATAGACATGGCATGCTTAAACGCCGGCAAATAGTTAGAGTTGCTTTTTTATGATATCGGCAACGCGAAAGGCATTTGCATAAATTGTCCAGGTATAGGGAACACTACCACCAGTCGGTATCCAGGAGCCATCAGTAACAAATACATTCTCCGCAGTATGTATGCGGCAGTCTGCATCCAGCACGGAAGTTTTCGGATCCTTACCAAAACGGCAACCTCCGGCCTGCAAGTTCTGTGGTGGCGTACCACTCACACTACCACGAATATTGGTAGTACCCATGGTGTCCATGACCTGCTTTGTTTTATCCAGCAGGTAGTTACCTACCTTTATATCGTGGTCATGATAACCGATACGTATTTTTGCCACCGGCGTGCTCCACTTGTCTTTGGTGCTGCTATCCAGTGATACAAAGCAATCATCCGTGGGCAACCAGTCGCAAAATATCTCAAAGCGCAATGACAGGGCGTCTGTAAAGGCCTGTTTGAGACGAGACTTTAGTGCAGAACCCCATACAAGCTCACCATCATCATTCCATTTTGTACTGTTAGCACGCGCAATCGGATTGGGGTGGCGTAACAGAAAGTCGACCGTGCCACCTTTCATGCGGGGTCCAAATTGTTTGTCATCAATTATGTACCAGTCCTGCAGGCCGCGGTTTATAAAAGGACCGCGCGCTTTGAGTTCCTGGGCCAGCGAGTTATCCATTTCCTTATAAACGAATTCGCCATAACCTGAACCGCCAGCGGAAAACAACAGGTTCTTACCAACCTGGTTAAACCTATTACCCAGGCCCTCAGGATGCATGCTATCGGATGAAAGTAATAAAAGCCGGGCTGTTTCAACTGCCTGGCAGGCGACCACGAATATTTTTGCACTTACGTGTTGTGTTACACCATTTTTGTCTATGTATTCAACGCTGGTTGCCTTGCCTTTTTGATTACTACGGATACGTATCACCTTGGCGCGATCGCGGATCTCACATTTACCCGTCGCGATTGCGGGCATGATCAGGGCTTCGCGACTGCTACCCTTGGCGCCACTTGAACAACCGTAACTGCCGCAATAGCCGGAATATTCACAACCGCGGCGACCATTGTCGATAGCATGTGGCAGAATGGCGCGTGCAGTCCGTAGCGGTTGCAGGTTCATTTCGTAACAGCCATTGTCAATCAGATCCGTTACCGGGTGTTCGCGTGTGGGCGGATAGGGAAAGTCAGTCGTGGATCGTGGTTCTGCAAACGAGTGCGTTTCGGCCTTGCCGGAGATGCCTACCAGTGTTTCTGCAAGTGTATAGTAAGGTTCCAGTTGCTCGTAGCTAATGGGCCAGTCGGCAACATTGGCGCCCTTAATCGGCCCGAATTCACTCTTGAGACGAAAATCTTCCGGTTTCATGCGGTAAAAAAAACCGCTCATGACATTGGTAGCACCACCTACCATGTTGCCGTTCCAGAAGTCCCAACCCGAATCGTAGGTCGATTCACTGTTCCAGTTATACGTGCCATTGGGGTTTTTTCCCGCGTAATCTTCGATGACATGCATTTCCTTGGACAGCTGTGGTGTGTAAACGCTGCGCCGGCAGCAGGCCATTTCATCCTTGTAAAAATCGTCACGCTTTAAAAACGGTCCTTTCTCAAGCACGACTACATTATAACCGGCAGTAGCAAGTTGCAGTGCAACCGGGCCACCGCCAGCGCCGCTACCGATAATGCAAACGTCAAAATCGCTCATGTTAGATCCATGTAGCGCTTGTTGGTAGGTGGGCGTGGAAAGCCTGGCTGGTGTTCCAACCACTGCCAGCCAATACCGTCAGGATTACCGCCGTATACCGGGTCGCTGAGTAAGGCCTCAAAAATAAGTAATAACAGGTACGAGAGCCAGCGTTCACCCGCATCACTTTTTGCTATTTGTGATAAGCTGTTTTTTTGTTGTGTTGAATTACAAGCAGAGAAACGATTATTAAATTGCTTTAGACAAAGCTCGTCGAGCCAGTCTATGCCATTGACTATAAACTCACGATCGTCTGGATCGGTATCCTTGGCATCGAGCACAAATTTCAGATAAACAGTCGCATTGATGTTTTTTGCATCCGGGCCATTATCATCATTTGGGAACAGTTGTTGTTGTACTGCAGCAAAAGTTTTCCACGGTTGAGTTGCAACAAGTTGTTCTTGATTGGTATCAGGCGTACAGCCTGTTAGAGATGGCATACTCGGTAATATTACAAGACCAGCAGCTGCTTTCAGGCTGTTGGCAAGAAAACTCCGTCTCTCTATACTAATTTGTATTTTTTCAAGCAGCTTTGGCCCCAGGCTATTGTTCCAATTTTTGAGCGTCTTGTCCATTTGTGCTTATTTAAGAGACATTATTTGTGGATTGTTTAGCAGGTCGTTTGCATTAGTAAAGGCAACCCATTTTACGTTTTCTATATGTTTGAATACACTGGTCAGTCGTTGCTTGTCTTTACGAATGTCATGTATATAGATTTTTACGATGCGCTCAGGAAACTGGCGGGCTATTTCTGCATAGATTTCGGGATCTTTTTCACCAGAGTCACCAACAAGTATGAACTTTCTTTGCGGGTATGTTGTAAGAAGCTTCGTTATTATTGGTATTTTCCCTTCCTCGGGCGATTCGAAAAGGCTATACAGACTATTATCTTTGAGGCGTACTAATTTTAGATGCATACTCCCGAGAGGAAATTGCTCATCTGAAAGGAACTGACTTAGAGCTGGATAAAGCTGCCAGGGGGATGAAGAAACATAATGAAATTTATGTCCTTGTTGATGCCAGTGTTTGTAAAGGTGTGACATCCCTGGAACAGGTTTGAACTCCTTTAAAAAAGTATTTTTTATGAGTTCGTTTTTGTCTAGTACGTTTGAGTCCTTGATAGTATCGTCAATATCTGAAATGACAGATATGCCAGAGTTTTTCACGCATTGAGCCTTGCCAGAAAATTGACGATGATCATCTTGGTTTGTAACTACATGTATATTTATCCATTCATCACATGTGTTTTGTGATGTGATGTAAGCACTAAATATAAAATGGCCATTTGCTTCAGTCTCAGGCGCACCAAATTGTTGATTGCCAATTTTGACATAAATATTTTTTGAACGTTCATTATCTACAAGGAACATTCTGGTTCGTTGTTTGAAGCGCTGTAATTCAATAGAATTTTCCTCGATACCTATCGTTTCCTCAAAAGCCTTGATTATCGCGTTGCGCCATGCGGAATCAGCTTCAGGTTCAAAAACCCAGCCATGGACCGGAATAATCCACTGTTTTTTGTCCGGATCATATTTTGCGTTTGTAGGAAATAGCAAAACCTTCTCGTCACCTTTCAAGTTTGTATTATTAGAATGATCAATTGATGGTAAATTTGTCTCTGTTCCACCAGCAAAGCTACTGTTCGCCTGACAGGCAAACAGAACAGCCACTAGAATGATTTTGATGGTTTTTCTACGCATGTAGTAATATTTATAGATGATTTCTCCGCTAGTCTATATGCCATATCAATAAAAAATCTATGATATAGTGCTCTTTAGGTTTTATTAATTAACTCACTGTAATTATTGCTAAAATGTCATATTTCATACGTACCTTGCTCCTTTTGGCAGCTTTATCGTTATCCGGCTGTTTTGATTTCACACAGGAAATCTGGGTAAATAAAGACGGTAGCGGTAAATTACAATTTGGTATCAAGTTGCATCAGGGACTGTCGGCATTTTCCCGGGAGCTCAATTTGCAAAAAAACCCCTGCGTGTTGTTTTTTCGTGACCGTGAGGATATTGCAAAGAAGCCCGGTGTCTTGTCAGTCAATTTGAGTAATAAAACAGAAAATGAGTTATTACACTGTATGATGGATATAGTTGTAGATGATTTTTCGCGATTAAATGAATTGCAGGATCAGGCACTCAGAGATAATAAGACAACCCGGCAAAAGGATGATTTTAATACCCGTTTTAGCCTGAAGAATAATGAAAATGGCTCGGCGAGTTTTATGCAAACGCTGGGGAGCAAGCATAATTCGACAGACAGTAACGAGGATGAGTTAGATCGGGAAGCGCGCAAACTGGCAAACATGATGTTTCTTAGCATGCTGCGGGACAGCTTCTGGTCTGTTAAGTTGAATGCACCCGAGATCACCTCGGCTAATGGTAAAATTTCGGAAGATAAGCAATCTGTAGTCTGGAATATCCAGATGTCGGATATCCTGTTAAATCAGGATATGCAACTGGAACTGCAAGCAGAGCTGGATTTTGATCCCCCGTGGTATAGACGATTATGGAAATGGGTAAACTGATATGAGTGAAGAAAAAATTGAAGCAAGTATGGATAGAGATTCGCTGTATCGCGAAGAAATGATTAGTGATCGTAAAATGGGTACTATTCGCGTAATGACACCCATTAAGCCGGACGGTAGTGATGATGATGCACGCAAAGTGCTGTATGTTGGTCAGGCGCAGATCATGACACCAATGGGAGCCTTGCCGGTCGCATTTGAAATCGAGGCGGATTCGCTCGACCAGGCAGTCGATGGTTATGCGGACGCTGCCAAGGAAGCCATTGACAACACCATCAAGGAATTACAAGAGCTGCAACGCCAGGCGCAGTCTTCCATAGTTGTCCCGGGTAGTGGTGGTGGAGCCGGCGGCCTGGGTGGTGGCGGAATGCCGGGTGGCGGCGGAATCCAGATTCCCTAGAGAAAAAAGCGGTGCAGCAGGTATGCGAGGCTGGCCAGCACCAAACCGGCACCCCAGAAGACTAACCAGTATATGCGTGCACGCAAACCGGCGATGACAAAGCCGATACCGGTCGCCAGACCAAATACCGCTGTACCAGCGATCAACGGGCTGTCATTCGCATCAAGCGTGCTAACAGTATCAGGGCTTTCACCAATTCGATAGCGTGCCATAGGGTTTATGGATCTACGCTGCGTGTTTCCACGCCCTTTTGAATAATCAACTTTTCGCCATGAGGTGCCTGTTGTATCGTGGCGGCGCCTGGCAACTCGGACTCTTTTTCTATATTACCAGTTGTGAATGTTATCGAAAAACTGCGGGTACCGGATCGTCCGCTGACGCTGTCGACATATACATTTATTCGTAAATGATGTTTGCCGTCTTCCTGGGGTATAACCTCGATGGTGTGCGTGGTTGCCTGGCCCGCCGCGAGATTGCTGAACTCAGGGAGTGAAGGTCCATCAACGATAAACAACGCCGGATTAGAGCTCATATTAATAGTCATTCTATTTGCCGCTACAGTCGGTGTTATCTTTAGTAAAATTGTCAGGGCAGTACCGGTCTCGGGTTCACCAAGTACCTGATGCTCAAGTTGTACCGGTGCGACAGGCTTGCCTGAGTAGGCGCGCTCGAGGTTTTTTTGTGGTTGGGGTTTTTCTGTTGTCTTCATCTGCATCGTTGCATTATCACAACCAGATATGCTCAATGCGGCAGCCATGAAAAGAGAAATAAGTAGTTGCTTCATATAAACATCCTAGCAATTCAACGTTGTTACTACACTGACATCAAAGCAACGTGAATTTGTATTGCTATGTGGGGTAAACAGGTTGTAGTCATACAGCTCCATGATGTAATCACCAGCCGTTAGGTTTTGACAAAACGTTTCAGTGGTACCTAAAGCCTGAGAAATCAGAAAAAGTCCTTTTTGATGTAGAGCAATGTCCGGATCGGGCGGTGGCAATGTGCTAAAGATATCACCGACATTTTCAGATTCAAATGAAGCCGTAAAACGATAATTACCTGTTGATGGAATTGTGAACCGAAAAAAACGGCGTATGCCCAGACTATTGCCACCCGCAACTCCGCGATCGAACTCATCCGTAACACAAATATTTGTCGGATTCGGGATCAGCGGCAGATTTGTATAAACAGGTAAAACCGCTTCGGGGATTGTTAGTACACTTGGGTCATTGGTTTCCGTGGTGCCATAGGCATCTATAGTGGTGCCATTGATGCTGAAACTGTTCACCAGGTCCTCGATTTCCTGACTGCTGGCGAGGTTGTTATCTTTTAATGCGGAGATGAAGCTGAATATACTGGTCAGTGGCAGGCCGTTTCGTTGCTCATTAATAAGAACGTTCCAGAGTGGCCCAAAACCAAGGCTGATATTGTCCGTGATGCCATTGGCGTTTTCGTTAGTGGTATCGTACAAGTCATAAAGGATTTGCTCGACGGATTGCTCGCTAAACCAACCTGGACTTACTAAAGGTTCGGTTTCAACACTGAATGCAAAACCTGATGCCTGGTCAGCGCCGATTGCATCCTTATAAACTGGGTTAGCAAGAATAATTCCTGCTAATGCATTACCATAACCTTCACCGAAGGCGACGCGCATATCCAACCGATCACCGATGGTATGAAACCCGCCAACACTGTCAGTGCGTGAAAAATTGAATTCAAGATAATGCGACCATTCATGTGCGATGACATGCTGATCATATTCATCGGTATCATTATCTTCACGACCAAGCAGGTACAACTGGTTATTATTAGGATTGAAAAAAGACGTGCCAAGCTCACCACACACCAGCTCACCTTCATCTGTCGAGTTATTTATGCTCCAGTTGACGATCAGGTCCGGAAAAGAAATCACTGCCTGGCTAGCCGTTACCAGTTGCATGCCCTGGTAAATCGTATCCAGTATGGCAAAAGGTCCAGCCTGTCGCGTTAACGGGTTGTAGGCGGTTCCACTCCAGCCATGGGTTGCCAGGATGTCTCTGGTTTCGTTGATAGTACCGGTGCAGGCATGTTCACCAGCAACTGCATACAACGCATTGCTGCGAGTGTTGTCCAACACGCGTACATTCCAGCTTGCCGTGCTGTTGCTGACCATTTCTGCTCTTACCCTGACGTAAACAGCCGTGTTTGTCGGTGCATTGAAAGTATAAAAACCGGTTGCATCAGTTACAGTGGAGGCCAGTACAGCGCCACTGTTACTGTTAACCAGTTGCACGGCAATGCTGCGAGCAGCGTCACGTCTTATATTGGTGTAATCGAGTCCGGCTGTTAAGCCGCTGTTGTGTAATACGCGTTGAAACTCGACTGTACCAGAGAGCGTAATGCTGCCTGTTGTTGGACCGAGACAGGCGGGAATAACGGCAGGTGCTGGTTCAGGAACTGGTAACAGGTTGCTACAAACAATTCCTGGTGTGCCATTACCATCGCCGCCGCCACAGCCAGCCAGCATAATCATTTGCAGTAAAATTAAAACAGAAGCGAGTTTGTACATCAGGCCTATGACGCAGGTAAACGAGCAAGTGAAGCACTATACCATTGTTGCAAGACCCAGTGAGTAAAAGGTCATCACAGTTCATGGGCAATAAAAAACCGGCAATTAGCCGGCTCTGATATGGAATATTTGTAGCAACAGAACGTCAGGTGCACTGGCTAATCCAGCGCGCTGGCATCGGTCCCCATTTCAATATAATGACGGTAAATCAACAACAGCCCGGCAACCATGACGACAATACCCGCCAGCAAGGCAAAGGGTGAGTAGGCCAGTGCCATCAACATGATACCCAGCGCAACGATGGCGATTCCAAGTGTTTCAAAGATCGGTCTGATAAACATGGCGGTCTCCCTGTGGTTGTCAGCGTGCTGAAAAATGTGAGCTCCGTCACAATTTACTAATTTATAGACCGGCCTTAGGATAAAGTCAATACTCAGACTGCTTTGATCTCAATAAGTTAAGAGAAATAATTAAAAACAATTATGATTAAAAATCGCTAACTAATTGATTAACAATGAATTGGGTCCTGATTTAGCTGGAGTGTGCCGATCAGTTGTCCAACATTACTCATACCGTGCTGGTTCAGGTAGTCGATAATGCCGGCATTAATTTTGGAACAGACCAGCGGGTCATAAAACAATGCGGTACCAATGCCAATGCCGCTGGCGCCGGCAATCAGGAACTCCAGCGCGTCGCTGGCTGTCGTGATACCACCCTGTCCGATGATAGGTACCCCGTGGTCGCGGCATACCTGGTAGACCTGGTGGACCTTCAGCAAGGCAATGGGTTTGATCGCGGGTCCCGACAGGCCACCCTGGTTGTTTCCGATAATCGGCGTGCGTGAATCGACGTCGATAGCCATGCCCATCAGGGTGTTGATAACCGCAAATGCATCTGAACCAGCTTCCAGGCAGCGGCGTGCATTCTCTGCAATGTTGGTCTGGTTGGGTGATAGCTTGGTGATGAGTGGTTTATCGGTGGCCTTACGGCAAGCCGCAACCACGCGGGCGGACATGTCCGGGTCATTGCCAAAGGCAACGCCGCCTTCCTTGACGTTGGGGCAGGAGATGTTGATCTCCATGGCATCAATGGGCGAGTCATCAAAGATGCGCGCCACTTCGTAATAGTCTTCGACCGTGGAACCGGACAGGTTGGCAATGAAGCGGGTCTCGGTAAAATCCAGTTCGGGCAATATGTTTTCAACGACGTGCTGGGCACCCGGGTTTTGCAGTCCGATCGCATTGAGCATGCCATCCGGCGTTTCGTAAACACGATGCGGTTGATTACCGAGACGCGGTTCTAGCGTAGTGCCCTTGAGGCAAACCGCACCGACTTCGCGGTGTGTAAAACCTTGCACCCGGGTGTATTCTTCACCGAAACCGACACAGCCCGATAACAACACCAGCGGTGTGGCGAAATCCATACCACAAAAGTCCAACCTGAGCATTTCCCGCTCTGATTCATTGATCGGCGTAGGAGTGATGAGGGTCATTGATCTGGCAACATACTCGGGTTCGGTTACACGACAGGTTCTGAAGTACAATTCTAACTTTATTTACCAAATGAAGCGAATGGCCCATGTTTCATATCGTATTGTTTGAACCGGAGATCCCTCCCAATACCGGTAACATTATTCGGCTTTGTGCCAATACAGGTATGCAGCTGCATTTAATCGAACCGCTTGGATTTGAGCTGGACGATAAAAAATTAAAGCGCGCCGGACTGGATTACCATGAATTTGCTGCGGTTCGCACTTACGCCAATCTTGATGAATTTATTGAAAAAGTGAAACCTGCGCGAGTTTTTGGCCTGTCCACACATGGTCAGCGTTCGCTTTATGATTGTGAATTCATGAGTGAAGATGCATTCGTGTTTGGTCCGGAGACCAGAGGGTTACCCGTGGCAATGCGCGAACAACTCGGTGTTGCGAATGTGTTGCGTATTCCGATGCGCCCGGAAAATCGCAGTCTAAACTTGTCCAATGCGGCGGCCATTGTGGTCTATGAAGCATGGCGCCAGCTGGGTTTCGAAGGCAGTCGCTAATCAGGCAGTTTCTGACTTGGGGTTCCTGTTAAGTAGTGTATGCACCGCTTCTTTGGGTGCGACGTTTTCATACAGGATCTTGTAAACCTGTTCGGTAATCGGCATTTCAACCCCCACATCCTGCGCGAGAAAGTACAGTGTCTTTGCCGTGCCAATACCTTCAATCGTCTGGTTAATTTCCTGCTTGGCTTTTTCCGGGTTATTACCCTTGCCAAGCGCGATACCAAAGCGGCGATTACGTGACTGGTCATCGGAACAGGTCAGTACCAGGTCGCCCAACCCGGAAAGGCCCATGAAGGTTTCACGTTGACCACCCAGGGCAACACCGAGGCGCATGATCTCATTCAAGCCACGTGTTATCAGGGCGGCACGGGTATTGGTACCAAAATTCATACCGTCTGCGATACCGGCGGCGATGGCCATGACATTTTTGCTGGCACCGCCGATTTCGACACCGATGACATCATCGCTGGTATAGGTAAGAAAGTTTTCGCTGTGCAGGGCATTGGCAAGATCATCCGCAAACGGGCTGTCTTTTGAGGCGACGGTGATGGCACCCGGTAAATTCATTGCCAGTTCCCTGGCAAAGGTTGGGCCTGATACTGCTGCAATTGGAATGGTGATGCCAAGTTCTTCACGTACGATCTGGTGTAATAATTTGCGCGTGCCCTGTTCCAGCCCTTTGGTGCCCCAGGCCAGACGATGATGACCCGTCAGTTGGGGCTTGATGTTATTGACTGTCTCGCGAAAAGCATGTGATGGCACGACTACCAGCAGGTCATAAGCCTGCTTGATTGTCTGTTCAAGATCAAAAGTGACAGTCAGGTTGTCAGGAAAGGGAATGCCCGGTAAAAAGCGCTCATTGCTTTTTGTTACCAACATATCCTCATAATGATCTTTTGAGTGTGACCACAATAATGTGGGGTGATGCGCACGCGCCAGTTGCATGGCCAGCGCAGTGCCCCATGAGCCGGCACCAAGTACTGCAAAAGTTTGCTCTGGCGTAGTCATCCCTGATGTATTGTCAGGCTAGTGTTTTTGCTCATCAGCCTGTTGTTTTTGTTGTTGCAGATGTTGTTCATACAGTGCGTCAAAATTAATAGGAGCAAGCAGCATCTGAGGGAAACCACCGCGGGTAACAACATCAGATATAACTTCACGTGTATAAGGAAAAAGAATGTTTGGACAGAAACTTCCCAGCATGCTGCCGAGATCTTCTTTCTCAAAGCCTGCAATATGAAAAATACCTGCCTGCTGAACCTCGATAAGGTACGCAGTGTTGTCGCCATTTTTTACTGTCGCGGTAATTCTCAGAACAACTTCGTATGAGTTTTCCTCGATCGATTCGGCATTGGTATTGAGATCGAGGTTCACCGCAGGTTTCCATTCTTCCTTAAAGACAGCAGGTGAATTGGGCGCTTCAAATGAAATATCTTTTACATAAATCTTCTGTATAGAAAATTGTGGTTGTTGATTCTGACTAGTCGCGTTTTCGTCGCTCATGATTATGCTCTTTGTCTATAAGTTAAATTATTAAATTTGTGATGTTGCCCAGTTCAACAGGTTCTGCAAATCCATGGCACCTGCCATGCGAGCAGTTTCCCTGCCCTGTTTAAATATCGCCAGCGTGGGAATACTACGAATGTTGTATTGGGCAGCCAGTGCCTGTTCGTTTTCTGTATTCACTTTTGCCAGTAGCATCGCAGTTTGTAATTTTTTTGCTGCCTGCTCGAATACCGGCGCCATCATTTTGCAGGGGCCGCACCATGGTGCCCAGAAATCAACGAGCACCGGGATATCATTGCGTGTAATAAATCTTTGAAAGTTTCCCTGTTCAAGCGCAACAGGTTGGCCGCTAAACAGTGGATTATGGCATTTACCACATTTACCGCCAGCATTTAGCTTGTCAGCCGGCACTCGATTAATGCCATGACAGCCAGGACAGACGACATGTAGCGAGTCAGCCATTTATGCTAACTGGTAAGCCCAAGCCTTTCGTCAAGCTGGCCAGCGTGCTCGAGCGCGTAAAGATCATCACAGCCACCAACATGTTCATTATTGATGAATATTTGTGGCACGCTGGTCCGTCCAGCCAGCGCTTCCATTTCTCGGCGTTTTACCGGGTCCATATCAACACCGATTTCGATGTATTCAACACCTTTTTTTTCCAGTAGCATTTTGGCGCGTGTGCAGTAACCACAAAAACGCGAACTGTAAATTTTTATATCAGCCATTTTCGTTACTTCTTTGTTACCGGCAGATTGTCGCTTTGCCAAGCCATCATTCCGCCACTCAGGTTGTACACATTCTGAAAACCACTTTTCTTGAGTAATGCACAAGCGTGCCCAGAGCGTTGCCCGGATTTGCAACTGACTATCAGGTGCTTGTCCTTATATTTTTCCAGATCACTCATTCGCTCGTTCAGGTAGCTAATAGGGACATGAACGGCATTAACTATGTGTCCATTGCGATATTCGTTCTCTTCACGTACATCGAGGACAATTGCATCGTCACGGTTAATCAGTTGCGTGGCACCAGCTGCATTCACGGTCTTGTAACCACGTAGCCGGCCACCAATGAAACTGTAAACTACCAAGCTAAAAACCAGGATCCAGCTCAGAGTCAGGATGTAATGGTTGGTAGCAAATTGCATGTATTGGTCCATCGAAATTACCCGTGATTAAATGCTCAGGATGTAGTTATTAATTGGTACAAAAACTGGAAAATCAATATTGTGAGAGATAGCCTGAAGCCGCCACGCAGAGATGGCGTGCAGCGCTGTCATCTTGATTTATTCCTCCAGGCCGGCGCTACAGAAAACTTCGCGCATCATGCCAATCAGGCGCAGCGTGCGTTGATCGCCGACCTTGTAATAGACACGATTGGCATCCTTGCGGGCTGACAAGATACCTTTATCGCGCAGGATGGCCAGGTGTTGAGAAATATTGCTCTGTGAAGTGCCCACATGATCGACAATATCCTGCACACTGATTTCACTGTCACCCAGTGTACAAAGAATTTTCAATCTAAGCGGGTGGGACATTGCTTTAAGGGAACGTGAGGCGCGGTCGATATCCTCATCTCGCGTCATAAGTCCAGCTATCTCTTGCATCATAAAAACCACACCATGTTAGGGACGTAATACGAATATTATTATGCGCAGTTACCGCTCAATGATTTCACGATGGCACCTGCCCTTTATTAATAAAACATTATACAATAATCTACCACTTGAGAAGGGCATTGGCTCCTTTTTTAACTAGATTTCAAGAATTAACGTTAAATTGGTTAATATTTAACCTTTTCAAGTGGTGTGCGCAAGCAAAATAAATTAGACTGTGTCTAAATTTAAGAGTTTTTAGAATAAATTAAATAACTTAGGATTGAATGTCAGATCACGCTGAACATATTTTACTGCTTATCCTGGATGGTTGGGGTTACTCCGAGGACCCTGAATACAATGCCATTGCTGCAGCGAACAAGCCAAACTGGGATAAATTATGGACCAAGTACCCGCATACCCTGGTTAATGGTTCCGGTGCATCTGTGGGCCTACCGGCTGAGCAGATGGGCAATTCCGAAGTTGGCCACCTGAACCTGGGTGCCGGCCGTGTGGTGTACCAGGAATTCACCCGCGTGAGCCGTTCAATTAAAACTGGGTCATTTTTCACCAACCAGACCATGGTGGACGCGGTACAGTCAGCCATCGATAAGGACAAGGCAGTACACATCATGGGGCTGTTATCACCCGGTGGTGTCCATAGCCATGAAGAGCACATTCACGCCATGGCAGAACTGGCCGTGAAACAAGGCGCGAAAAAAGTTTACTTACACGCTTTTTTGGATGGTCGCGATACTGCACCACAGAGCGCCGATCAATCCATCAAGAGAATGGAGGCAAAATTCCAGGAGCTGGGTGCCGGTCGTTTTGCATCTATCATTGGCCGCTACTTTGCCATGGATCGCGATCACCGTTGGCCGCGCATCAAAAAAGCCTATGATGTAATTACACAGGGCAAGGCCGATTTCCAGTCAGAAACTGCGCTGGGCGCACTGGGCGCGGCATATAACCGTGATGAAACAGACGAGTTCGTGCAGGCGACCGCCATCGTACCGCCGGGCACTGAGCCGGTGCGCATGGAAGATGGTGATACGCTGGTTTTCATGAACTATCGTTCCGACCGGGCGCGCCAGATAACCTTGCCATTCATCGAACCCGATTTCGATGCCTTTGACCGTGACTATGTACCCAAGCTGGGTATCTTTGTTTCACTCACGGAATATAAATCTGATTTTGATGTGCCGGTGGCTTACCCGCCGGATCGACTAAATAACGTTTTTGGACAATATATTAGTGGTCTTGGTATGCGCCAGTTGCGCATCGCCGAAACGGAGAAATACGCGCATGTTACCTTCTTCTTTAATGGTGGGCGCGAAGAGCCATTTGAATTTGAAGATCGCATTTTGATCAATTCACCCAATATTCCAACCTACGATTTGCAGCCGGAAATGAGTGCCAATGAGTTGACCGATCAGTTGGTCGAGGCAATTGAAAGCAAAAAATACGATGTAATCATCTGTAATTTTGCCAACCCTGATATGGTAGGACATACCGGTAATTTTGATGCTACGGTCAAGGCCATCGAAGCACTGGATAAATGCCTCGGACGTATTTACGAGGCAAATAAAAAGGTTAATGGCGAGATACTGATTACTGCTGATCACGGCAACGCCGAAATGATGGTAAACAAGGAAACAGGCCAGCCACATACTGCCCATACCACCAACCTGGTGCCGTTAATCTACGTGGGTAGGGACTTTAAGCTACTCAACCAGGGAGCTCTGTCCGATCTGGCGCCAACCATGCTGGATTTAATGGGTATAAAGCAGCCTACAGAAATGAACGGTCGATCGTTGATTGACCATGACCACGAAGACCAGGAAGAAGCCGCGGCCTGATCAGCCGAAATTTCATGCTCTGATTATTCGCTTCGTTGCTATGCTCAGGTAAACTGGCAGCATGGTCTCGCGCGCATACCTCAACGTTACCCTTACTGCACTTCTTACCTTTTCCATTTGTAGTTTCATTAGCCTGCCTGTTATTGCCGATAACGATGAGCACGCCGCCGCGCTTGCCGAGGTACGCAAAAAGATCGAGCGTTTACGGCATGATATAGATAAAACACAGACAAAACATGATTCGGTTCGCACAGAGCTACGCAAGGTAGAACGATCGATCAGCCAACTGCACCGAGAGATCAAAAACATTAATCAAAAGCAGCGAAAAAAAAATCGCGAACTCAAAAAGCTGTATGGTGAACGTGGAAAATTACAGAATGAACTGGCCACTCACCGGCAAATTCTGACACAACAAATCCAGGCCGCATTTGTTATTGGGCAACAGGAATACCTTAAGTTGTTGCTGAACCAGGAAGATCCAGCCGCCATTGGTCGTACCATGAAGTATTACGATTACTTTAACCGGGCGCGTCTCACAGAAATCGAACAGGTCAGGGGCACACTGCTCAGGCTCAGCGGTGTCGAGGCAAAAATCAAGCGTGAAAAACAGGTGCTGGCAGAAATCGAACAGGTACGCAAAAAACGGCGCCAGGAATTGCAGGAAGTTTCCTATGCGCATAGCCGCGTTATGGCGAAACTGAAAAAAGAGCTGGGTACCCGTGGCGAAGAGTTATCTCAACTGGTAGAGAATGAACGACGCTTGCAACAGCTGGTCAACCAGTTGGATGACGCCATTCCCGATATTCTGACAGCACCCGGCAAACGTACACCGTTCGCAAAGTTAAGGGGTAAGCTTCAGTGGCCGACACAAGGTAAGGTGAGCGCTTTGTTTGGGCGCTCCCGCAACGCCGGTAAGCTAAAATGGAACGGCGTACTGATCAAGGCAAGCGTAGGCAAGGATGTGCGCGCAGTGTCACATGGGCGAGTGGCCTATGCCGACTGGTTGCGCGGTTACGGCCTGCTGATGATCGTGGACCACGGTGACGGTTATATGAGCCTGTATGGTCACAACCAGGCCCTCTACAAGGAGACCGGAGAATGGGTTGAGGCAGGCGAGGTGGTTGCCACGGTCGGGCAAAGTGGTGGTCAGCAGCAGGCCGCCCTGTATTTCGAGATTCGCCATAATGGCAAACCAAGTAATCCGGTGCGCTGGTGCAAGCGCGGCTGACGATACAAGGGATGTTTGTACAGGAAAATTACGGTAACATCCACTGACTATATATAAGAGAGAGGAGACGGGCCGCGGCCTGAAAAGAGAACACAGATGCAGAACTTTACGCGAAACACACTTATCTGGACCATGGGCCTGCTGGCCGGTGTGATGCTGGCGCTGGGCTACAGCGTGCATGCCGACAGGCAGTCGGGTACCAACGGATCGATACCGCTCGAAGACATACGCTCTCTCAGTGAGGTTTTTGGCAAGATCAAGGACAACTACGTTGAAGATGTACCGGACAAGGATCTGCTGGAAAATGCCATTCGCGGCATGTTGGGTGGTCTTGATCCACATTCCACTTATCTCGATAAGAGTGCCTTCCAGGAATTGCGTGTCGGTACTTCCGGGGAATTCGGCGGACTCGGCATCGTGGTTGGTATGGAAGACGGCTTTGTGAAGGTGATATCGCCGATCGATGATACACCGGCGCAGCGTGCTGGTATCAAGGCTGGCGACCTGATTATTCGTCTTGATGACAAGCCGGTAAAAGGCATGGGTCTGGACGATGCGGTTAAACGTATGCGCGGCAAGCCCGGCACCAAGATTGACCTGGTGATAGTACGCGAGGGTCAGGAAAAGCCACTCAATTTCACGGTTACGCGGGACAAGATTCGCGTCAAGAGTGTTCGTGCGCGTACACTGGAAAAAGGCTTTGGTTATGTGCGTATTTCGCAATTCCAGGAACGTTCCAGTAACGATATGCGCAAGGCCATCAATGATCTGAAAAAGGAAAACGACGGAGCACTTAAGGGACTGATTCTGGACCTGAGAAATAACCCGGGCGGACTGCTGGACGCCGCGGTGGAAATCTCCGATACCTTTCTTACCAAGGGCAACATAGTCAGCGTTAAAGGGCGTGATGAGCGTAGCGAAATCAGGCACGCCGCAACGCCCAACGATCTTCTGAAGAATGCGCCACTGGTTGTGCTGGTGAACGGTGGTTCAGCTTCTGCTTCCGAGATCGTGGCCGGTGCGTTACAGGACCACAAACGCGCTATCATCATGGGTGAAAAGAGTTTTGGTAAAGGCTCAGTGCAGACCGTTGTACCGTTAGGTAACAATACGGCTATCAAGCTGACAACGGCTCGTTATTACACACCATCAGGTCGCTCCATCCAGGCTAAGGGTATCGAACCGGATATTGTGCTGGATAACCTTAAGTTGACAGAGAACAAGCAGGATGACCTGAAACCAATCAAGGAAATCGACCTGGAAGGTCACCTTGAGAATGACAATGAAAAATCTGCGAAAAAAGATGGAAAGGATGCCAAGGCAAAAAGAATCAGCCTGGCCAATGAAGATTATGCCCTTTACGAGGCATTGAATATCCTGAAAGGCCTGTACCTGTTAAGCAACAGATAATTGAATATGTGCGCACATACACCGACAACACGAGGTGTCACTGTGCGCAACATAGCTATATTGCTTACGCTGTTGTTTTCTTTTGATGCGCTCGCGCAACAACAGCATGTTGCTGCACAGGATAGCGTGCCACGCATTGCCATCATTATTGATGACATGGGTAACCGGTTTGAGCATGGCAAGCGCGCCATTGCCTTGCCTGGCCCAATCACGGTAAATATTCTGCCTTTTACCCCACACGCCAGGTATTTTGCTGCACAGGCAAAAAAAGCGCGTAAGGAAATCATGCTACACATACCGATGGAGGCGAACTCTGACCGTTATCTCGGCGCGGGTGGGTTGCACTCCGGTATGAGTCGTAATGAATTCAATCATATCCTCAATCGAAATCTTGACTGGATACCAGACATAAAAGGTGTCAGCAATCATATGGGCAGCCGTCTGACACAGAATGAAAAAATGATGGACTGGTTCATGACAGGGCTGGCCAGTTATGGCGATCTATATTTTGTAGACAGCCGTACCACGGCAAACAGTGTCGCTGTTGATTTTGCGCGAAAAAACCAGCTACAACATGCCGAGCGCGATGTATTTCTTGACCATGAACAAACAACGCAGCATGTACAGCATCAATGGAACAGCATGCTGAAAACAGCAAGGCGTAATGGCAGTGCACTTGCGATAGGCCATCCCTATGGCGTTACAATAGAATTTCTTGAAAAGCACTTACCCGGTCTTGAAGCGCAGGGATATAAGCTGGTCAGTGTTTCCGAGTTGCTTCAATGGCGTCAAACACGGAGGAATTACGCATGGCAAACATCCTCGTTCCACTCGCACAGGGCTGCGAAGAACTCGAAGCAATAACCATCATCGACTTGATGCGCCGTGCTGGCTTTAACGTGGTCACCGCAAGCCTTGATGATCAGCCGGTCAAGGCCAGCCGTGGCAGCGTATTAATCGCTGATACCACCATCGACCAGGCTATCAGGCATGACTATGACATGATCGTGTTACCTGGCGGATTGCCGGGCGCAGATCATTTACGCGACGATGCGCGTGTTCAGCAAAAACTCAAAGACATGACCGTACAGGACAAGTTTGTTGCAGCCATCTGCGCAGCCCCAAGAGCCCTGGCACAGGCGGGCTTATTGAAAGGTAAACAGGTAACCAGCTTTCCCGGTGCACTGGACGGAACACCAATAGACGGTATGCAATACCTTGAAGCCCCTGTCGTTGTCGATGGTAAACTGGTGACCTCGCGCGGACCGGGCACCGCGATGGATTTTGCCCTTACCCTGATCGAGTTGCTGGGTGGTAAAGCGAAAAGAAAACAGGTAGAAGAACCATTACAAAGGCCAGCAGCCTGAAATAATAAAATAAAATGCGTATTATTGAAGTCCTTGCAGATTGTGGTCACAGCGACACGATTCGTGGCATTGCTGAACAGCACAATATTATTGATTGCTGGGTGCATGATGTCATGGACGAAGATCGTT
Organism: Proteobacteria bacterium UBA6492; assembly: GCA_002436485.1. Classification (GTDB taxonomy): domain Bacteria; phylum Pseudomonadota; class Gammaproteobacteria; order UBA6429; family Thiohalophilaceae; genus UBA6492. Next base: position 26,566 of record DJMK01000130.1, read on the forward strand.
GCAGCATGCGTTTACTGGTACGCAAGGAAAAACAACAAAAAGTCATTGATGCATTGCAATCGTCTTTAAGCGGCTCGGAAAACTGGCGCATCGTCATCAAACCGATTGAAGCCGTGTTACCCCGTCCTCCCGAGCTTGATGAGGCAGAGCGTAAAGAAGCCGGTGGGCGTAGTCGTGAAGAGTTGTATCATTCCATCGAGGCAGGCGCGCGGCTGGACTCCACTTACATCTGGCTGGTAATTTTTTCTACCATTGTTGCCACGATAGGGTTAATCGAAGACAACGTCGCCGTGGTGATTGGTGCCATGGTGATTGCGCCATTACTGGGGCCCAACATTGCGTTGGCCTTTGGTGCAACGCTGGGTGACCGGGTTTTGATCTGGCGCTCTCTAAAGACAAATATAATCGGTATGATGCTTGCAATGTCGCTGGCATTTGTTATCGGTTTTATTATGCCGGTCAACATGCAAAGCCACGAACTGGTTATGCGCACCGATGTGAATACAGCCGGGGTGGTGCTGGCACTGGTTTCCGGTGCAGCGGCGATTCTTTCCCTGACCACGGGTCTATCCAGTACCCTGGTAGGAGTGATGGTTGCGGTTGCGATACTACCGCCAACCGCGACGCTTGGCTTGATGATGGCAACCCAAAATTACAAGTATGCAATGGGCGCGGCATTGCTGCTTGCTGTGAACGTGGTTAGTGTTAACCTCGCTGCGAAAGTCGTGTTGATGATGAAAGGGCTCAAACCCCGCACCTGGCTGGAAAAAGAAAAGGCACGCCAGTCATTTATGGCCTACACCATTTTCTGGATCGTCAGCCTGTTAATCATTTTTGCGGCAATGTATCTGTATCACAAGTACCAGTAGCCAGTTATCTGCGCGGCCAGGCCGCGAGGATAATGGCAAGTCCGACACTGCCCATAATCCAGGAAACAAATGGCAGTGGTCCCATCATCAACTTGCTATAACCATCCAGCGCACTGATCACCGCAGCTGAGACAACCAGGCCTGTGCCTACAATGGAACCATAGACACGTCGGTTGTTGCGCCGCATTTCATCACGCAGTTCCTGCATTTGTTCATCCTTGAGCGTGACCTGGATCTTGCCCTGTTTGGCGTTTTCCATCACCTGGTAAATCAGGTTTGGTAGTTTGGGTAGTTGCTCGGCCCAGAGCGGTGCGTTTTCCTTGAGATGGCGCCACAGCGCGCGTGGTCCAATTTGTTCCGCCATCCAGCGTTCAAGAAACGGTTTAGCGGTTTTCCAAAGATCAAGATCGGGGTAAAGCTGCCGTCCGAGGCCTTCAATATTTAACAGGGTTTTTTGTAACAGTACCAGCTGGGGTTGTACTTCCATGTTAAAACGTCTTGCGACCTGGAACAGGCGTAGTAATAAATTACCAAACGAAATTTCTTTTAATGGTTTGTCAAAAATGGGTTCGCACACCGTACGGATGGCCGCTTCAAATTCTTCAATGCGCGTTTCCCTGGCGACCCAGCCTGAATCGATGTGCAGTTCAGCCACGCGACGATAGTCGCGATTAAAGAAAGCCAGAAAGTTTTCAGCCAGGTAGCGTTGGTCAGTGGGATTAAGGCTTCCCATGATGCCAAAATCAACCGCGATGTATTTACCATCCGGTGCAACGAAAATATTTCCAGGATGCATGTCGGCATGAAAGAAGCTGTCACGAAATACCTGGGTAAAGAAAATTTCTACGCCATTTTCGGATAACGTTTTAAGATCAATACCAGCTTTTACCAGCGCATCAATGTCACCGACGGGAATGCCATGTATGCGTTCCATAACCATGACATTCTTGTGCGTGTAGTCCCAGTGCACCTCTGGCACATAAATAATGTTTGAGTTCTGAAAATTACGTCGTAACTGTGAGGCGTTAGCCGCCTCGCGCATCAGGTCCAGTTCATCGAGAATGGTTTTTTCAAATTCATGTACCACCTCGGTGGGCCTGAGGCGTCTGCCCGTGGCCCAGTAGCGCTCGAGGTTGCCGGCAATTACATAGAGCAGGTTAATGTCGCGTTGTATTACAGGCAGGATGTTGGGGCGCAATACCTTTACTACTACATCGGTGCCATCAGGTAGTACAGCGCCGTGTACCTGGGCGATGGACGCGGAGGCAAAGGGGGTAGCTTCAAAGCTCTTGAAGATTTCGGATACCGGTTTGCCGTAGGCCTGTTCGATAATCTGCCTGGAAACACGGTCCGGGAACGGCGGTACCTGGTCCTGTAACTTGGCCAGCTCAATGGCGATGTCATCCGGTAGCAGGTCGCGACGGGTAGAGAGGATCTGGCCAAACTTGATGAAGATTGGACCGAGCTCTTCCAGCGTGCGGCGAATGGCTTCACCACGTGGTGGACGACGGCGAGGAATCCAGTTCCACGGCAGAGCGTAGCGGACCCAACGTACGGGACGAAACAGGTGGCTGGCCAGGATGAGGTCATCCAGGCCATGGCGCACCAGCACCCAGCTGATATACATCAGGCGGAAAAGTTGTCCCAGTGGTCTCATTCTTCTGATTTATTCTCGGGAAAATAATGTAAGCGTTTGAATAGTCTAGAGAATTATTCAGAACATTGCTACCGAATCTCAGCAAAATTTGCCGAGCATCATCATGCAGCACTCAGCGTTTACTGGGAGATATAAGTACCGGGATCAAGGCGCTGCATACTTTGGTCATGGATTGGCTCGCCTTGAGTGCATGCTCATGCCTGGCACCGCAGCAACAAGATGATAATGAAGTCGTCAGGCAGAGCGGGCTTCGCGCTTGCGTTCGTGTTCCTTAAGGAATTTCTTGCGCAGGCGAATATGATGTGGAGTCACCTCGACCAGCTCGTCATCGTCGATGAATTCCAGCGCCTGTTCGAGCGTCATGCGAATCGGTGGCGTCAGCAGGAGATTCTCGTCAGTACCGGCAGCTCGAACGTTGGTGAGTTGCTTGGCCTTGAGCGGGTTGACCACCAGGTCGTTGTCGCGTGAGTGAATGCCCACGATCATGCCTTCGTAGACTTCATCGCCATGCCCGATAAACAGGCGGCCGCGTTCCTGCAGGTTAAACAGGGCATAGGCCAGTGCCTTGCCCGGACCGTTTGCAATTAACACGCCATTGATACGTTGGCCG
>DJMK01000133.1 GCA_002436485.1 Proteobacteria bacterium UBA6492
AGACAAGGCGCGGTGTAGATAATTTATCAATAACATCATCGAGCGAAGTGGCAGGTATCATGCCTTCTTCTTTTGCCAGTTCTTCGACGATAGCGTTTGAACGGTTATAGCCGATCACCTCGATACCACCGCGACACAGACGCCTCGCCATATTGGCGCCCATTTTACCCAGACCGATCATTGCCAGTGTCATAATGTGTCCTTGCAAAAACTTTACCAGAGATATTGTTTAGTATAGTGAGTATTCATTGTGCTGTATAAGCCTTGCAACATGTCGTGCATGTTGAAGATGTAAATGCAGTGCTAGTTTGCACCAACTTGGTGTTGCGATTTTTCTGTGAGCGATTTAAGTGCGTTTTCCATCTGTAGGCGAAACGGCTCGAGATCTTCAGCCGACAGGCCCTTGGGAATAGTAACTGGCTCACCAATGGTAACCACAATTTTTGCAAACGGTTTTGGGATCAGGAATTTGTCCCATGAGTTAAGTTGCCAGGCACGGCTTGCCGCATAGGACAGCGGTAACAAAGGTGCCTGGGTAAATTGCGCTAACAGGATATCACCCAGCTTGAAAATATGAATCGGGCCCTGCGGTCCATCCGAGGTGGTTACCGGTGAAACACCGTCCTTGACGATAATTTTGTACATGTCACGCATGGCCTGTGCGCCGGTTCGCGTGGTTGAACCACGCACGACAACGCCACCCCAGGCGCGAGCCAGTTTTGCCGGTATATCACCATCACGGGAAGGGCTAATCAGAAAGCCGATCTTGAGGCCACGCCGGATCAGACGGCGCATGTACCAGCTGCAATAGAAGTGGTGCTGGTGCCAGTAGCAGGGAATAAACGGTTTGCCTGATTGCACCAGCTCATCAATATTTGCTTCCCCTTCGACACGAACCCGGCAGCTCGACCAGATAATGGCAAACAGCAGGCGTACCAACGGCTCGAGCAGCAGGGTCTGCAGGCGGCGTTTCAGTTTTTTGTTAGTCATGCGATCTGAACGGGGAATGGACGGGGTGAATGTTTTATCTTGGCTACAATATATATAGAATACCTTACCATGTGAAGCGCACTATAGTACACTTCGCGGGCACCCGCTTCCGGTAACTGTTGAGTAATTAGCCAGATTAAAAGCTGACCCATCAGGTCATGACCACATCACATTCCAGCAAATCCACCTTCCCGGCAGGGCCGACAGTGCCCTTTGATCTGAATACCACGACGGAATGTTTTCAGAACCTGGCCGAGTGGGTCAAAATATACCCGGATATTTTTTCGCTAACCCAGGTAAAAAGAAAAGATATCGCATATTTTGTAAATCAGCCTGATTACATTAAACAAATCCTGGTTAGTAACAATGACCGTTATTACAAAGGCGTTGGCTTCGAACGGGTTAAGATGTTGCTTGGCAATGGCATCATTGTCAGCGATGGCCCTTTCTGGCGAAAACAACGGCGCATGATTCAGCCAGCATTTGGTAAAGATGTCATAGCGCAACTTGTTGATCAGGTAAAACTGGCGAACATCAAGTTACTTGAAAAATGGCAGCAGCTCGCGAACCATAACGAAATCATCAATATCACGGAAAGCACCAATGAGCTTGCGCTGGAGATTATTTTGCGTGCGCTGTTCAGTGAAGACCTGGATACGATTTTTGAGCGGGAAGGGGGTAACCCGTTTTCTATACTCACCGACGACAGTGCGCGTGATCTGAAGTTGGCAGTCAAGTTTCGCGGGCTGACCAGGTTGGTTGGGGATATTATCCAACAACGTAGACAGGACAAGCCAGTCAGGAATGATTTTGTCTCTGTCTTCATGGATGCACGTGACAAAGAAACTGGCGAACCGATGAGTGACAAGGAGTTAATTGATGAGGTGATGACACTCATTGTTGCCGGTTCAGAGACCAGCGCAACCACCATGAACTGGATCTGGTACAGCCTGTCGCAATATCATGACGTTGAAGCCAGGGTGCAGGCTGAAGTGGACAATGCCAGTTATGAGCAAATACCCGGTTTTGAACATATTATGGAATTACCGTATATACGACAGGTAACCGAAGAGGTTTTGCGTCTATATCCGCCTGTATGGTTATTTACCCGCAAGGCAATCAAGGATGATAAGTTGGGAGAATATGATGTGCCGGCAGGGAGTGATATTTTTATTTCACCATATTATCTGCATCGTCATCCCGACTACTGGGAGGAACCAGAGAAATTTGATCCGGAGCGCTTTACCCCTGAAGCTATTAAACAGCGTCATAAGTTTGCCTACATTCCGTTCTCGGCCGGTCCACGCCGGTGTATTGGGGACTTTTTCGGAATCGTCGAAGCCCAGGTGCATTTTGGTTTGATGGCGCGGCACTTCAGAATGGAGTATGTCGAGGATCAACCGGTAGAATTGGCGCCTGAAGTTAACCTGCGAACGCGGTATCCCATTCATATGCGAATCTTGCCTCGAGATTGACAAGAACATGATTACATTCAAGACACTTAATGCCGCCTTATTGGCACAGCTGGATACGCAACGCGGGGTAACCTTTATCGAGGGTAAACAGGACCACCGTCAGCTTTTGTACAGGGACCTGCATGATCGCTCGATGATGATGCTGTATGACTTCCAGGAACAGGGTCTAACTGCTGGCGATCACCTGATTATTCTTCATAAAGATAACCAGACATTTGTCGAAGCATTCTGGGCATGCATCCTCGGAGGAATAGTACCGGTTCCGATTGCCGTTGGGATCAGTGATGAGCACAAAGGTAAACTGTTTCGTGTTTTCAACAAGCTCGAACGTCCGCATCTGTTTACTACCGAAGAACACCTGGAGCGCTTGAGTAATTTTGCCGGCACGCATCACCTGCATGAGTCACTGCAGACTGTGAAAAGCAAAACGATACTTGCGAATTTACTGGAAGACCATGAGCTACGGGGGCAACCGCATGATCCTCAAGATGAGGATGTGGCTTTTATCCAGTTTTCATCCGGTTCGACCAGTGAACCAAAAGGTGTTGTGCTGACACATAAAAACATAATGAATAATATCAATGCTATCGTGATAGGCGGTGGCTTTACGCCAGATGACATTAGTCTAAGCTGGATGCCATTGACGCATGATATGGGCTTGCTGGGTTTTCATCTGAACATGCTTGCAGTGGGGATGTCACAGTGCCTGATGCCAACGGACTTATTTAGCCGACGCCCCTTGTTATGGCTTGATAAGGCCAGTGAATTGAATGTCACGGTGACCTGTTCTCCCAACTTTGGCTACAAGCATTACCTGAAAGCGCTAAAAAACAAGACTCCCACCGATATCGATCTCTCACAGTTACGGGTCATTTATAATGGTGCTGAGCCTATTTCGATCGAATTGTGTGAACAGTTCCTGGAAACACTGCAACCGGCAGGACTAAAAAGGGAAACCATGTTCACCGTGTATGGCCTGGCAGAAGCGACACTGGCGGTGGCTTTTCCCGCACTGAATGAGCCATATAAAACGGCATATCTTGATCGGCATTCCTTGTTGCTGGGTGACCAGGTTCAGTTCGTTGATAGGGATCATCCGGATGCGATCGGTTTCGTTATTGAAGGCCCGCCAGTCACGGATATGCAAATTAAAATCACTGATACGATGAATGCGCAGCTCGCTACCAATTGTATTGGTCTGGTCCAGATCAAGGGACCGAGTGTGACCTCGGGTTACTATCTTGATGATGAAGCTAACAAACATGCGCTGACCGGTGATGGTTGGCTAAATACCGGTGATCTTGGTTTTCTGACCGACCACAACGAGCTGGTAATCACTGGCAGGGAAAAGGACATCATTTTCTCTAACGGGTTAAATTACTACCCACACGACATAGAAGCTGTCGCCCTGCAATTGCAGGAATTGGAGCTAGGCAAAGTTGTTGCCTATGGTGTACGCAAGGCAGGACAGGACAGCGATCACCTGCTTATTTTTGTCCTGTTTCGGGGCGATATTCATGATTTTATCGGCATCGTGCGTGATGTGACGCGTCATGTAAATGAACAAACCGGGCTGGAAGTGGAGCATGTGATTCCGGTTAATCGTATTCCCAAAACCACCAGTGGTAAATTACAGCGTCGGCTACTGGGGGATAGCTACCTGAGTGGTGAATATGATGCGACTATCGAAACGATTCGGCAGGCACTGGCCGAAGCGCACCAGCAAGAGCAAGGCGAGCTGAGCAATACCGAACAAAAACTCAAATCGATCTTTCTAAGTGTCGAGAAAGACAAGGTCATTGATGTAGCAGATAACTTCTTTGAGATAGGACTGAGTTCACTCAGTCTCAGCGAGATACACCAGGAGATCGATAATCAATATCCAGGCATGCTGGACATTACCGACTTGTTTGAGCACCAGACTATCAGTGAACTCGCGGTCTTTCTCGACAAGAAGCAGGCCGAGTAAGGAATTAAACCGGTAACGCATGACCATCTGTTCATTTCAGCAATAATCAGTACAATAGCCGCCTATGACCATCCGTACCCGTTTTGCCCCCAGCCCAACCGGTTATCTACATATCGGTGGTGCACGCACGGCGCTGTTTTCCTGGTTATTTGCCCGTAAGCATGGCGGCAAGTTCGTGCTGCGTATCGAGGACACCGACC
>DJMK01000066.1 GCA_002436485.1 Proteobacteria bacterium UBA6492
GCAACCGAGGGCCTGGATACTGATGACCTGGCTGATATTCTGCCGGAAATGCCGCAGGGTGTTATACAGGAACTCCTGCTCACCATGGAACATCAGGATCGCGAGCGCCTGCGATCCGTCCTGCAGTACCCGGAAGACACCGCAGGTGGTCTGATGGACCTGGATACAGTAATGGTCCGTGCCGACATTACGCTGGATGTTGTTTTTCGCTATTTGCGGCGCCGTGGTGAACTTCCAGAAACCACTGACAGCCTGTTCGTGGTTGATCGCGATGGTATCTACCAGGGTAGCCTGTCATTTACCGAGTTACTAACGCATGANNTTTGACCGAAGAAGAAGACCTGTTCTCGCCAGTGATAAAGAGTACACGCCGCCGTGCACTGTGGCTCGGTATCAACCTTTTAACTGCCATAATTGCCTCATTTGTCATTCGCCAGTTTGATGCCACCATCGACAAGCTGGTTGCATTGGCTGTACTCATGCCGATTGTTGCCAGTATGGGCGGTATTGCCGGCAGCCAGACCCTGACACTGGTCATTCGCGCCATGGCATTGGGGCAGATCAGTCCATCAAACGCCAAAAAACTGGTCTTCAAGGAACTGGGCGTAGGAATCTGGAATGGCCTGATATGGGCAGTTGTTATTGTTGGTATAGTGGAGATCTGGTACCAGGATATTGGCCTTAGCATGGTGATTGGGTTTGCCATCGTCGTTAACTTGATAGTTGCCGCCATATCTGGCGCGATGATACCAATTATTTTGAAGAAGTTGCATGCAGATCCTGCCCTGTCCGGCAGCGTTGTACTCACGACAATTACTGACGTGGTTGGTTTCTTTGTGTTCCTTGGGCTGGCTACGCTATTCCTTATATAGGTATAAATGTCTGGATTGACGTCGCCACATATATCTGCGACACCAGCGAGCACATCAACATCTGACATGCCTGATTATCTGAAAATCATTCTGTTATTACTAAGCTGGATCGCAATAGCCGTTGCATGCCATGGCTATATCAAACATTATTACCTGGCTTCACTGGCGGGTGCGATTGTAATTATGATTCTGACGCAGGTTATGGGCTATATTGAGCTTGGCTATCTCGACCCGCTATGGTTCGTTGGTACTATCACCAGTTTCTTTATGGGTAGCCTGGTGGCATTGATTGTTGGTCTGCCCTTTCGGCTGGTGCGTAAGCTTGAAAAGGAACCGCCGGAGTAACCCGCGACCGGACAAGGATCACTCTGCCTGCGAAGTGCCCAGCATGGCCTCTTTTAGATCATCATCAGCCGGTTCATCACCCAACCAGACCTTGAGTAATGCCTGGTTAAAATCATGACCGGGAACAGTACCCTGCAGCTCATTATTGATACTGACGCTTGTACCCTTGCCCGGTACATAATCCAGCACGATCACATCGCCCCTGGCAACGGTTCTGAAAAGGTGATTGAAATCATTTAATCGTTGTTGCAAGGATTGCATCTGCGCTTCGGTATTATTTTCCTCGAAGCCCTCCNNATGGAGAACACGAACTTATTACGCACACCAGCCCCGTTCAGTACCAGTTTCTGGTTACTCACGGATTGCGTGATCTGATCAGGCACTTCAACACCTTCAATGTTCAGCGCATGAGAAGACAAGCAGACAGCTAACAGCAACACGCTAACAAGTATTCTTGGTAGTACGTATTCCATGACTATCCTACCCCGTTAATTTATTCAGTCGCCGGCAATGGTCATTTGTTCTATCAGCCACGAGCCTGTACACAGGCTACTGCGAGTATCTATATCGTTAGCTATCGCAACGAGCTGTCGAAACATGTCTGCAAGGTTACTGGCAATGGTAAATTCTTCGACCGGGTACTGTATTTGACCATTTTCAACCCAGAAACCTGCAGCACCTCGGGAATAGTCACCGGTCACAATATTTACACCCTGCCCCATGACCTCGGTAATCAATAGTCCCCTGTGCATGTCTTTCAGTAATGCGGGCAGATCCTTGTCACTATTATTGATATATAGATTATGCACACCCCCGGCATTGCCCGTACTGTGCATATTCAGGCGACGCGCTGCATAACTATCCAGTACATAACTTCTTAGCTTGCCATCGGTCACGATGTCATGTGCCTGGGTTGCAACACCTTCGTTATCAAACGGTGCACTGCCGATAGCCTTTTTTATATGTGGACGTTCATCTATAGACACGTGCTCGGTAAAGATTTGTGAGTCCAGTTTGTCGAGCAGAAAACTCGCGTTGCGGTACAGTGCACCACCACTGATAGCGCGCACCAGGTGTCCCAGCAGACCACGCGCCACTTCTGCCTGGAAAATGACAGGTAATTTCTGTGTGGTTAGATGCTTGGCATCGAGCCGGCTTATCGCTCTTTGCGCGGCCTTTTCGCCAACCACTGCCACATCATCCAGCTGATCGGCCAGGCGTGAAACGCTATACCAGTAATCGCGCTCCATCCTGTCACCCGACGAGGCTATCACGGTACAACCATTACTATGGCGCGTGGTGACATAGTCCTGTAAAAAGCCCAGGCTACTACCGTAAACTCGCAGACCACGATGTGAAGTAATGTAGGCACCTTCAGAATTGGTAATACGCTTGTCATGGTTACGCGCGATTGTTTCACACTCGGTAGCCAGTTCGATCGCGTGTTCCGCGCTCAAGTCCCAGGGATGATCCAGATCCAGGTCAGGAATTTCCCTGGCCAGCCGATCCGATTCAGGCAAACCGGCATAGGGGTCCTCTTCTGTGTATCGGGCTATGTCGCAGGCCGCGCGAACAGTTTCGCTTACCGCATTACGACTGAAATCCGTAGTACTGGCTGAACCTTTGCGTTGCCCGATGAACACGGTAATGCCCAGTCCCTTGTCACGATTGTGCTCGATGGTTTCGACCTCGCCCATACGCACCGTCACCTGCAAGCCGGATTCAATACTGAGACCGGCTTCTGCAGCAGTTGCACCCAGGCGTGAAGCCTCTTGCAGCATGAAATCGACAATGTCGCGCAACCCGGTCCGATCAAACGGGTCTGTTTGTTGTGCTGTCTGTTTTGATTCTGTTAAGCTCATGATTCAATTCCGTTAATAAACAAATCCTGACCGCATGACATCTGACGATTACCCCAAAACAGATTCGCCAAATGATGTGAGCGATTTTGTCAGCAAGACTGAACTCAAACGTCTGGCTCAGCAGGCAACCGATATCGGCAAGCAACTGGTTGGCCTGGACAAAGCCACGCTAAATAAACTTGACCTGCCAGTCAACGTGCTGGAAAACGTTGTCACTACGCAATCCATAAAGTCAAATATTGCTCGCAAGCGCCAGTTACAGTACCTTGGTAAGCAAATACGCAACAGCGATATGCAACACATACAACAGCAACTTGCCAGGCTTCAAAGTCAACATCGGCATGACACGGCGCAATTCCACAAACTGGAACAATGGCGTGATCAGCTGTTACAACAAAATGATACAGCCATTAACCAGTTTATTGATCACTATCCGCAGGCCGATCGACAACACCTTCGACAGCTGGTGCGTCAGTCGCATCAGGAAGCCAAAAAAAATGCCGCGCCTACTGCCGCTCGTAAACTGTTTCGCTATATAAAAGACATTATTGACGAACAGTAACTAGCCGGTTCCGCCTACTGTTATCCTGTCCAGCTTAAGTGTAGGTTGTCCAACACCCACCGGTACACTTTGGCCTTCCTTGCCACAAACTCCGACACCGGTATCCAGTTCCAGGTCATGTCCAACCATACTGACCTGGTTCATGGCATCCGGCCCATTACCAATCAGGGTGGCACCCTTCAGCGGTGTGGTAATTTTACCTTTTTCAATCAGGTAAGCTTCACTGGCAGAGAACACAAACTTGCCAGAAGTAATATCTACCTGGCCACCACCAAAGTTCACCGCGTAGATACCTTTTTCGACCGAGCCAATAATCTCCTGCGGATCATGATTACCTGCCGCCAGGTAGGTATTCGTCATACGGGGCATCGGCAGGTGGGAATAGGATTCACGCCGTCCATTACCTGTAGGCGACATATTCATCAGGCGTGCATTCATCTTGTCCTGCATATAATTTTTCAAAATGCCATTTTCAATTAACACGTTTTTACGCGTCGGCACGCCTTCATCATCCACGCTGAGCGAGCCTCGGCGATTCGCAATTGAACCTTCATCGATGACCGTACAGTACTCGGAGGCAACTTTCTGCCCGATACGTCCTGCATACAGTGAGCTGCCCTTGCGATTAAAGTCCCCTTCAAGTCCGTGTCCAACTGCTTCATGTAGCAATACACCTGGCCAACCGGGACCCAGTACAACCGGCATAGTCCCTGCGGGTGCCGCTACCGCTTCCAGATTAACCAGCGCCTGGCGCACTGCTTCTTTAGCAAATCCAAGTGCGCGTTTATCCTGCAGAAAATAGTCATACGACTGTCGACCGCCACCACCGGCACTACCCTGTTCACGCCGCCCTTTGTGCTCGGCGATCACATTAACATTCATTCGCACGAGCGGTCGGACATCGGCACTGAGCGTACCATCGCTTGCCATCAGCAGGATAACTTCATGCACGCCCGCCAGAGATACAATCACCTGCTTGACGCGTGGATCTTGCTTGCGTGCTTCTTCATCGACAGAACGCAACAATGCTATTTTTTGTTGTGCGCTTAACACCGCGAGAGGATCATCGCTGCTATACAGTGGCGTAATTTGCTGATTCTGCCATGCCTGTAACTGTTTATCCTGTCCCTGTCGGGCAATGGCCCGTGCAGCTGCGGCCGCATTACTCAATGCCGGTAACAGGATTTCATCCGAATAGGCGAAACCGGTTTTTTCACCACTAATAGCCCGTACACCAACACCCTGCTCAATGTTATGTTGTCCCTCCTTAACGATGCCATCTTCCAGCACCCAGGATTCATGCTTGCTAGTTTGAAAATACAGATCGGCATAATCAATGGCATGTCCCAGCATATTGTGCATCACCTTTTCGAGCGTGCCTTCATCGAGTTGCGCAGGATCCAGCAAAACCTTGCGCGCAATTGACAGATGTTGTTCAGCCATAATTAGTTACTCGTCTTGTGTACAAAGTGTCGGTGTTGTAGCGCAGGAAAAGTACGCCTTATCTGGTGTAGTTGATTGATATCTATGTTAGCCATCACGTATCCAGAGCCACTTGCTAAAATATCCATGACGTTTCCCCACGGGTCGACAATCATGCTATGTCCATGGGTTTCCCTGCCATTGACATGGTAGCCACCCTGGTCGGCAGCAACGACATAACACAGGTTTTCTATTGCCCTGGCACGCACCAACTGCTCCCAGTGTGCCCTGCCGGTTGTTGCAGTAAACGCCGATGGTAAAGCAATTATCTCAACCTGCTGCTGATGCATTTTCCGAAACATCTCGGGAAATCGAATATCGTAACAGACAGCGAGACCAACGCGTCCAAACGGCGATTCAAATACAACCAGTTGATCACCCGCNNAACAGGTGAATCTTGTCGTAGCGCGCAACCTGCTCGCCATTGTCATTGTAAACCAGGCAGCTTGACCTTATTCTCGCAGGGTCTTGCGTCGCTATAGGTAACGTGCCACCAACAATCCAGACGTTGTTAGCCCTGGCCTGATCACGCAAGAACTGTTGAATTGGTCCGTCACCTTCTTGCTCGCTGATGGCCAGTTTATCGACTTCATTCATACCCATATGGGCAAAATTTTCCGGTAAAACAAGCATGTTTGCGCCGGCCTGTACCGCCATGTCTATCAGGCGAGCAGCCTCGGTGAGGTTGGCAACAGTATTAGGGCCCGCTGCCATCTGTATTGCTGCAATTTGACTCATTATTAATTAATCGATGTAGCCTATCTCGAGGATTTCAATGGATTGACAACAAGAAGCTCCAACTGTTCCGGGTTGCTGGCACCTGGTAGCAACTCGATATCTCTGGAAGGCACTCCCAGTGACACCAGCCAGCTGCGTAACTCGTTGACCCACAGAGTGCCCTCATCACCGCCTGCATAGCGAATGTGGATTCTGGATCCACTGGTGGCCTGGTATTTGCGAACTGTGTTTTGTATCGCTGGCATACCGATAATGGTCGTGGCCGAACGCGGTATGTTCCACTGTGCCTGGCTCAGCGTCTCAATTTCCTGCGCATTAGCTGATGAGAATAAAATGCCTGATATGGCAAAAAACAGGAATTGTAGCCTGTGCCAGCTAGTCTTGTTCATGCGTTGATTAAATCTCTATGGTTAGTTCTATTCTGTTGTCTGCGTGGATGGAAGTTTAGTGATAACCGGTTTTTCCCAACTACCTGTTACATGGTACTTGGTTGCTGCTGACTTGTTCACTTCACCGCCGATCAATTGATCCAGTATAAGTGTAACTGCACCAATCTGACCACCCCCTAGTATCCAGGAAATCGCAGGCAAGGAACCGGTCACATTGGGTACCACGCTGATATGCTGATCAAAATCCTGTTGCGCGAGACCAGTCCGCCCCGTTATCCCAATAAATGCGATTGAACTGATGATACTCAGGTTTTTAGTCCATGCATTACCATCTTCGATTTCAAACAACCCATATATCTGCTTGAATTCAAAACCCTCGCGCAACTCGCCAAAATCCAGGAACAAACGCCGTGGCAATTCCGCCACACTGAACAGGCCAAGCATTCTGCCGGCACCCGGTTCTATGTTTGTGATTTCGCCATCATCAATGACGATACCCAGGGTGCCATTTAACTTGGCCATCTTGAAATGATAAGGCGCATCAGACCAGTTGGCCTGCATCACTGCACGCGCCTTGCCTTTCTTGATCATCGCAGCATAACCAAGACGCTGTAACATTGCGCCTAGATTATTGCTACGCGCATTGATCAAGAGGTTTGTGCGCTGCCTGCCGTTTCTGTATAGCCAGGATCCTTCTATATCGACTTGCATCGCGGCAGACTGGATTTTAAGAGTATTAATTTTAACCCCTTCCGGATGGCGTGTTGTCTGGATAACCACTTTGCCCAGCGGCATATCATCAATACTAAGATGGTCAACCTGGCCATTAATCAACGCAGTCTCACGCGGATCTGTGTCCGGATATTGTTCATCGCGCTCGGTGGTTTTTATATTTAGCTCTTGCATATCAAATACAACAGGAACTCCGAGCGTATCCAGAAATGCGGTACCCGGTGTTTTGGTTTGTTTTTCACTAAACGCCTGCCATTCGCCTAGAGGGAATGCAGTTAAACTACCGCGCAGCACGAATTGCTTTTCGACCGGCAGCACAGCTTCCTTGCCAGAAAACATAACCGCACCACGCTCGAGTAATGCAGGCTTATTTTCATCGGTATTAAAAAGTAAGTTACCAGCCATCCTGTCACCATACGAAAACGTGACCGGTAACATATCGTTTTCCGGAAACATGATTTCGGCCCTTACATCAAATGATTCCTGACCTGTCTTAGAAAGCGGTGCAGGCAAATCGATCAGTACACCTTTCAAGCTACTTGCAAACTGAAAGGCACCAGGAACGGTTTTTTTCTCTGTTTTGTATCCAAAGGACAGCGCACCTTGCCATGGTGTTTTACCTTTAAGATGACCGGAAAAACCGGCATCAAACTGCTTGCCGACAGTTTCAGCGTCGACGGTCCCCTGCATACTCAACTTGATGTCCCAGGAGCCATTCACATCACTGGTGAAAAGTTTGAAGCTGGTGGCTTCTCCAAAAACCTTGCCAGTCAGTGCATTGGAAAAAACACCTCGCGGGTTAAAATTCAGTTTACCTGCTATACCAGAAATCTGTAATTTGTCATTCCATGAAGAAAGGCTACTGTCTTTGATAAGAAACTCACCATCATAATAGTTTGCAACTGTCTTTTTCAGTCGCTTGGCCAGTGGCAGGTTGATTTGTATTTTCCCTGTCGTTTTACCCTTGATANNAAAAGTTTTTCCCGCCGACAGCGATGGGTGTATTAACAACATAACGAATAAGATCGTGTGTGCTGCCGTTAATATCGCTGCGCACTTTCAGTACCGGCTCCCGAAACTGATCTATTCTGACCGATGTATTATTAATCCAGCTGTCGTACACCTTGCCTGAAGTGGCATAAATCTCCAATCCCAGTCCAGTGATATGTATATCACTGGCAATGCCATTGATATGTGGCCAGCCTTTTTGGTAGTTGAGCTCAACCTCGCGGGTATCTAAATGGGCAATCATGGTCCCTTTACCATTTCGAAAAGGAAAATCCTTGAAGCGGCCATTAAATACAAACCCACCACTAGTTACATGGCCATCGACAATACCATTATCAAGCCAGTCAACCAGTTCCTTGTCCATAATGCTGACCGGATAATAACGCCATGCCTGGCGTGCATCACCATTAACGTAACGTACCTGCATATCAAGATAGGGAGACGTGTCATTATCTGGAATAGTCAGAGCCAGTGCTAAATCAGAATCAATATCCGTTGTGCTGAGATAAATATTGTCCGATTGAATATGCCACGCTTCATTGTAGCGCCACCACCGCAGCTTCCCATCCAGCTTGGTAATTTCAAACGGTTGACGAAATAACTTGGGTAGTTCGACAGAAGCTACACTGTTTTCAAGTTGCAGCTGGCCAGTCTCATGGTTTAACTGAACCTGACCATCGATGCTGGTAAAACCAGGTATTTTTTTCCAGGGTTCAATTGTCAGATCCTTGAATCCAGTACTGAGATAATATTGCGCCTGTTGATTCTTGCGTTTTGTGTAACCAAAATGCAGGTTAGCAAGATCGCCCGCCGGATTTAAACCTGCCAATGTTTCCTGTATATCTTTTTCCATCAGGCGCGACTCCAGTAAAATTCGCCTGATATTGCCAATACGTATAAAGCTGGAATAAATTTTTACTGATTCAGTATTCTCACTTGCAACTTGATAACGCACACTGATATCACTGGCAGGCCAGTCCCTCTTGCTATCGTGATAGCGAAAATCATCGATATTCAGTAACCAGCCACCCCCCTCACGGCGCCAGTGAAACTGACCGCTGGCAAGCCGCACATAAAAAGGGAAGGTATCCTTGTGGAACCTGATATCCATGTCATAGCCCGCAACATCTGCAGTAACCTTTTCAATATGACCGTCTTTCCATACACCCCATAATTCGGCATCAATTACGCCTGCATTGATAGAGGTATCCTCGTGCACGGGTTTCATTCCCCAGTTGACGATTTGCAATCCCTTGCCACTGGCGTAAAAACGGCCTTGCCATTTAAGTGGATCGAGAATATTACCAGTAAAGTCAATGTCCACTTTAACGTCTCGTCCCAACTCGTCCGGCAACTGCACAGTGCCAGTAAGCTGGTGGCGTTGTTCGTCATTACGAATAAAAAAGTTAACGTGTTGAAAGTGGCGAGTTTTCTTGCCTTGGATTTCATCGATCCAGACAACCGAGCTGTCCTTGATCGCCAGTTCACTGCGCTCAAACAACCAGCGGGATAATTCATTGGATGCCGGTTTTGTCAGTTCCTGCGTGGTCTCCAGTTGTTGTCCAACTTTTGCGAAGTCCAGACCCCTGATAATAAAAGTACCGTCCTGCTGGCGAATGATACTCAGGTTTACACCATGAATGGTAAAGCTGTCAGGAATCAGCTTTTTACTAAAGATACTGCGTAACAGATCGATGCCGAGGCTGGCCTTTTCAAAACGAACAATCTCCTGTTCACCTTTGGCGTCCAGGAGGATGACATCGTTGAAGATTACCTGCGGTGTAAATCCGGCAATCCTCGCATCCATCGAGCCAATACGCACACTGGTTTCGATGACAGTACTGGCCAGCTGTTCAACCCGCTCTCGATAAACTTCAACATCCGGAGGAAAGACACGCAGAATGGAAATGACAACCGCAATACTTAATATCAGACCTACCAGTGAATACCAGAAGAATCGGTATGTCCATCGCAGACAGTTACGAAAAAATTCCATGGTGCGATTGCCTGAAAATGATTACATCAAAACCACATCAAACTGCTCTTGTGTATACTCTGATTCAACCTGCAGTTTGATTGGCTTGCCTATAAATTCCTCGAGCTCCGCCAAGCTGGTTGACTCTTCATCCACCAGCAGATCTACAACTGACTGGGAAGCCAGTACCAACAGTTGCTGAGCGTCAAATTGTCGAGCCTCGCGGAGGATTTCTCGAAATATATCGTAACAAACTGTTTCTGCCGTCATTAGTGAACCACGCCCGCTGCACGTTGGACAGGCCTCGCACAGAACATGTTCTAGCGATTCACGTGTACGTTTACGCGTCATTTCAACCAGGCCAAGTGTGGATACCTCGCTGATATGCGTTTTGGCATGGTCCTTTTCCAGGTTTTTTTCCAGTGCACGCAGCACCTGGCGACGATGTTCGCTGTCCAGCATATCAATAAAGTCGATAATAATAATGCCCCCCAGGTTTCGCAGACGAAGTTGTCTGACGATGGCCTGACTGGCTTCCAGATTGGTTTTGAAAATGGTTTCTTCCAGGTTGCGATGCCCTACGAATGCGCCGGTATTGACATCGATAGTAGTCATCGCCTCGGTCTGGTCGATAATCAGGTATCCACCGGACTTTAACTGTACCTTGTGCAATAAGGCCTTGCGGATTTCATCCTCGACACCATAAATATCAAAAATCGGTCGTTCACCCGGGTAGTGTTCAATACGCCCGGATAACTCGGGTATAAATTTTTCTGCGAAACGATTAACCCTTTCATAGGTCTCGCGCGAATCGATCCTGATTTTTTCAAGATCCGTATCGCCGAGATCACGCATGGTGCGCATTACCAGTGGTAGATCCTCATGTACCAGCGAACCATCCTGTTCGGTCTCGACTTTCTCGACGATTGCTCTCCAGAGTTTTTGCAGGAACTGCATGTCTTTCAAAATAGCTTCCTTGCTCACACCTTCGGCTACTGTCCTGAGAATATAACCGCCCGGATCAAACTGTACCGACAACTCGGTGATGATGTCTTTCAATCGCTGACGTTCCTCGGGATTCTCAATCTTTTGCGAGATACCGACGTGTTGTGCACCAGGCATATAAACCAGATAACGTGACGGTATTGAAATTTGTGTAGTCAGACGCGCGCCTTTTGTACCCATCGGATCCTTGACTACCTGCACAACCACAGACTGGCCTTCCTGTACCAGGCTTACAATTTGCGGTTCCGGCCGGTTCTCCGTTGATACATCCTCTTCTTCCAGGTTACGCGCAATGTCCGAGGCATGTAAAAAGGCAGTCCGCTCCAGCCCGATTTCCACGAAAGCAGCCTGCATACCAGGCAGTACCCGCACAACCTTTCCTTTATATACATTACCTACCAGGCCACGCTTGCGTGCACGCTCGATATGTACCTCCTGAAGCACACCATTTTCGACAAACGCGATACGGGTCTCCTGGGGTGTTACGTTAATTAGTAATTCTTCACTCATACACTATCTTTGCCATACAGGTACATCATGCTGTGCCAATAACTGTGCTGTTTCAAACAAAGGTAATCCCATTACGCCTGAGTAGCTGCCTACCAGCTTCGTGATAAAGGCAGCAGCATAGCCCTGGATTGCATAGCTACCTGCCTTGTCGGCAGGCTCACCAGTATCCCAGTATGCCTCGATCTCCTCGAGGCTCAACTCGCGGAATGTTACCTCACTCACATTAACACAAACTGACTGTTGGCGACTAACGACTGCGACACCCGTCATCACCTGGTGGCTACGACCGGATAGCCGTTGCAACATGGTAATGGCATTACCTCGTGTAGCTGGTTTACCCAAAATTTCACCATCGATCACCACCACGGTATCAGCCCCCAGTACAGGGCGTTGTTCAGTAGATGACAGTGCCTGCTGAACAGCAGCGGCCTTTTCAACAGCCAAACGCTGAACAAACACCTCGGGCTTTTCACCGGGCTGGTGGTTCTCAGCCACGTCCTGGCTACGCACAGCGAAATGTACACCGAGCTGATTAAGCAATTCCTGTCGTCGAGGGGATTGCGAGGCCAGAAAAAGATCCACGTCCATGCAGCTATTCCGTTATTTATGATAGGGATGGTTTTGCAAAATACTCCAGGCCCGGTATAACTGCTCCGCTAACATGATACGAATCAGTGGATGAGGAAAGGTCATGGCGGAGAAAGACAAACGTGTTTGTGCGCGCGCAAGACACTCGCTAGTCATGCCTTCCGGCCCTCCGATCAGAACCGCCACATCACCGCCCTGTTGTTGCCATTGTTCGAGCTGGCTGGCCAGCTTTTCAGTTGACCATTGCTGGCCTTCACGATCAAGTGCCACCACGTGCGCCCTGTCTGGTATCGCCTGCAGCATGCGAGCGCTCTCTTTTAACATAATACGTTTGATGTCCGCCGACTTGCTTCGCTTCTCTGCCGGTATCTCGATCATGTTTAGCGGCATAGAGTTGGCTAGTCGCCTGGCATACTCCTGGAATCCAGTATCAACCCAGCCAGGCATTCGTTCACCAACAGCAATGATATTAATTTGCATGTGAAAAACAGCTTTATCAGACTTCCTGTCTGCTGTTTGCCGGGCTTTCGTCGCCCCATAGTTTTTCCAGGTTATAAAAATCGCGCACCGATGGTTGCATGACATGGACAACCACATCACCCAGATCAACCAGCGCCCACTCTCCAGCCTCGGTGCCTTCGGTGCCGAGCACCTGTATGCCTTCTTTTTTACTTTTCTCAATAACTGAATCAACCAGTGCCTTGACCTGTCGATTACTGTTACCGGTAGCAATGACCATGACGTCAGTGATACTTGTCTTGTCTCTGACATCAATTACGCGTATGTCACTGCCCTTGATATCTTCCAGCGCTTCCACTACCAGTTTTTTCAATGCTTCGATTTCCACTCAAGACCTCTTATTGATAAATCCTGTTATGCCGTATGTAATCTGTAACAACCTGTGGTAACAAGTAACGAATATTTTTACCGTCCCGTATACAATTGCGCACCATGGTTGATGAAATATCCAGTTGTGTCACCGGGTAAAACAATATGTTGCCCGCAGATGCATCTAAAAAAGCATCAATATCATCCTGCCTGTGATTGACCAGATACTCATTCAGCGCATGGCTAGTCTTTTCGGAATCAAAATCTGCATTGGGCCGATGCGTCACAACAAGACTAACCATCTGCAAAATATCCTGCCAACGTTTCCACTGCTCAAACTCAATAAACGCATCCATACCCAGAATCAGGCAGAATTTTTTGTCCGGCTTTTCCTGTTTCAGACTGGCCAGTGTATCCACCATGTAAGACGTGCCACCCCGACTTATCTCCCGATCATCGACAACAAAACCGGGTTGTTCAGACACCGCCAAACTGACCATGGCCAGGCGTTGTTCCGCGCTGGCTACTGGTTGCTGTCGATGCGGAGGTTGGCCGCAGGGAATAAAGCGCACCTGTTCCAGTCCAATGCCTTCATGCACATCCAGTGCCGGTCGTAAATGCCCGAAGTGAACCGGATCAAACGTGCCGCCATAAATACCTATCATATGATCAACGTGAAAGTATGCCGGCTAGTTGTCGCTGGCAACAGATATGAATCAGGTACGGATATGACCATCACCCAAGACAATATATTTTTGCGATGTCAGACCTTCCAGTCCAACGGGTCCACGAGCGTGTATCTTGTCAGTACTGATACCGATTTCTGCGCCCAGTCCATATTCAAAACCATCGGCAAACCGGGTTGAGGCATTGACCATCACAGAACTGGAATCCACTTCCGTCAGGAACCGACGTGCCCGACTATAGTTTTCAGTAATGATAGATTCAGTATGCCCCGAGCTGTGCTGATGAATATGTTCGATGGCTTCATCCAGTCCGTGCACAACACGTATGGAAAGGATCGGTGCAAGGTACTCGGTATCCCAGTCTTCATCCGTTGCGGCTTCACAATAAGGCAAAATCGCCTGGGTCTGAATACAACCTCTCAATACGACCCCTTCAGCCTGGTACATTTCACCCAGTTTCGGTAATACGTCGTTGGCAACAGCAAGGTCTACCAGCAGGCTTTCCATCGTGTTACAGGTACCATAGCGTTGCGTCTTGGCGTTAAAGGCAACGGCTGTCGCCTTGTCGAGATCGGCTTCACCATCAATATACACATGGCAAACGCCATGCAGATGCTTAATGACTGGCACACGTGCTTCGGCGCTGACCCGTTCGATCAATCCCTTGCCGCCACGCGGTACGATGACATCGACATACTGCGACATGGTAATCAATTCACCCACCGCGCTGCGATCGGCTGTCTCAATTACCTGCACGATATCCACTGGCAGTCCGGCTTTTTTGAGACCATCACGAATACACTGTGCCAACGCCTGATTGGAATGCAAAGCTTCCGAACCACCCCGCAGTATCGCCGCGTTTCCGGATTTCAGACACAGCGCCGCTGCATCGATTGTCACGTTGGGACGTGATTCATAAATGATACCAACTACACCGAGCGGCACGCGCATCTTACCGACCTGGATACCGGAAGGCATGTAGCGCATATCTGTGATGGCACCAACTGGATCAGGTAACGCCACGATCTGGCGCACACCTTCGGCCATTGCGGCAATGCGCTCATCATTGAGTTCCAGGCGATCCAGCAAAGCATCATCCAGCCCCTTGGCGCGCCCGGCCTCCAGATCCTGCTGGTTGGCATTGAGTAAGGCGTCGCGTTGCTGTTCGATTGCCTCGGCAATACCCAGCAAGGCGGCATTCTTCTGGCTGGTTTGCGCACGCGCTAGCACACGCGAGGCTGCCCGGGCCTGTTGGCCAAGCTGCATCATGTATTGTTTTATATCGACTTTCACATCCATCTTCGTTTCCCGTTAGCAAGCCAGTGCCGGCTTACCGGCCACCTCTAAGGCTAATTCTAACAATTCATCCCACACTTCGCCTGCCCGATAGCCCTTGGTCAGCCTGTCCAGCTGGTGACACTGCTGTAGCATAGTTTCCAACCCGGATGTCGCGTGGCGTTGTAAGGCCTTACGTATCATGGGTTTACGCTTGTCCCAGACAAAATGCGCGGCCAATACACGCTCGACGGCTTCTCCCGCAGCCAGCGCCTGGCGCATCTGGGTCAGCGCACGGATTTCTCGTGCCAGTGCCCAAAGCAACAGCACGGGCTCAGTGCCCTCGGAACGCAAACCATGCAATATGCGGCAAACGCGGGCGGCGTTGCCGGATAGCGCCTCATCCACCAGTGTAAACACATCAAAACGGGCACTATTTGCCACGGCTGATTGCACCTGCCCTGCCTCGATATGCCCGGGACCATAGAGCAGCAATAACTTCTCGATTTCCTGGTCCGCAGCCAGCAGGTTGCCTTCGATGCGGTCGGCCAGCAAGCGCAGGGCTTCGGGAGTGGCAGACATGTCACGCAACTTCATGCGTTGCTGAAGCCATTGCGGCAGGCGTGTAGCATCCAGTGGCCAGACCTGCACGATGACACCGCCCTGCTCGACCGCCTTAAACCATTTGGTTTTTTGCGCAGCCGGTTCCAGTTTGCCGCTGACTAACAGCAGGATCGTGTCTTGCGGAGGATTTGTTACATACGCCTGTAAGACCTTGCTACCTTCCTTGCCCGGCTTGCCGGACGGCATACGAACCTCGATCAGCTTGCGTTCAGCAAATAACGACAAGCTGTCTGCGGACTGCTGTAACTGCTCCCAGCTAAAACCCCGTTCAACATGAAACACCTGTCGCTCACTGTAACCCTGTGTCTTTGCTGCATCGCGAATCATGTTACAGGCCTGGTCAAGCTGAAACGGTTCATCACCGCTGACCCAGTAAACCGGAGCCATCGATTTGGCAAGTAAACTTGACAGTGTTTCGTAACGAGCTTTCACGATTGTGGTTTATTTCGCAACATGGCATTGATGCGGCGCATAGCCTGCGAAACGGAAAAACGGATCATCTCGTTTCGCAACTGTGTTTCTTCCGTGTCCTTGGCAAGCACGTTACCGGGATCAAATCGGTAGTCGCGTGTTAATTCGATTTTTTGTAGCGGTATAAGTTCTTCATTTTCTTTGCCGAGAATTTTAAAGGTATATGTGTATTTTATTTCGTACTCAGCAACACGCCCTTGTGCATCCACGGACAAAACACGGCGAGTGAAGTTGCCACCGTTGATAACGATAGCTGAAGATGTTGCGTCCTTACTGCCGCGTACCACCGACCCGGCCTGGGCGAGCACCCGTTTGAATTCAATGGCCAGTGGCGAAAACTCGGCGATACCAACGATGCGCGTTTCCTTGAGTGCCGGTGGTAACTCGACAGCACCACGCAACCTGAAACCACAGCCAGACAAACTACTGACAAGCAGCAGCACAAGAATACTTCTACAAACATACGTTGTCTTGTTACTTAACAACAATGTTCACCAGCTTACCCGGAACGACGATGACTTTTACGATCACATTACCCTCGACAAAGCGTTTTACATTCTCGTCTGCCAATGCCTGTTTTTCGACTTCGTCACGCCCTGCATCGGCTGGAACCTGCACCCTACCTCGCAATTTACCGTTTACCTGTACCACCAACTCGATCGAGTCACGCGCCAGGGCGCTTTCATCAACTACCGGCCATGACATATCGATAACCGTTTCTGCTTCAGGGCGCAACTGTTGCCACAGGTAATGTGTAATATGCGGCACGATNNATATCATCCGAGCATTTTTGAATGGTCTGATGCACCTGGCGGCGTACTGCTTTTTGCTTATCATCAAGCGCGGCAACATTCAATGAGGGTGTAACACCCCGCTCAACATGATCGTAAACAAGCCGCCACAACCGACGTAGAAAGCGGAACGCCCCTTCCACACCACTATCTGACCATTCCAGGCTTTGATCCGGTGGTGCAGCAAACATGATAAACAGGCGTGCTGTGTCCGCACCGTATTCTTCAATCAATGCCTGTGGGTCAACCGTGTTACCTTTTGACTTTGACATCTTCGCGCCATCTTTTAACACCATGCCCTGTGTCAGCAGGTTGCTAAACGGTTCATCGTTTTGGATCAGGCCAGCATCACGCATCAGCTTGTTATAATAGCGCGCATACAAAAGGTGCAAAATGGCATGTTCGATACCACCGATGTACTGATCAACCGGCAACCAGTAATTTGCACGCTGATCCAGCATCTTGCTACTTGCATTTGCTGACGCAAAGCGCGCGAAATACCAGGACGATTCCATAAATGTATCAAACGTATCTGTTTCCCGTTCAGCTTTGCCACCACACTTCGGACAACGTGTATTGTAAAACGACGGCATTTTTTTGATGGGTGATCCGACACCGTCAAACTTTACTTCCTCTGGTAGTGTTACCGGCAAATCCTTGTCAGGCACTGTTACTTCGCCACACTTTTTGCAATTGATAATTGGTATCGGTGCACCCCAGTAACGTTGGCGTGACACACCCCAGTCGCGTAACCGCCAGGTGGTACGCTTTTGTCCCTTGTTCAATTTGTTAAGCTTGGCCGCGATAGCATCAAAAGCCTTTTCCGAGGTCATGCCGGAAAATTCGCCCGAGTTGACCAGTACACCCTTATCAACGAAAGCGCCTCTGGCAAGATCAACCTCGCTACCATCGCGGCTGTCGATGACTTGCATGATTGGTAACCCATACTTACCTGCAAATTCCCAGTCACGCTGGTCATGCGCGGGCACTGCCATGACAGCGCCTTCGCCATAACCCATCAACACGAAATTCGCGATAAAAACCGGCACGTGATGCCCGGTAATGGGGTGGATGGCCTTGATACCGGTATCAATACCTTTCTTTTCCATTGTCTCCACGATGGCTTCGGCCGTGCCAACAGAAAGACATTCCTTTATAAACTCATCCACGTTGCGATGGCGGGTACCTGCCTGCTGTGCCAGTGGATGTTCCGGTGCCACAGCAACATAGGTCACTCCCATAAGCGTATCTGGGCGCGTGGTAAATACCTTGAGTTTTTCCTTGTGTCCAACCAGGTCAAACACCACCTCGACACCTTCTGAGCGTCCAATCCAGTTACGCTGCATGGTGCGCACCTGGTCCGGCCAACCGTCCAGCTTGTCCAGTTCCGCCAATAACTCTTCTGCATAGTGCGTGATCTTCATAAACCACTGTGGAATATCTTTGCGCTCAACAACCGTATCGCAACGCCAGCATTTGCCTTCGATCACCTGCTCATTGGCCAGTACAGTAAGATCATTGGGGCACCAGTTCACCGGTGAGGTTTTCTTGTAAACCAGGCCTTTTTTATACAGGCGGGTAAACAGCCATTGTTCCCAGCGATAGTACTCTGGATCGCAGGTCGCCAGTTCGCGCTCCCAGTCATAGCCCAGTCCCAGCTGTTTTAGCTGGTTTCGCATATAGTCAATATTCTCGCGGGTCCACCTGGCAGGCGGAACATTGTTCTTGATAGCCGCATTTTCAGCCGGCAGGCCAAANNATGGTGTAATTACGGACATGTCCCATATGCAGTCGACCACTGGGATAGGGGAACATCGACAGGCAATAAAATTTCTCTTTATCGGGGTCTTCACTGGCCTTGAAGGACTGGTTTTCCTCCCAGAATTGCTGGACCACCTGTTCGATCTCTTCCGGATGATACTGATCTTGCATTGATTTTGTTCTTTTCACGTGGGTTGTGCGAGAAGCCCAAAGGATACCGTAAGCGTTGATATAGATCAGCTATCTTTGCCCGCTGGCTTGTTAAATTAACATTGTAAATAAGCCTGTTGTTAAATCCGGCATTCTACGGAGGTCATGAATGAATACAAACAACGAGAAACTGGTCGAGGCCTATCACAAGCTGCTGGAAGCCCTTAAATCCGGCTGGCAGGAGACTGAAAAACACGCCCTGCCACCTCTCAAAGAGGGCCTGGAAACGGCCAAGCAAAAACTGAGTGACTGGGGTGAAGTCACCCGCGAGGAACTGGATGACGTCGCGGACTACCTCAAACGCGACCTGGAAGATGCAGCAGACTTTCTCAACGAATCCGGCAAGGAAATGGGCGACTGGCTAAAACGTGATTTGGAATTTGCGGAGATTAAAGCGGCCGAGCTATTTGCCACTATGGCTGATACAACCCGTGTTGAGCTGGACAAACTGGCCGAACGTGCGCGTAAGGTCGGTGAATGGCACACAGGTGAAATTACTGGTGTCGGCGTTTTGCAGTGCAAAGAGTGCGGCGAGTTGCTGCATTTCGAAAAACCGGGCCATATTCCACCCTGTCCGAAATGTCGCGGCACGGCCTATCGCAAAACATTTGCTAAGGATTAACTTGCCGGCGCCTGACTAGCCAGCCAAGTAACGCAAACATCACAACCAGCACCGGGATATTACCCAAGCGCACGTAAGGTGTCGCACCGGTGCGTGGTTGTACTGCACCTTCAAGTACGTATTGCTGAAATTGTGGTGATGTCGTAATAAAGTTTCCGCGATGATCAATCAGGGCGGAGATACCAGTAGTGGTGGCCCTGATCGCATCACGACCTGTCTCAACCGCACGCATGCGGGCAATCTGTAAATGTTGATGGGGTGCAAGCGAATCACCGTACCAGGCATTGTTACTGCCATTTACCAGCAAGGTTGCTTCAGGCAGAAAATCTATTAACTGTTCACCAAACGCATCTTCATAACAAATAGACGGCGCTAAAGTCTGTCCCGCAACACGCAACGCCTGCTGGTCCCTGTCTCCCGGACTAAACCCCGACATGGGCAGGTTAAAGAAACCAATCAAACCACGAAGTACTGATGCAAGTGGCACATACTCACCAAACGGCACAAGGTGCCGCTTGTGATAAACACCCGGTTCTTGCCCCAGTACCAAAAGGCTGCTGTGATATTGGTCATCACCACCATAGGGCAAACCGATGACCAGGTCAGTTTTACTTTGGGTGGCGCGTGAATTGAGGTTTTCACGGTAACTTTCTGGTGCGTCCTGCCAGAAAATCGTCAAGGCATTTTCTGGCCAGATGATGGCCTGCTTTTTTCCCCAGTAAGGTTCAGACAAGGCGGCATAGTGCTCGAGCCGATGGCGAATACGTTCAGGATCCCACTTGGTTAGCTGTGGCAGGTTTCCCTGTACCAGGGCCACGCTCAACGGTTTGTCGACAGGTTGTGTCCAGTCGTAGCGATGTAATAAAAATCCGCTCATCCAGACCAGTAACACAGCCAACAGTGCCCATCTGAATTTTCTGGTCCTGTTTAGCAACGCTTGCCAGATGAGCGCCGATGTCAGTACTACCAGAAAAGACAGACCATAACTTCCCAGCAACGGTGCGTAACCAGCCAGTGGCGAATCGATCTGGCTGTA
>DJMK01000162.1 GCA_002436485.1 Proteobacteria bacterium UBA6492
CGGGTGCTGATGGCAGTCGCTCGTGGTTGCGTCAGCAGCTGGGCATGACAGTACGCGGCTGGGATTATGCACAGACGGCCCTGGTTACTTATGTGAAAACCGAGAAGTCACATCAGCAAACCGCCTGGCAACGTTTTTTACCGGGTGGTCCGCTGGCTTTTCTACCGTTACTGGAAGGTTATTCTTCTATCGTATGGTCAACGCAACCTCGGCATGCGGAAGAGTTGCGTGATTTACCTGAACAGGCCTTCGCGCAGGAACTGGAACATGCCTATGATTCGCGCCTCGGTGCCATCATCGAGACAGGACCCCGTGCGTGTTTTCCGTTACGTTTTCTCATGGCAGAAAGCTATATCAATGAACACGTCGCGCTGGTAGGGGATGCCGCACATACAATTCATCCATTGGCTGGGCAGGGCGTAAATCTGGGTCTGTCCGATGCAGCCAGCCTGGCAGAGGTTGTGACTGATGCCTTGAATCAACAACAGCCAATCAATAGCCACAAGGTATTACGCCGTTATGAGCGCTGGCGTCGTAGTGAGAACCTCAGCATGCTTGCCATGGTTGACCAGATACAGCGGCTGTTCATGCCGCAACCCTCAGCGCTGCAATGGGCCCGTAATACCGGCATGGGGTTGGTGAACAAGCTCGCGCCGGTCAAACACGAAGTGATTCAACATGCGATGGGTGTCAGGGGTGACCTGCCACGTATTGCACGAAACTGATTAATATTAATGACGTTCATCACGGCATTTAAGTCAGGTGCGTACAACCTGATTGGGTGATGCCATTCATGTACTCCCACTTACATTTGCTGTATCTTTTAATCTAAACAATAAGCTTGTTGAGACACCATGGGTGTATTAAATACAGCAGCATTACTTATCACATTGGCCGCCCTGTTCAGTTACCTGAACCATCGTTTTGTACGCCTGCCCAATACCATAGGCATCATGATCATTTCGCTGTTGTTGTCGCTGGCTATACTGGTGGCCGGCAAACTCGGTAGTGATTACCTGGTATTTCACGCGGCCAAGCTCCTGTCTGGCATCGATTTCTACGAAACCTTGATGCACGGCATGCTCAGTTTCCTGTTATTTGCGGGTGCATTGCATGTCAATCTCAATGATCTGAGCCAGCAAAAAGGCATTATCAGTGTGCTGGCCACCTTTGGTGTGGTGGCCTCTACCTTCATCATTGGTAGCCTTGCCTGGGTCGTATTAAATGCGTTGGGTATCGAGATCGATTACCTGTATTGCCTGCTGTTCGGTGCGCTGATTTCGCCGACCGATCCGATCGCCGTACTGGGCATTCTGAAAACGGCGCGTGTACCGAAAACCCTGGAAACAAAAATCACCGGCGAATCCCTGTTTAACGATGGTGTTGGCGTGGTGGTCTTCCTGGTGTTACTTGGGCTGGCGACCGGCAGCAACGAGGCAACGGTACAGGGTGTTGGCTTGCTGCTGGCACAGGAAGCGTTGGGGGGGGCGGTGTTTGGCCTGTTATTGGGTTTTGCGGTCTACTACCTGTTGAAAGACGTCGAGAATTACCAGCTGGAAGTTTTACTGACGCTGGCACTGGTGATGGGAGGCTATGCACTGGCAACCTTTCTCCATATTTCGGGCCCGATTGCTATCGTGGTCGCGGGCCTTTTTATCGGCAACCATGGACGATTGCTGGCGATGACGGAGAAGGCGCGAACCAACCTGGATACGTTCTGGGAACTCATGGATGAAAGTATGAATGCCGTGTTGTTCGTGTTGATCGGTATGGAAGTGCTGTTGATCTCTCTCAAGACCGAATACTACCTTGCGGCACTCGCTATTATTCCCCTGGTGTTATTTGCGCGTTACGTCAGTGTCGGGGTGCCAGTGCTCATCTTCCGCCGATTTCGTAAATTCACTCCGGGCGTGGTGCAGGTGATGACCTGGGGCGGTCTACGCGGCGGGATCTCGGTGGCCCTGGCGTTGTCGATACCCGCGGGGGCCGAGCGGGAGATAATTCTGGCGATCACCTATGCCGTGGTCATATTTTCCATTATTGTTCAGGGACTTACGATATCTCGCGTGGTCGACGAGATTCGCTAGCGTCGCTGCGCCTATATATATAGTTAGCTAAGCCAAAATATTAATCTTTGCTAATGTATTGCTATCGGTAATGAGAATTATTATCATTAAGGTTCAAGTGACAGGAGTATGAACTGTATGAAGAAATCATTATTTACCACACTATATATATGCTTGCTGGGTTTGACCGGTCAGGCGCTTGCAAGCGACCTGGTCATCTATTCCGGGCGTAGCGACAAATTTGTAAAGCCAGTGGTGGAAGCCTTTACCAAGCAAACCGGCATAAAGGTCACCCTGCACACGGGCAGCTCAACCGCACTACTTAACAAGCTCAAGCTGGAAGCAGCACGTACAGATGCGGATGTCTATATCAGTAATGATGCCGGTAACCTGCAAAAGGGTAGTGAGCTAAACCTGTTTCTACCACTTGATGATGGCATGGTGAATGCTATTCCGAAGAACTACCGCGCAGCGGATAACAGCTGGGTAGGTTTATCAGCACGTGCACGTGTGCTGGTAGTCAACAAGAATGATACAACGGTGCAGTCGATTAAATCTGTATTTGATCTGGCGGATCCAAAACTGGCGGGCAAGATTGGTATCACCCATAGCAGTAATGAAAGTTACATCGCCGGTGCCACTGTTTACATGCGCGCACGTGGTGAACAGGCTGTTAAGGAATGGTTGCAGGGCATGAAGAAAAATGCCGGTGGAAGCGTTTTCAATAAACACAGCAAGATTGTACGTGCAGTGGCTGATGGTAAAAAGTCGGTTGGACTGGTGAATCATTATTATATTTATCGTCACCTTGCCAAGAAGCCGAATGCGCCCATCAAAGTAGTGTTGCCTGATCAGGGTAAGGATGGCATGGGCGTCGCATGGAACGTGGCCGGTGCTGCGGTTACCAAGCATGCAAAACACAAAGATGCTGCCAACAAGTTGATTGCTTTCATGGTGTCCGAGGAAGGACAGAAAATTTTCGCGCAGGTCAATCGTGAATACCCAACACGTCCAGGTGTGCCCGCGGCAGAACAGGTCCCGCTGGCAAGCAGTTATTCCGTTGCCGATGTACCAATGAGTGATCTTGGCAAGTATCGAAATGCCACGTTGGATCTGATTGAATCGGTGGGCATGCCATAAGCTAATATACAGGAATGCATTTGCGCATTCTGGTTACCGAGTGTTACAGCGTTTAACCACACGTAGTTTTTTGTCGACGTCAGTAGTATTACTGGCGTCGATTCCGCTTTTATTCGTCCTGTTTCAGAGTGTGCAACTGCAACCCGCGCAATGGTTGAATTTGTGGAGCGCACGCCTGCCCGGTTTGCTCTGGAATACCCTGTCATTATCCGTACTGGTTGCGCTGGGCAGTTTTGCATTGGGTGTTTCGGCCGCCTGGTTGATTACCCGGCGTGAGTTCGTAGGCCGACGTCTGGCAATCTGGTTAATGATTCTGCCGTTAACCATACCGACCTACGTGTTTGCACATATCTATACTACGTTAACTGAGCGTGATGGCTGGCTTGGCCAGTTATGGGTTTTAATTGCAGGTCCAAATGTACCGCATCCCGAGCTTTACAATGTCTTTGGTACAGCGTTTATTCTTAGTCTCGCTGGTTTTTCCTACGTGTTTTTACTGGTCAGTGATGCACTGACACGTTCGCGTGCCGATATCGAGGAAGCCGCGCGTCTACACGGTCTGGGTCCACGTCAGGTTTTCTGGCGTATCAGTCTACCCATGTTGCGTCCGGCCATCGCAGCCGGACTGGCACTGGTGGTGTTACATGTGTTGTCTGATTTTGGTGCAGTGAGCATGTTGCGTTACCAAACATTCACCCTGAGCATCTATCTGCAGATGAGTGGCCGTTTTGACATGCAGGCTGCCGCAGGACTTAGCCTGGTACTCGTGTTGTTGAGCCTGACTTTCCTGGTGCTTGAACGTTTCTTTCGTGATCGGCAACGCTACTACAGCTCCGGTAACGCAAAAAAAATCTCGCGACACAAGGCAACCCCAAAGGAACAGGTACTCATTTGGTTATGGCTCGGTGGTATCACGTTTTTCGCGTTTGCACTGCCAATGGCCTGGATGCTGATCTGGTCATGGGAATCATGGCAACAAGCGCTGCTTGGCAGTCAGTTCTGGGAGTATGTGCGTAACTCCCTGGTGGTGAGTGTCTCCTCGGCGACGCTGGCTACGGCCGCTGCGCTACCTCTGGCACTGTTTCATGCAAGGCTGCGTAACAAGTTAAGTCAAACCTATATTCACATGGCGAGTATCGGGTTTGTGCTACCTGGCCCGGTGATAGCGCTGGGTATTCTCACTTTCGTGTTGACCATGGTGCCTGCGATTTACGGCACACTGCTGGTGCTGGTGCTTGCTATGCTGATTCGGTTTCTACCGTTGTCTGTGCAGGCACAGGAAGCAGCGGTGCAACAACTCACACCCTCGATAGAAGAGGCCGGGCGCAGCCTGGGTGCGTCACCGTTTGAAAATATTCGTCGCGTGGTAATCCCCATGCTAAAAACCGGCATGGTAAGCGCATGGGTACTGGTGTTCATCGATACGCTAAAAGAATTACCTGCCACCTTGCTGTTGCGTCCAACCGGGTTTGATACTTTACCAGTACGTATCTGGATCGAGGCCAGTGAAGAAATGCTCGAATTAGCAGCACCTGCCGCGTTGATGCTGGTGCTCGGTACCTTGCCTGTGTTGTGGTTTTTGATGCGCCAGCATGATGCGGCAACTAAATAACTGAAATCGCAGTGCATTTTTATACGCTGGTATTTGCACAAGCTGATCAGTAAAATGTTCACTGCAACGAAAGGTGTACGGGAGAGACTCACCGCTACCTGGTGAGCGCCGAAGGCGCAACTCGCTCGGAATCGCTCAGGCAAAAGGACCGGCACCGGTATATCGTTGACTCTGGAGAGATCTGCATTGTTCGATGCAGGCACCGAAGGGGCTAAGCTCTCAGGTGACAGGACAGAGGGGCGACGAAAGAAGATTGATCGATCTTTTTCGTCGCCCCTTTTTTATTGTCTGCAATTAACTGAGAGATTCGAGGCCCAGTGACAAACGTAACCGTAAAACCGGTATTTGATTTTTCCCGTGAATCCAATGTTGGGCGTATGCCTGTGTGGATTCGCCAGGCGTTTGGTTCAGACGATTACGCTGCAACAACCCGTGCCCTGACACAACACGCACTCAATACCGTGTGTGTCGAAGCACGTTGTCCAAATCGTGGAGAGTGCTGGAGCCGTGGCACGGCTACCTTCATGCTACTGGGTGATACCTGTACACGTGCCTGTGGTTTCTGCGCAGTCAAAACCGGAAAACCACCACATTATGATCAACAGGAACCACAGCGTGTTGCACGGGCTGTGACTGAGATGGGGCTGGATTACGTGGTACTCACATCGGTGAATCGCGATGACCTGGATGATGGTGGTGCACAGATTTTTGCTGACAGCATTCATGCCATTCGTGAACACAACCCAAACATCAAACTTGAATTACTCA
Organism: Proteobacteria bacterium UBA6492; assembly: GCA_002436485.1. Taxonomy (GTDB): domain Bacteria; phylum Pseudomonadota; class Gammaproteobacteria; order UBA6429; family Thiohalophilaceae; genus UBA6492. Next base: position 5,587 of record DJMK01000162.1, read on the forward strand.
CGCCGGATTTTCATCGCAAGCAGTCAATTGCGATCGAAAAAATATATTCAAGGTTACAGGCTGCACACGGTGAAAGCTTCCTGGTATGGGGTCACAATATTGAGACTGTACCCTCTTTGTATAAACGCGTCAGAAAAGGTTCTGATTACCAGCGTTCACTGCAGTTGCTTTATGCTGTCGCAAAATATGATTGCTTCGAAAGCAAGTCTGCGCTGATGCTTGGGCTGGGCGAAACATATGATGAAGTAGCCAGCGTGTTACATGATTTACACACAGCAGGTGTTAGCCGTATTGCCCTGGGTCAGTACCTGAGACCAACGCGCTATCATCTGCCGGTAAAAGAGTACATTACACCGCAACAGTTTGATGATTATGCGGCGCTGGCAAACCAGATCGGATTTGATTGGGTAAAGTCGGGTGCCATGGTGCGTTCTTCATATCACGCAGAAGACGAGAAATAGAAAAAGGTTGAGCATGGGAAAACAAACACCGTTATTTGAGGCACACGTCGCAGCGAATGCCAAGATCGTCGACTTTGGCGGCTGGGATATGCCACTGCATTATGGTTCACAGATTGAAGAACATCATGTGGTGCGCAGTGACGCCGGCATGTTTGATGTCTCGCATATGACTATCGTTGATCTCAAAGGCGACAAGGTGCGTGATTTTCTCAAGTACCTGCTGGCCAACAATATTGACCGCCTGAAACAACCGGGCAAGGCATTGTACTCGTGCATGTTAAATGACAACGGTGGTGTGATTGATGATCTCATCACTTATTACATCGATGATAATTATTTTCGTACCGTGGTAAATGCTGCAACGCGTGACAAGGATCTGGCATGGATTGAAAAGCAGGCAGCCGAATTTAACGTGCAGGTCAGTGTGCGTGATGACCTTGCCATGATAGCGGTACAGGGACCCAATGCACGCGACAAGGCCAATACGGTGCTTGGCGAAAAAGCACAAACGGCAGGACAACTTGGAGCATTTTTTATCGCCATGTTTGATGATGGCATGGCCGTTGCGCGTACCGGTTACACCGGTGAAGACGGTTACGAGATCATGGTACCCGCCACCCAGGCCATTGAGCTGTGGAACAGCTTACTGGCTGCCGGTGTCAGCCCTGCTGGTCTGGGAGCGCGCGATACGCTGCGCCTTGAGGCTGGCATGAATCTTTATGGCAGTGACATGACTGAACAAACCTCACCCTTGGTGTCGGCACTGGGCTGGACTATTGCCTGGGAACCGGCCGAACGTGATTTCATCGGACGCAAGGCACTGGAGGCACAACGTGAACAGGGTGCCAGTCAAAAACTGGTTGGCCTGGTGCTGGAACAAAAAGGCGTATTGCGCGATCACCAGAAAGTAGTGCTTGATGGTCTGGAGGCGGGTGAAATTACCAGCGGCAGTTTCTCGCCGACACTTGGCAAAGCCATCGCGTTTGCACGTGTCAGCGCGAACGTAGGTGAGCACGCGAAAGTTGACATTCGCGGTAAACAGGTTGATGTGAAAGTGGTGAAGCCACCGTTTGTCAGGAACGGCAAGGCATGCATTGCTTAGCGGGCAAAATTTTCGAATTAAGGAATCAAGGGAGACACAATCAATGAGTAATGTTCCAACTGAACTGCGTTATACCAAGTCCCATGAATGGGTACGCCGTGAAGATGATGGCAGTGTGACAGTCGGTATTTCTGATCATGCACAGGAGTTGCTTGGCGACCTGGTGTTTGTTGAAACACCGGAAGTTGGTGACACCTTTGCCAGTGGGGATGATTGCGCGGTGGTTGAATCAGTCAAGGCGGCATCTGATGTTTATGCGCCAATTTCGGGTGAAATCACCGAGACCAATGAAGCGCTAACCGATGCACCAGAAACTATTAATTCAGATCCGTACGGCGATGGCTGGATTTTCAAAATGCAACCCAGTGATGAGGGTGAGCTGGACAGCCTGATGGATTCGACCGCCTATTCAGAACAGATTGCAGACGAGTAACCAGCAAGAGAGTAAACCATGCCTTTTATCCCCCATACTGAAGACGAAATTCAGGAAATGCTTGCCGCTATCGGTGTGCAGGAAATCAATTCACTGTTTGACGAGATACCTGCTGCGTTACGTGCGAAAGGACTGGAGAAAGTACCTCCTGGCATGAGCGAGATGGATGTTTCCCGCCTGATGCGCGAACGCGCCGCCGAGGATCAACGTGCACTGTGTTTTGCCGGTGCAGGAGCCTATGAACATCATATTCCAGCCGCAGTATGGGAGCTAACAACGCGTGGTGAGTTTTACTCCGCCTACACGCCTTACCAGGCGGAAGCCAGTCAGGGCACGTTACAGTTGCTGTATGAGTACCAGAGCATGATGGCCAAGTTAACCGGTATGGATGTGTCAAATGCATCCTTGTATGACGGCGCTTCATCACTGGCTGAAGCGGTGTTGATGGCTGTGCGTGCCAATCGCAAGTCTAAGAGCAAGCGCATACTGATGCCGCGCACGGTCCATCCACACTATCGTGCAGTTGCGCACACCATTGTGCATCACCAGGGCATTACCTTTGAAGAACTTGATTATGATCGCGAAGGTGGACATATCGATGTCAACAGCTTGCCGGCAGAGCCGGGCGAGTTTACCGCGCTGGTTATTCCACAACCCAATTTTTTTGGAGCGCTTGAAGACGTCGATGCCCTGACCAGCTGGGCGCACCAACACAACGCACTGGTGATCGCCGTCGTCAATCCCATGTCGCTGGCCATTCTCAAACCACCAGGCCAGTGGGGTGATATCGGCGCCGACATTGTCTGCGGCGATGGTCAGCCACTGGGGGCACCGTTGTCATCGGGTGGACCATACTTCGGCATCATGTGTTGCCGCCAGGATTACGTGCGCCAGATGCCGGGTCGCATCATTGGTCGGACTACCGACCTGGATGGCAAACAGGGTTTTGCCCTGACACTGCAGGCACGCGAACAACACATTCGTCGTTCCAAGGCGACGTCGAACATTTGTACCAACCAGGGATTACTGGTCACCGCTGCCACGATTTACATGAGCCTGATGGGACCAAGAGGGCTGCAGGAAGTGGCGCGCGCCTCGCATGCCAATACGCGCAAGCTGAGCGAGCAACTGGCGCAGGTCGCTGGCGTAAGCAAACGCTTCAACCGGCCGTTTTTTCATGAGGCAGTATTTGAGTTTGATGTGCCGGTTACAGATGTCATGCACGACCTGTCTGAACAGGGCATCGTGGGCGGTGTGTCATTACAAGACTATTATCCGGAACTTGGTAATTGTTTATTGGTGTGTGCCACCGAGACCAGGACCGAGGCAGACATCGCTACTTATGTTGATAACGTGTCCCGTATCGCGGGCAGCATGCAGGCAAGCAAAGCACAACCTAACATAGCCTGATGTATAACAAGCAATTCAAAGGAGATTAAACATGGCAACAATTACACTGGAAGGAAACGAAATACACACCAACGGTGAATTACCTGCAGTTGGTACACAGGCACCTGATTTCAGGTTGACTGCCAAGGATATGACAGACAAGACGTTGGCAGATTTCGCAGGCAAAAAGAAAATTCTGAATATTGTGGTCAGTCTTGAGACCAGTTTTTGTGAAGTTTCAACCAAAAAATTTAACGATGAAACAGGCGACGATACTGTCGTGCTGGCAATTTCGGTTGACTACCCGATTGCTCAGACGCGTGTTGTAGATGCAGTCGGCGCAGATAAAGTCGTCACGCTATCCATGTTACGTAATAAAAACTTTGCCAAGGACTATGGCGTGCTGATCCAGGATGGTCCGCTTGAAGGCATCTGTGCACGTGCGGTTGTTGTGCTGGATGAAAATAATAAAGTGCTATACACGGAACTGGTCCCGGAAATTGCGCAAGCCCCGGATTATGAAAAGGCACTGGCCGCGCTTAAATAATTCTATGAACAGGAATCCATTATGTTGATATTTGAACATTCTTCACCTTCACGTGTTAACACGGCACAAATGCCGCGTAACGGTGAGGAGGTAACCGATATTCCCGCTGACCTGTTGCGTGATACCGAGCTGGGCCTGCCGGCAGTTTCCGAGATGCAGGTGGTCAGGCACTACACGCGGCTGTCGCAGAAGAACTTNNAACACGCTGGCATTGTTACCCGGGTTTACCCAGCGTCATCCATTAACCCCGAATAACCTGAGCCAGGGTTTTCTGTCCTGCATGCATGATCTGCAGGAGATCCTCAAGGACGTTACCGGCATGAAAGGAGTGTCACTGGCACCAATGGCCGGTGCACAGGGTGAATTCGCCGGTGTGGCCATGATTCGTGCTTACCATGATGCCAGGGGTGATAACACACGTACCGAGATCCTGGTACCGGATGCGGC
>DJMK01000002.1 GCA_002436485.1 Proteobacteria bacterium UBA6492
GTAACGTGTCATGACGTCCGGGCGATCCGGGAAAAAGGTGATACGACGAAAGCCTTCCGCCTCACACTGGGTACACAGCATGACGCTTGACTGGTACAAGCCCTCCAGTGCGGTATTTTTTTCCGGGCTGATTTCATTGCTAATGTCCAGGGTAAAACGTTCGGGTACATTGGTAACGACCAGTTGTTCGTCCTGTAAAAGAAATTCGTTACCAGCCAGTTCCCGACCGTCGAGTTGTATCTTTTTGAGCTGCAGTTCGTGACCATCAAGAACCAGAGGTGTTGTTTCATCCGCCACATCCTGGTTGCGATAAAAACGAATTTTGCTTTTTACCAGTGTGCTTTGGGCATCAAGGTCAAAGTCCAGTTCCAGCGATTCAACCAGGTAGGCCGGTGCACGGTAGTCTTTCAGGTAAATCGTTCTGGGGGTCTGTTCCATACCATCTTTGGATGTCAGATCACTCATGTGCAGTTTTCACTCCGTTGTGGATTTAGTCGCACGGCCACGATGCAAGGTGCTTGGTCCAAATCGCGCGTTGATATTGTCACTGATTCTGTCCAGCGCAGACAGCCTGGCGTTTTGCTTAGCAAATAAGTCGGCCTGTTGCGGCTGGTCATTTTCAGACTGCAGACCGCTGACACCCATACCAACCAGGCGAATTGCTGGCCTGCCCTGCCAGTTACGGTGCAAAAGGTCACGCGTTACACTCCATAAGATATTGGTGTTATCCGTAGATTCAACCATGGTGTGTGCGCGGGTAATAAGGCGAAAATCGGGGTAGCGTAACTTGACTTGCACCGTGCGTCCTTTCAAGCCTGCCTTGCGCAAGCGCCAGGCAACCTGCTCAGTCAGATGTAACAGCGTTGCCTCCAGTACGTCACGGTTAGCTATATCCTGTGAAAAAGTGGTCTCGTTGGAAATGGATTTGGCCTGCGAATCCACCACCACGTCACGTTCATCGATCCCGTTGGCCAGCTGCCACAGGTGTTCACCAAATTTACCAAAGCGCGATACCAACCAGTCGACAGGTTGATGACGTAACTGCGCGATACTCCTGATGCCCATGCGATCAAACACCGCGACTGTTGCCTTACCTGCGCCCCATAACCGGCTTACCGGTAATGGATCCAGAAAAGACTGTATGTTATTTTGCTCAACGACCACGAAGCCATTCGGTTTATTGACATCCGAAGCAATCTTGGCAACGAACTTGTTGGGTGCTACCCCGACCGAGGCAACCAGCTTCAGCTCGTCCTTGATCGCCTGCTTGATTTGCATGCCGACTTTTTCGGCTGACCCAAACAGTTTCTCACTGGAAGTCACATCAAGAAATGCTTCATCAAGCGCGAGCGGTTGAACAACCGGTGTATAGCGAAAAAAGATTTCGCGAATCTGCCGGGATACTTCCGCATATAGCTGCATGTTGCTGCGCAGGCGAATCACCTGAGGGCACAGGCGCACTGCACGTACCATCGGCATGGCACTGTGTAGACCATACTTACGCGCTTCGTAGTTAGCGGCAGAAACCACGCCGCGACCTTCTACGGTACCACCCACTATAACCGGCTTACCTTTCAGCTCAGGGTTTTCACGCTCTTCGATAGAGGCATAAAAGGCGTCCATGTCCACATGAATAATTTTGCGCTCAGGCATAATAGCTGATCCAGGTAATGGCTTTTCCTTATAGCTCAGAGTGCCGACTATGTTCTCACATTCTGTAACACAGCGTTATAGAATTTATGGGTGTTATCATGAATGCTGCTTGCCTAAACATTATAATGCCAGTCGTCGAGGTGTGCTAAATATCATGTTGTAACTTATACCTGTTTTCTCAATGCGTGAGAAACGGGTAAGCTGTTCATAATAAAAGTTTGGGTAGAACTTTGTGAATCGCGTTTGATGATTTAATAAACGCGCTTGTAATAATCGTGGAAGTGTAAAACTTTTTGCACGTAGTTTTGGGTTTCTTCGTAGGGTGGTACACCTTTGTAAAAGTACACGGCTTTTTCGCCTGCATTGTAGGCAGCCAGTGCATGCTTGAGGTTGTTGTCATATTTATTTATGAGATATCGCAGGTGCTTGACACCGGCTTCCAGATTTTGTGCAGGATCGTAAATATCATCCACGCCATAGATCTTTGCCGTGGCAGGCATGAGTTGCATCAGGCCAGAAGCACCGACGCGTGATTTGGCCTCGATTTTAAAATAAGACTCAGTATGAATCACCGCCTTGACCAGAGCGACGTCCATACTGTGCCGTTGCGATACCTGCCGTATCAAGGACTCCAGTTCATTCAATGCGCTCGGTCGCTGCTTGTAACGGCTGGCAGCAAGCTGGCCGGTACCTTCGGCACCGCGACGGCTGCTCACCAGTTTGTGCGTTGACTTATATATAGGTCGATCACTGATGACCCGCGAACCATCCGGCAGCTGGTAAACAAAAAACTTGGCCGCCATGGCACCCTGGCCAACTGTTCCCAATAACAGTCCCATTAAAACGTAGAATATATGGTGCCTTGTAATCACGCTGATTCTCTTAAATAACACGCTCTGACTATACTATCGGTCAAATTTTAGCGTATTTTAATACTGCCATGATTTCCTTATTTTTTCGCCACTTGCATAAGATAAACATGCTCCTGCAGATAGCTTAATCCCCTTTCAAAGAAGCGCGCATGGCGTGTCAAAACGTCACTCGACACCAATGGTTTATTCGCGCCCTGATAGTCTTTGCCATACAGACTTTCAACTTCTGCACCAGTAACAGAAAACGGCGGACCGTCCATCTCTGCCTGCTCATAGCTCAGGGTGATAAGAAAATAGGGAGCTGTACCCACTAGTTGTTTCATATGTTTGACATAGGCAACGCGCATTGGCTTCGGTAATGCAATCAGGGCGGCCCGGTCATAGACGGCATCAATACGCCCTAGTTGCGCGGCTGTCAGCGAAAAATAGTCACCGCACCAGATTCGAAAACCCTCGCCGCTCCAGACCTGGAAGTCATCCTGCCGGGTGACACTGGCATTTAGTGCCTGCTCACCGAGCATTGCCTCGATGGCGAGGGGTGACAACTCAACGGCTTCAACCTGGTAGCCCTGCTGTAAAAACCAGCTGATATCCACACTCTTGCCACAAAGTGGCACAAATACCGTTGCCGGTGGCGCCACTGCCAGTGTTTGCCAGTGTTCCAGCAGGTAACTGTTTATTTCCTGCTTGTGAAAACCGATGTTGTTTTGCTGCCAACGTGCGTGCCAGAAATCTGCCTGCATAATGCTTCCGTTATCGTATTTGGGGCTGTATCGCTGTTTTCAGTTCGTTACAATAATCCATATTAAAACCCGGAGGAAAGCATGAACAACCTGCCCTATGAGATAGAAGCCATGGAACTCGGCCCGATGGAGAACTTCATCTATCTCATCACCGACAAGAAAACCGGCCGCACCGCTGTGGTCGACCCGGCCTGGGATGTACCTGCAATTCTCAGGCGCGCTAAGGAAAAAGGTGTCACTATCACGGATATCTTGCTCACACATAGTCACCATGACCATATTAATGGTATCGAGCAGGTGCTGGCCAGCTATGATGCCCAGTTACATTTATCAAAACCTGAAGCTCAATTCTGGGGCAAGCACCTGGACCTGCCTACGCTGCACCACGGTGGCGATATCATTCGGCTCGGCAACACAGAGATCACGATGTTACTGACACCAGGACATACGCCGGGCTCAGCCTGTTATCACCTTGGCAATGACCTCATCACAGGCGATACCATGTTCGTATTTGGTTGTGGCCGTTGCGATCTGAGTGGTGGCGACCCGGAAATGATGTTTGATACGTTGTCCCGGCTTGGTAAGGAAATGCCACAATCCACTGTTATTCACCCTGGTCATAACTATTCCGTGCAACCCACATCTACTATTGAAGAGGAAATGGAAGGAAATCCTTTCATGCATTTTCACGACAAGGCCGGTTTTGTTGAATACCGCATGCACATTCATGACAAGGTACGGCACGAACCTTACCAGGCTGTCCCGGTTGACTGAATAATCAGGGATACTGCCGCAACACAAGCGTATCACCGCGCTGGGTAAACTCGATCCGCTTTAGAAAGGCCATGCCCAGCAGAATAATATCGTCGCTGACATTGGGATTGATGCTGGCATTAAGATCGTTCAGCGTTATATCACCAATACCAACCCTGTCTATTTTAGTTCCATAACCTTTCGCGATACCATTTGCCGTGTAGAACTGTGTTTCGTACAAGCGCTTGAGGCCGATACGCTCAGCGATATGTTCCGGTACTGATATATTGGTGGCACCGGTATCCAGCAGAAACTCCACTCGGTAACCATTAATTTCGCCGGTTACATTGTAGTGTCCATAACGATTGCGTTGCAGGATAACCTCTCGAACACCATTCTGCTGTATCTGGGTAGTTACTTGCTGGTTTGGATTACGTTCCCGCTCTAACCAGTTACTGAAAAACACCGCCAGCAAGCCAAGTAACAGGAACCAAAAGCCAAACCACATCCAGCCGGCAATATGTTTTTGCGGATGTGGTTTTTCAGGTTCCTGCTGGTGTTGTTGCATGAATCCGTGTGGTATTTACTTCTCGGCAACAATATAAGCCTGCCAGGATTCCTGGTTTTCCTCTTCATGGCTCTCGTGAAACTCACCGGTTCCCTCGAGTTCATCATCGTCATCATCGGAATCGACAAACTCTTCCCAGTAAATGCGTACCTTGCTAAAGCCAGCCTCTTCCAGCAACTCCCTTAGTTCTGGCAGCGACCACAAGCGCCAGTCATAGCTAAAGGCCTTGTCCATACGCGAGCCATCGGGAAACTCGAAATGAATATGGCAAAGTATTTCGTTGGTAATAGGATTGAACTTGGCGTGCTCCCATATGTAAGTCGCATCTACCTCGTCCATCTCGGTCTCTTCTTCCAGAATATCCTGACACTCTGTACCACCAAACATGTCAAGTACCAGCAGGCCACCCTCGTTCAGGCCGGCATGTGCCGTTTCAAAGTAATGTCGCAGTGCATCACGGGTTTTGAATATGCAAAAACTGAAATTTAGCCCACAGGTTATATCTACCTTGGGTTCTGTGACATTACAGACATCGTCATTGATTAGCTGGATACGCCCGGCCACGTCAGTTCCGGCCGGTTCAATATTGCGTTTTCTACCCCACTCCAGCGTATCTTTGCAAAGATCGACACCAACCGCTGTACGTTGCGGATCGGATTTGCACCATTCCACCGACAAATAAGAGGTGCCACAGAAATCTTCCTTCATGGATAGCGGTGTTTTGCCGCGCAGCTCTTTATAAACTTTGTCAAAAAACTCGATGTCATTTTCCGGTGCCTGCACCGCGTACTGGTACATGACATGCAGTTCGGCCTGTTCAGCCTGGCTTGGACCGTCGTGCTTCTTCTTGTTCTTATCTTTGTGCTTGTTCTTGCCCATTTAATCTCCCACCACACACAGGGTTAAACAAAGTCTTTAGTATAAGCGTTTTTTATTCCGGCTTCTCGTTTCTGTTTAGCTATGTCATGTTAAGATCAGCGCGCTTCAGCATACGCAACCGAATATCAGGCACTTATGACAAAACCGCATCAGACAATCCCGGTACAGGTCGGCAACGTAACCATTGGCGGTACAGCACCGGTGGCTGTGCAGTCCATGACCAATACAGATACTGTCGACGCCGAAACAACAGCACAACAAATCGTGTCGCTGGCCAAAGCCGGTTCTGAACTGGTACGGATAACCGTCAATACCAGCGAGGCAGCAGCCCAGGTACCGGTAATCCGCGAGCGGATACGTCAACTGGGTTGCGAGGTTCCCATTGTTGGCGATTTTCACTTCAACGGGCATAAGCTGCTGCGCGAGCACCCAGCCTGTGCCGAAGCGTTGGACAAATATCGCATCAATCCCGGTAATGTCGGGCGGGGGAAAAAGCGCGACGAGCAATTCAGTAGCCTGATCGAATTTGCCTGCAAATATGATAAGCCGGTGCGTATCGGCGTAAACTGGGGCAGTCTGGATCAAAGCGTACTGGCTCGTTTGATGGATGAAAATGCCAAGCTCAACGAACCACTGGAGCCAAAGGCAATCATGTACCAGGCCATCATCACCTCGGCACTGGAAAGTGCGCAGCAGGCCGAAGACATTGGTCTGCCGCATGATCGCATTATCCTGTCTGCCAAGATGAGCGGCGTACAGGATCTGATACAGGTATACCAGTCGCTCGCTTCACAATGCGAATACCCCTTACACCTTGGCTTGACCGAGGCCGGCATGGGCAGTAAAGGTATTGTTGCATCGACGGCAGCCTTGTCGATCCTGTTACAACAAGGTATCGGTGATACCATTCGTATCTCGCTGACCCCCGAACCCCATGGCGATCGCACACAGGAAGTCATCGTAGCGCAGGAAATTCTGCAAACCATGGGGTTACGTTCTTTTACACCACAGGTGATCGCCTGCCCGGGATGCGGGCGCACCTCCAGTACCTATTTCCAGCAGCTGGCTCAGGATATTCAAAGTTACCTGCGTCATAACATGCCACAGTGGCGCAAGAAATATCACGGAGTTGAAGACATGACCGTCGCGGTCATGGGCTGCGTTGTCAACGGCCCAGGTGAAAGCAAACACGCCAACATTGGTATCAGTCTGCCAGGCACTGGTGAAAAACCGGTCGCCCCGGTATACGAGGATGGTGAAAAAACCGTGACCTTAAAAGGCGATCATATTGCCGAAGAATTTCAGGCGATTATCGATAAATATATAGAACGCCACTATACGTGAAGTTTTTAAGCTAGTTATTGTTCAGCTTCTGCAACAGTATGTTTTGGTAGTCGCGTATATGCCGAACATACGAAACAGGTTCACGGCCACGCGCATATCCATGCTTGAGTGTTTTATAGTACTTCTTCTGTGTTAACAATGGAAAAACTTCAGACAAACTTTCCCAGGTATATGGATTTTTATCCAGCCTCTTAGCAAGCTCCATGGCATCATACAGGTGCCCCATTCCAACATTATAAGCAGCAAGCGCAAACCAGGTGCGATCCGGCTCCTGTACCTCCTCGGGTACCCGATTATGTAAACGTCTCAGATAACGCGCACCGCCCATGATACTTTGCACGGGATCAAGCCGACTTTGCACGCCCAGTTCGTCAGCTGTTGTCAATGTCAGCATCATCATGCCGCGCACACCAGTAGGACTTTTCGCGCGGGGGCGCCAGTGTGATTCCTGATAAGATTGTGCAGCAAGCAAGGTCCAGTCCAGATCGTATTTCTTGGCAGCTTGTTTAAAATGTTTTTTATATTTTGGTAATACCTTATAAATGCGTCTTACAAATTTCCTGGTATCAACGTAATCAAAAACCTCGATAAATCCATAGTACCGCTCCATCAATCTCTGTAAGTCACCGGAATCCTCAAATTCGTCGAACCAGTGCTCCACTTCTGAGAGAAGCCCATCAGCATCTACCGGCAACACCCAGGCAACTGATTCGGGTTTGGTAATGTTAAAACGGACATTTAACTCGGGATAATAACGGCGATTGATATCAGTGATATTTGAATCGGCAATGGTACAGTCCAGTTTCTTTAGCCAGACCTGTTCAAGCAGTTCTTCTGTACCGCTATTATTCTGAATCGACCAGGCTAGCTCCGGATAATCTGTCTGCAATTCATTTAGGCGCTCTACGTAGCTGGTATCGGCTGGCACAATCAAGCTAAGACCCACGAGTTCTTCAGCTTTCTTGGGACGTTTACCTCCTCTGCGACATACCACTTGCTGCTGTACATGTTGGTAAACTGGCCCAAACAGGAAATTGTCCTCACGAGTCTCCGTTTTTGTCAGACCTGCTGCGGCAATATGTGCTTCACCCTTTTCAATTGCCTCGAGAATTTCGGCCGTGCTATCTTTTAGTATGTATTTGACCTTAACGCCCAGGGAGTTGGCAAAGGCCTGCGTCATATCATATTCAACCCCGGTTAACTCATCATGCCAATCGTAGTAGGTTGTTGGTGCGTTGCGAGTCACTACAACCAGTTCTTTTTGCTCCAGAACTTCTTTTAGCAATCCTTCAGGTTCTCTCTGACAACCTGGCAGGATAAACAACAAGAGCAGCAAAAAAGATAATTTTTTCATGATGTATATGACGACCATAAGCAAAACATACTTTATCCTATTTATTCGCTGGCAACCAGACAAAACCCCACTGGTAAATTGCCATGCCTAGCAGAATTAACGATGTTCCCAGCCAGGCAGTCCAGCTTAACACTTCACCATTGAAAAACTGACCTATCCATAATGCCAGCACCGGCGTTGCCAATGTCAACATCGCAACCTGGCTTGCGCGCATGTGTTTCAGAATATAAAAGTACAGGCTAAAACCAATACTGGTTGCAATCACACCAAGATAAATAATCGACCAAAGCGCATGTGATGGAATACGTTCAGGTATTTCGCCATCAAGTAACCACCAGGTAATCAAATACGCAGGTGTTGCGATTAACATACCTCCGGTGGTGACGGCGAGCGCCGAAAGATTGATATGCAAGCGTTTCACCAGCACGGATGACATGGCGTGCACAAATACAGCCAGGCATACCGCGATAATACCCAGTGCGACGATATCGCCAAGCCTGATACTACGGTTAAAAATAACAAACAGCCCCACTACACCTATTAGCATGCCAATTAAACGCGCAACCGTCAGTTCTCTTTCTTTCAAAACAAGCCAGGCCAGTAATCCCGTCATAATTGGTGTTAATCCGAAAATCACCGAGATAAAACCGGATGGAATATACTGCGCTCCCCAGTACACAGCGAGCATTGCACCATATATTCCCATACCCGCTGCCAGGTAGGTGAGAATAGCCTGGCGATGCCATGGAAGCGGTACCTTCTTCATGTAAGCAATCAGCAATATCAAAAACATGCCAATGACCATTCTTGCGGTCACACCAAACAGGAAACCTGGTCCATCCACACTCCACTTGATTGCAACAGGTGTGGTTGACCAGATAAGCATGACAACAATAAACCCTGTAGTGATCTGCAGTCTTGTAGGCACTCTTTTTTCCTTTTTCAGGTGTTAAAAAACAAAAAAGGCCGCAGTATTTGCTGCGGCCTTTGGTTAATTCGTTTAAAAAATGATTGTTAATTAGAGCATCGTAACTTTTGGCCGCCCATAGCAAATAACTCGCACCCATAGCATGCGAGAAATAATTGGCAGCTGTTTGAAAAAGTTCGACATGTGTTGAGTTTGCCCTTGAAGCCTTAGCCTGTCAAGAAATCAGTTTTAGGACTCGATAAGCGGGCTATCAATATAAAAGTAATGCCAGGCTGTGTTTGTGATATTCGCCATCAAATTCAGGAAATGATCAGTCGGAATCGCCTCCCGGGGGTAGACATTAACAATACTGACAAACTGTTGCGCACAACCACCGCTGTCATACCAGTTCCAGTCACACAGCGGTGCACTGGCCGAGCATGCTGGACAGCGCAACTCGCCCGTGGCAGAAACGTCCTGCTCGAGCCAATCTCGCGTGCGCTTATTACAAACGGGGCAGGCTGGCCGTGCTGTTTGTTGATCCGCCAGCCATCTTGTATCAAATCGCGTTGCCGGAATATGTATAAAGATGAAGCGCTGCCAGTCAATGACAGCTCCATCGCCAGGTGAAAACTCCACTGCTGGTGAACACCCCATGAAGCTAAAAAACTGTAAAAAATGCTCCCCAATACTGAAACGATCCAGACTGGCGGAATCGATGTTGTTGCCAATAAAACCCTGCTGCCGCAGCTGATCCAACCAGCTTTGCCGATCATCTGGTTGCCACTGGGCCTGTGAAGGTACGAGTATTAATTGTCGGTATGATTTGTTTGTCATGGTGAATCAACAGCTTAGCACGGCTGCCTGGATCTCGGGTACAATAGTCGGCTGTAAATTAAATCAAGCGGCTGGAGTAAAAGCATGTCGGATATTGAGTTGAGCAAGGAAGAACAGATCCTGAAAATGGTCAAGAAAGTGTTGACCGATATTGCCAAGGACACCCACGTCAAACCTGGTCTAAAACACCCCCTCTCGGACAATACCATACTGGGCATACGTGACTGTCTGGCCCTGATTACAGCACGCGAAACCGAGCTGGCCAAGGATGCCGGTCGTGAAAGTAAAATGCGCCCCCGCTTTATCGATGAGCCACAAAAAACCGTTGTGGTACCAATCGAATCACTCAAGAAGAACAGTAAATCCGAGCAGGACTGACTGCTGCCACCGAGTAGCTGCTGAACAGCCTGGAATACCAGGCAAACACCTGAATCAATTGGGCAAGCAGCAGCTTGCCAGTGCTTTTCACGATGTATTTTTTTCACTAACTGCCGCTATATATTCAAACCCGGCAAAACAAGCACCTCATAGGACTGTTATTGCCTGTATCTTTAAAATTCGGGCTAAATACCTTATTATATTCATGGTAATTGGCTCTTATGTTAAACGACTAACTAAGGCTCATGGATCTAAATAGCTTACGCAATCGCTATACCCTGCTCAGTATTGCACTGGCAATTTTCATGTTGCTGGCGGCAATATTAACCAACTTTTTACTTAGTGATACGCGTGATGATATTGGCCTGAATATCGAAAATCGTCACCTACTACTGACACGCAGCCGTGTGATACGTAATACCGTGTGGCAAGCAAGGGAAGCAATCGGGCACTTCCTGATCGATCCGGAGCGAATCGAAAACCGGGAAGCCATTCATGCCACTATTGGTGAAGCCATCAACAGTTCCGAGCGGGTTCTGAAAGAACTTGCTCGCCTTAATACCCAACAATATGAACTACTCTCACAGGTCAAATCCCTGTTACTGGAACTTGATAAGTCAGCACAAGAGCTAATCAAGATTCGTCTGGATACCAACCGGCAGTTCCCCAGCCTGATGCTGGCACGACAGGAACTGTTACCACGTCAAACACGCATCATGGACCTGTTTAATGCCGCAATACAGGAAACCGTGGATGAAGGACTCGATAATGACGAGCAACTCAATCTGTACAACCAGCTCATCAATACCAGGCATCGCTGGTCACTGATGGTTTCAAATGTACGTATGTTACTGACCAGCCGAATAGGTTCTTTTGGTCTCGACTCGATACAACAACAACAAAAAGATATCGATATATTTTATCAGGACTTCAAGAATAAAGTTGATCAGCTGATTGAAGCGGATAACTTTCCGGAAATGGGTTTTATTTCCGAATCCGCGATGCGTGATATAAAACTGCTATCGGGGGAGTGGAATGATCAATACTTTGCGCTTCTTACTATCCATAAAACCGACCAGTGGCGCGCGGACACGCTTCATATGCGTAATAGTATTGATCCTATACTGGAAGAAATCTGGCGTTCATTGCTGATGTTTGATGTCAGTCTGGAAAGCAGTGCTGATGTTGATGTTGAAACACTGTCGTCTTTTGCACAAAACCAGAGTCATGCCCTGTGGTTCCTGACCACACTAGGACTTCTACTAGTTTCGGTCATCTATATCTATTTCAAACGCTCGGTGCTTGAACCTATCTCGCAATTGTCAGACGCTTTTTCAGCAGAGATTCACGGTCATCGCAGCGAGCTTTTACCGACTGTCTACACGACAGAGATTAAAACACTGATGGATGGTTTTAATGACATGCGACACCAGGTACGCAGCCGCCAGGAAGCACTGGAACATCAAACATTGCATGATTCCCTGACCGGGCTGGCCAACCGCACCCTGCTGTTTGAACGGTTGAGTAACTCCATCACACAGAGTAAACGTTACAAGGACAATATTACCCTGATCATTATGGATCTGGACCGTTTCAAGGAAGTCAACGATACACTCGGGCATCATATAGGTGACCAGTTACTGATTGCCGTTTCGACCCGCCTGCTTTACTTGTTACGTGACTCTGACACTATTGCCCGGCTTGGTGGGGACGAATTTGCACTTTTACTTGCGCACTCTGGTGAGAACGAAGCTCGCAGTGTCAGCCGTAAAATCCTCAAGGCATTTGAAGAGCCCTTTGATGTTTATGAACATCAGCTATTCGTTGGTGCGAGTCTCGGTATATCGGTTTATCCCAAGCACGGTATGGATGCAGAGACACTGATTAAGTGCGCTGATGTTGCCATGTACGTAGCCAAACGAAACCGTCTAGGCTTTACATTCTACGAGGCAACTAATGACAGTTTTGATGATCGCTACCTGACACTGGCTAATGATATTCGCATTGCCCTGAATAATGGCAACTTCGATGTCAATTACCAGCTTAAATACAATATTCATGATAATGAACCGGTCGGTGTTGAAGCACTACTACGCTGGAATCACCCTGAACTGGGCTTTATACCCCCTGATAAAATTATCCCACTCGCTGAACAACTTGGGATAATCAATCGACTGACACTTTGGGTAATCGAACAGGCCATACAACAATGCGCAAAGTGGCGAAGTCAAGGTATCTACATGAGTGTTGCGGTCAATATATCTGTCTATGACCTGCAATTTGCCGGCATCGTGGAGCGAATCGCCGGTTTGCTTGAGGTGCATGATGTTCCACCTTCCTATCTGGTGGTTGAAATTTCGGAAAGCGCCATGCTGATTGATCCAACACATGCAATCGATATTCTCAACAAGCTGGATAAGATGGGAATACGCATTGCCATTGATGATTTTGGCACTGGCTTCTCATCGCTGGGTTACCTGAAAAAACTACCGGTTGACGAACTAAAAATTGACAAGTCCTTTGTAATGGACATGATAGAGAATGAAAACGATGCGGTAATCGTTCGTTCGACCATTGATTTGGCGCACAACCTTGGGCTCGAAGTTGTCGCCGAAGGTGTACAGTCCCCTGAGATTTTCGAGATGCTGCAGATTCTCAACTGCGACATGGCACAAGGCTATTACATGAGCAAACCTGTATCGGCTGATAGCCTCCTGGCGATACTCAACTCACACGCTGCCTGACCTGACAGGGCTACCCACAAACTTTTTCTTTCTGTACGTTCTTAAGTGGCAACATTCAAGTTATAATGCTGATGCTTTTCTACCAGTTCGGGGTGCCCGTAGGATGGATGATCAGGAGAAGGAATTGATGCTTGACCGCTTGCAGGAATTGCAGGTTGAGCATCGCGATCTGGACGAGATCATTGACCGTCTTAGCGAAGACCCGCTGGTTGACCAGTTACAGATACAACGGCTAAAAAAACGTAAATTGCACCTCAAAGACATGATCAGAAAACTGGAAAGCACCCTGATTCCCGATATTGAGGCCTGAATATCAGTTCGCAAGGTAGTCAGCTTCCTGACGCTCAATGGTATACACAATGAAAAATGATGTGCTCCTTTTTACCTCGACAAATTGTCCGCATTGTGCGGCTTTAAAAGATTCATTTAAAAAATTACAGCAACAAGCACAAATAGGTCACTTATCCATTGTTAATATTGAACAGCACCCCGAGCAGGCGGCCGAATACGGTATTCGCTCTGTACCCTGGTTTAAAATTGCCGAACTTGAATTCGTCGGAGCACACAGTCCAAAAGAACTTACCTACTGGGTTAACAACGCTGATACGCCGGCTGGCATCAGGCAGTACCTGGTAGAGCAACTGGAAGCCGGTAAACTTCAGCAAACAGAACAGCAACTAAAACGTCACCCGGACTGGATGGCAATTTGCATCCCGGTGCTGGCCGATATGCAATCTCCGCTGCAGGCACGCATTGGCATTAGCGCAATTTTTGAATCCATGGCAGGAGAACCAGTACTCGAGATGATTCTCGCTCCGCTTGAAGAATTACTCGCTAGCGACGACGCACGTACCAGGGGCGATGCCTGTCACCTGTTAAGCCTGATTAATCATTCACATGCAAAACAACTGGTCAGACAATGCCTTCAGGACCCGGACCCACAGGTCAGGGAAATAGCAGAAGAAGCTATCGCTGATTCACCCTTCTAGGCACCGACTAGTTGTCTTGCAAAGCAGTAATTAACTGTTCTGTCTCTATCGGAAAGGGCAAACAGACCAGCTCAGGAAATTGTGCTGTCAGGCGCTCAAGCTGATGCATAAACTCTTTTTCATAGAACACGATCACCTTACAATGCTGTGAACGTTGCACCCCTGACATTAACGACTCAAGGCTACTGGTGCGGTCACGGAAGTCAGACTGAAAATTAAACTCGGCAACAATTACCTCAGGTGTAACCTGTTTCATCAGTCTGATAGCCTTGCGTACAGAATTAACCTGGTGCACGGTAAAGCCCTGGGCGGTATACAGCGATGTAAAATCCGGATATCCCCCCAATTCAATGACAGCCAGTAGGTGTTTTTGTTGTGGCATGGGCGAAATTGTCTGATCAGAATTGATTTTGGCTATAATAGATCCTATCAATCCTCATGTATAGAATAGCAATAAGGTACCCAATTATGCCCTACTATGTTTTTAAAATTACTCAGGGACCCACAGCCATCCTGAAAAACCTGGATCTACTCGACGAGTTCGAATCCTACAAGGAAGCCAAGAATTTTGCGCGCGATGCGCGTGCTGGCCAGCCAGCGGACGATGACTCGCAGGTAAAAGTCATGTTTGCGGATAACCGCCTGCAGGCAGAAGAGCAACTCATGGAAAAACGCGAAGAACCTATCCTGCGAGAATGGGAGAAATAACTTGGAGGAAGGGGAGTATCGCAGTACCTACCATAACGTAAACCAGCAACGTTGTGTTTTTGAAAAATCCATACTTTCCCGGCGTGCCGACTGCAGTTATGCGCATCGTTTCTGCCTTGCCGATCGTGAGGGCGTTTCCTGCCAGGAAAAAAGTGCACAGACGCTCTGTAAAAATGTGCTGGATAAATTACGTGAGAATGCGCTGTTTGCGCTACAGATAAAACGGCTCGATGGTCCCCTGCCTCATGCCAAGGAAATGAAAGTACAGCTAGGCGGTCTGGCCGGTATGCAACAGGCTCTCAACTTACAACACGACAGTGATGAAGCCATCGAGAATATTCATCACGTCATCAGCAGCATCATTGAGGAGTACGGCGAGATTGAAGCACTACCTTATATCGAGATAGCTCGTGCTGTTTCGGCATTCAAAAGTCGCAAAAGAGCCAGATCGATCAGGGATTAATTTGCCAGTCGTAGGCACAATCAAGATGTGCCCTGACTTCTTTAAGACCTTCCAGCCCATCATCCAGAATAATTTGCAGCGGAATACGCCCCTGGAACTGCTTGTTTTTCTGTTGTAGCCACAAAATACCCATTGGTGGGTTATGCGGGTACGTAGTACGCAGCGCATCAGCGATTCCGACTATATGTTCGAGTCGAGTATATACCTGTTCGGTATCTGGAAAGGGAGTACTGTCACGGTATTTGCGCAAAGCCCGCTTAGGTGTACCTTCAGGGAGATCCAGAACTGCCATCAGGGCCTCACCGCTGAGTCCCCAGCTATCCAGGATAGACATGATAGAGCGCGTCAATGAAACGCTGTCTTCATGACTCATATTTTCAAATTTACTGCCAACCATCACAATACCTGCTATTACGACCGCATAGTCTATATGTTAGACTGCTTATATTCAAACCAGCCTGATAACTATGAGCAGGTACATTTGCAACCAACTGATTTGGAAGAAAGAATTAAATGACACAGGCGCATCCCCTTACAAGTTGCCAGAGTTTAAAACCCGGGCAGATGAAAAGGTTTATCGTGAATGACAAAGCAATATTAGCTGCGAATGTTAACGGTGAAATATATGCTATTGCGGATTTATGTAGTCATGAAGATGCCATTCTTTCCAATGGCGCTTTAAAAGACGGCTGCGTAGAGTGCCCATTACATGGTAGTCGCTTTGATCTGAAAACAGGCCAACCACGTGAAGAGCCGGCGACTGAACCTGTCGATACTTACGTTGTGGAAATACGGGAAGATACCATTTATATTCAAATGTAAATGCGCCCCGGGAAAACTGGCTTTGAACCAGCCCTGTTACGAAATAGTAGAAAAATCTTCTGATCAGCATTGTGACTTCAGGTTTGCGGGAAAATTCCTGGGTAACGATGTGATATGGGATNNTGTGAGCATGGCAGGCGAATTACCATCGCCCTTAACCTTCCCACCATCGATGAACCTGCTATCCTTAAAACGATCATTATGATAAGACAGTACAAACGCCTGTCAGCAGGCCGCCATAGGTATGGCGAATTTATTTCATTCGAGTAAACAGTGGCAAGACTAGTAACCGTATCCAGAGCAGCCAAACTCGCAGGAGTCTCACGCGGCAACCTGCAACGCCGTATACGCCAAGGCGAACTACGGAGTTTTGAAGGTATGGTTGATCTTGGCGAGGTTTCACAAATATATCCTGCTGCATCTTTTGAAGACAACAGCCTTCTCGAACGGCTTGATCGCATCATCGAAAACGCCTCGCTACGAGCACGTAACAGAACCACCACCATACCGCCTGATATGGAAACATTAGCGGCACGTGTCAATATACTCAGCGACGAACTGGTAGAAGCCAAGCTAGAAATCAGTATTTTTCACAATATTTTTGATAAACTAAAATCACGCCTCAACAAACTAGCCAGTGAAATCCCGCAAACATCAAAAACCATACATGAATTACAGGCCTGGCTACTCGAAGAAATCGATAGTATCGCGGACAAAAAGTTTGTCCAGTATCCACTGGTTGCAGCAGATACCATTTTGCGAATCGTAGCTGCACAGGTACACCTGGTTCCCAGTGGGCATGAATTCTTTGTCGAAGGTTCAGACAGTATCCTGGAATCTGGCCTCAGTGCTGGACTTGCGCTGAATTACGGATGTAGCAACGGAAATTGTGGTAAATGCAAGGCAAAACTGATTTCCGGTGAGATCAAAAAGATACGCAGCCACGATTATGTACTGAGCGAGAAGGAAAAATTACAGGGATATTTCCTGACCTGCTCCAATACCGCGGTGACCGATATTGCAATAGAAGCGGAAGAAGCTGGCAACGAAAACGAGATACCCGTACAACAATTATCCGCCTGGGTACGCAAAGCCAGTGATGTAAACGAAAATGTGCGCATTCTCAACCTGAAAACTCCCAGAACCCAACGCCTGCGTTTTCTCGCTGGCCAGGCTGTGAAACTGGAAATTCCGGATGTGGCTTCTACTACATTACATATTGCTAGTTGCCCCTGTGACGATATGAACCTGCAATTCCATATCGACAGGAGTGCTGCGAATGATTTTACTGATTATATTTTCAGTGAGATAAAGACAAATGAGCTGATTAATATAGAAGGTCCGCGCGGGCATTTTGTACTGCACGAGGATGAACCAAACCCCATCATTTTCATCGCCTTTGGTGGTGGCTTCACACCAATCAAAAGCCTGCTGGAACATGCCATGACACTGGATGTAACCGAACATATCCACCTTTACTGGTCGGTTGCCGGCGAAAACGGCCTGTATATGCATAACCAGTGTCGATCCTGGCATGATGCATTTGACAGGTTTGATTACACACCCGTGATCGGAGACAAGAATGTGATCAGTGCTGTTAATAGTAATCACAAAAACCTGCCGGACTACCATTTTTATATTGCTGGCCCGGAACAGCAGATAAATGCAGCAAAAAGCGCCTTGCTCGAACACGGCGCCATTCCCGATACCATTTTTACCGAAATAGTAGAACCTGGAAATTAATCTGCCAGGCCTGCTATTTGTCTTCTTTTACCCATTGAGTCAAGCCGTCAATGACCTTCTGTGCCTGATCTGCACTGCTGATATTGAACTTTGATTTAGGGCGGTAACTGCCCTCACGTTTTTGGTAACGGCGAATGGAGTATTTAATAGGACCAAAATCTTCTGCCTTGCGATCCCAATCCTGGTATTTAAACATCACCGTGGACCAGGCTCCTTTGGTAAGGACAATTTTGTCCAGCTCCTTCACCAATTGTTGTCCATTTTCAAAATAATTCATGGTGATCTCATCGACGGTTTCTGCCATGTCTAAATTCCTGTTTGTTTAGTCTCGGTATAATGCGTGCTAGCTTACATGGAGTGACAGGAAAAATCAGCCCTGTTTTTATCTATTTGTCCACTGCGGAAAACTGGCTGCATATTTAGCAATCCATTCGCTTGCTGCCTGCTCACCTGTCAAGTAGCGTCCTTCCTGCTGTGCTACTTCCTTTCGGTAATGTTCTATATGACAGATTTGCTCAACCATCCTGGCAACATAGCCATCATCCGGGCGCACAAATTCGATGCCAATAATAAAGTGATCTTCTTCTGAACTGCAATGCGTGACGATACCTTGTATGACAAACTCCGGTTGTACTAAAGTAATTCGCAACCTGATAACACTGCCGGCTTCCACCCTGCTTGCTGATTCAAACGCCAGCCCACCCTGGCTCACGTTCGCCAGGTGTTGCTGCAGGTTGCTCTGGCTGGCATCTATACCATCAATCTGAATTGGAATATCAGAAGGATGGCGAATATAGCTACGCAAGTTTGTCATACCTGTACCAGTATAATCTGTTTAAAATAACCTGTTTTCTCACTTGATGTATATGTACCCATGGGTGAAGCACCAAAACAAAAGTTGCTGATCAGCAGTCGACACCGCAGACTAGTTATCATTTCGCTGATACTGGCGGCTACCTTGTATCTTCTGGTCGTTCTGCTTACCGGTTACCAACAGGCCATCAACGCATTCCAGACAATAGGTACTACTGGCTGGCTTTTGTTATTCGGTGCTTCGTTCATTAATTATAGCCTTCGCTATCTGCGTTGGCAGTATTATCTGAAACGTGCCGGCTGGTCAGTCTCGCACAATTTACATTTTCGTTACTACCTGTCGGCTTTTGCCTTGACGACAACCCCCGGCAAACTTGGCGAAATCATACGTTCCGTTCTGCTGCGCCCACATGGTGTGCCCTACCATACCAGCCTGGCATGTTTCTTTAGTGAGCGTCTGCTCGATCTGGTTATCGTTGCCATCATTGCACTGCTTGGGCTTTTACATTTCCCGGATTATACGCTGTTTATCCTGCTATTCATCATGGCGCTGCTCGTAGTCTTGCCCTTTCTGCGTAGCAAACACCTGCTCGATAAACTGGTCAGCTGGCGCCAGGGCATGGCGAATACAGGTGCCGTAAAATTTACCGGGCACCTTATTCACCTGTTAAGTAATGCACACATTTTTTTGTCACCAGCACCTCTATATAACGGATTGTTGATAGGAATGTTGGCCTGGAGTATTCAGGGATTTGCTTTTTTCTTTATCGTACAGACTTTGGGACATGACATCGGCCTGACTATCGCGCTGGCTATTTATGCTGTGAGCCTGCTGGCCGGTGCTGCGTCCTTTATACCCGGTGGTATCGGTAGCACCGAACTGGTTATGGGATTGTTACTGATCGCGAGTGGTACCGATCAATCCATCGCCATCACTGCGCCATTAATCAGTCGTCTGAGCACCCTGTGGTTTGCAGTGGTAGTCGGGTTACTGGCAGCGAGCAGTCTGGGACTGCATCGCTACCAGCCTGACGTTCCACCTAAAGGATAGGAATAATCAACAGGGCAACAATATTGATAATTTTAATCAACGGATTGATGGCAGGTCCCGCGGTATCCTTATACGGGTCACCCACAGTATCGCCCGTTACCGCGGCCTTGTGTGCTTCTGAACCCTTACCGCCATAGTTATCATCTTCAATAAATTTCTTGGCATTATCCCAGGCACCGCCACCAGTTGTCATAGAAATGGCTACAAACAACCCGGTAACGATCGATCCCATTAATACGCCACCCAGCGCCTGCGGCCCTAGCAACCAGCCAACCAGGATGGGTACCAGCACCGGTAAAAGTGAAGGCATGATCATTTCCTTGATCGCAGACTTGGTCAGCATATCAACCGCACGTGAATAGTCGGGCTGATGCGTTCCCTCCATGATACCGGGTATTTCCTTGAACTGGCGTCGTACCTCGATAACAACCGCACCGGCAGCACGACCGACTGCTTCCATGGCAAGCGCACCAAACAGATACGGAACCAGCCCACCGATAAACAATCCGATGATGACCATATGGTTCGATAAATCGAAACTAAGTGCCGCGCCGGAATGAACCTCCAGCTCCCGCGTGTAATCAGAGAACAGCACCAATGCAGCCAGACCGGCAGAACCAATCGCATAACCCTTGGTAACCGCTTTCGTTGTATTGCCGACTGCATCAAGCTCATCAGTTGTCTGACGCACCGATGGATCCAGGTTTGTCATCTCGGCGATACCACCAGCGTTGTCTGTTATCGGTCCGTATGCATCGAGTGCGACAATGATACCGGTCATGGAAAGCATAGAGGTTGCCGCAATCGCAATTCCATACAGGCCGGCAAATTGGTAGGAAACAAGGATACCCAGGCAAACCACGATAACCGGCGCCGCGGTTGAACGCATGGACAAGGCAAGCCCTGCAATAATATTGGTACCATGGCCAGTCGTCGATGCTTTCGCCAGGCGTTGCACTGGAGCAAAACCGGTCGCCGTATAAAAGTCAGTGATGACGACCAGTAGTGCTGTTACTACCAGCCCAACCAGCGCCGCACTATACAGATCGACAACCGAGAAGCTGCCATTTTCTGCCATGATAATGTTTGTTACGGGATAGAAAGCAACGCCTGCAATTAAGCCTGACGCAATTAATCCCCGGTAAAGCGCATTCATCACCTTGCCGCCTTCAAACACGCGCACGAAGAAAGTACCGATGATGGCAGCAAGAATTGATACACCGCCCAGCACCAGGGGATAAAGTACAGCGCTTGTCTGTGCCTCGCTGATTGCAAAACTGCCCAGCATCATGGTGGCGATAATGGTTACTGCGTAGGTTTCAAACAGGTCGGCTGCCATACCGGCACAATCACCAACATTGTCACCGACATTGTCGGCTATCACTGCAGGATTTCTTGGATCATCTTCCGGAATACCGGCTTCCACTTTACCAACCAGGTCCGCGCCCACATCTGCTCCCTTGGTAAAGATGCCACCACCCAGACGGGCGAAAATAGAAATTAACGACCCGCCAAAGGCCAATCCAAGTAACGGTGTCAGGTTGAGTGTCTCTGACGATACAGAGAGGTAAGTGTAGTAACCTGCAACACCCAGCAGTCCAAGACCCACAACCAGCATGCCAGTGATGGCGCCACCACGAAACGCAACATGCAAAGCGGGATCGAGGCCATTCGTCGCGGCCTGTGCTGTTCTGGCGTTGGTACGTACCGAGACATGCATACCGATAAAACCGGCAAGACCTGATAATATGGCACCGATCAGAAAACCAATGGCAGTGGACATATCCAGAAAAATAAGAATGAGTGCAAACAGCACCACGCCTACAATCGCAATGGTTGTATATTGCCGTTTGAGATACGCAGATGCCCCTTGCTGAATCGCGCCGGAAATGCGTCGCATATCGTCATTTCCCTCGGGCAACCGCAGAATGGAAAAGATGGCTATTACACCATAAAGAATTGCAATGACCGCGCAACCCAGCGCGAATAACAGTTCAGTATTCATAATCCACCCCTGTTAATATTTTTATTTATTTTGCGAAATACGTGCTTCTCTATACTGCTATAAAATACCATGGAATATCCACAAGAATCGTGCTCAAAATGGCGGAATAAATAAAAAATTGTCAGCCAGCTTACACATATCGACGCAAGATCTGGGTAACAAATATACAGCGCATAAAGCGCAGGTGACGAAAGAAAAATCTTTAACGGTATGCCAGGTGCGAAGTGAAGCAAACTACTTAGGCGACAACATCATCATGGTCTCTGTTTTTCTCGTTATATGAAAATGTTGTTTTTGCCCAGCCAAGTTTTCGATTGATATCTATTTCCAGGTTATCCAACATATTTAACCGCTCGGTATGTGACAGGTGATTTGAATAGGTAATACGGTTGATTTGTGCACGAATGGCGTCCAGTGCCTCGTTGTAAAGCGCTGCCTTGTCTTTCATATTATTATTATCCGTTAGATCCAGTTGGCAAATTTATATGGGAAACTGTTTCCCTTATGTATTTTTTTGAAATATAACCGTTTTTGCCACTGATTTGATCAACGAATCATTTAACTTTTGTTAAATACCAAATTAAAAGAAAGGAAATGTAAACTAAAAATGGTGAAATTAATCACCTTTTAAATTTCTAACTGATGCCACCTAGCGTGCCGGCCGGCGCTTTAATTGTTGCAGATACTGCCTGCGTTCTGCCGGGCTGGCATTGCGCCAGCGCTCACGTATTTTAGCTTTTTGCTCTTCCGAAGTACCTTGCCATTTCTCCCGCAGTAACTTGCGTTCCTCGTGGCTGAACTCCCGCATGAATAGTTTCATATTCTTGCGTTGTTCAGGTGTCATGTTTTGCCATTTTTTACGAATTTCCTTTCTACGCTCAGGTGGCTGGTCCTGATACCACCTGAAAATTTGACGCAAATTTTTCTGTTGCTCAGGCGGCAGTTCCCGAAAACGCTTGAAACGTTCGCGCATTTTGTCACGTTGTTCTGGTGTCATTTCACGCCACTTGCGGAAACGTTGTTTGGCCCGCTTGCGTTGTTCAGGAGTCATGTCCTGCCAGCGTTGTGCACCTTGTTGCAAACGATGTTGGCGGTCCACGCTGAGTGAGTCCCAGCGATCCTTCAGTGGCGCAAGTACTTTTTGTTCCTCCGCGCTGAGCGCTGACCAGGCGACCGGTTCCTCTGCCCACACATTGATGGTAAGCATCAGCATAAATATGAATCCATAAAACAGTCTATTCATGCTCACCATCCTGCTTGATCTGTTGCTTGCGTTCCTCGCCAGTCATTTTGTCTATCTCGCTGTAACTAACAGGGTCAATAACTTCGTTCTCCAGTAGTACACTGTCTGCCAGGAATTCCAGCAATTCCGGATCAGGTGCGACGTCCTGCTCGGCAACGGCTGTATTAACTGCGCTGAATGTGATAGCCATGAAACACATAAACGTACTAACCCTCGACTGTGCGCCCTTGCAAATCCAACCATTGATAAAACTCCAGATCCTCATAGAACTCCAGTTCTTCACTTGCGCCAAGTAGTTGTATATCTTCGATTGCCTGGGGCGAACCTGCAATATCCTGCCCGTTAAATTGTAAAATGATAACCACAGCAGCAACCACCGAGGCCAGTGCGATTGCACCGGCAGGTTGCCAGAACTGGCGTCGCCGGTGCAAGCTATCAATTGCATTGCTGCGCGCTTGCCGTAATGCACGTTGTGTGTCTACGTCCAGCCGTTCTACTGATTTATCAAGTTCCCCACTTGTCCTGTCCAGGAATCTCTGCAATTTATTGTCTGAATCGGTCATGACCAGTGGTCCTCGAGTTGGTTACGTAAACTGTGTATCGCGCGTGAATAATGCGTCTTGACGCTGCCTTCACTGATACCCATGGCACGTGCCGTATTGGCAACATCTAACCCCTCCCATTGTCGCAACAAAAATGCTTGCTGCTGGCGCATCGGCAAATCGGACAATGCTTTCTCAAGAGTTAGCATGGCACGTTCTTGACCGAGCCGTTCATCCGGATGGTAACTGCCGGTTTGTGGTAACTGTTCCACTGTTTCTTCTTCTTCGGCATCCTTATCCACATACCCGAACCAGCGCATCAACCCATGTCGAACTTTCTGTTTTCTGTACCAGTCGTTCAGGGTATTTTGCAAAATGCGGTGAAACAATAGCGGCCATTCTTCGGCAGATCGTTTTGCATATTTGTGTACCAGTTTGAGCATGGCATCCTGAACGACGTCCAGTGCTTCTTCGCTGTTCCCCGTGGCAATGAACGCCATTCGATAGGCACGTTTTTCGATTGCAGCCAGAAAATGATCCAGGGCTTGCGCTGTATCCTCAACATTGGCTGTCAAAATTACCTCTCAAACAACGATCATTGCCAGGTTTGTAATAAATATATCAGTTAACACGCACCTTTCGACGATCGAAACGGCGATCAATACGATCACCACGGCGGTCCAACCGGTTATTTATGCGATCACCACGACGGTCCAGCCGGTTTTCGATACGGTCACCGCGACGATCGAGTCGATTATCGATCCGGTTACCCTTATGCTCCAGGCGTTTAGCCAGCCCATCCTTGCCATGCTGCCTGGCCCATTCAGCACGCCGATCAAACCTGTCTTCAATTCGATCACCGCGGTAGTCGAGACGATCATTGATACGTTCACCGCGATTATCGAGACGCTCATCTATTCGGTCACCCCGACGATCCAGGCGCTCATCGATTCGATCACCGCGATCGTCCGCCATGATCGGTCCTGCTGCCAGCATCGCCAGCACCCCTATAAGCAATTTGGTCTTGTTCTGCATTTTACTCTCTCCTCTTGTTAAACCAGATTTGTGGTTGTGTACTAGGTTTAACGCGGAAGGGGCAAAAGGGTTGACAAGACTTCTGGAATTCCTGACCTGATGTATGGCTGGCTATCTGCCAGAGATTCAATTAAATCAATAAGTTACGAGTTATTTCAATAGTTTATGGAATGCTTGCTGACTGGCTTTCACCATTAGGACTGTTTTCAGGCAATAAAAAACCCCGCCGCGGCGGGGTTCAAATGAGTCAGGAGCACGTTATTTATCCAGGCTCCACGTCGGTTGCCTGCAGACCCTTGGGGCCTTGTTCTACTTCGTAAGAAACACTTTGTCCCTCACTTAAAGTCCGGTATCCATCACTTTTTATTGCGCTAAAGTGTACGAATACATCATCTCCTCCGTCTTGCGGTGCAATAAAACCAAAACCCTTGGAGTTATTGAACCATTTCACTGTGCCTGTGGCCATGATTAAGTACCTCGATATTTCTCAAAACTATAAAACTCCTGTATACACCATGCCCCCTTAGCATGAAAAAAAATACACAGTTGCTGAACAGTATACTCCTGCCGATTAAGAAAACCTATGCGCAAATCAACTTTTTAACGCTATGTAACTTTTTTAGTATATGCTTACATAGTTTAAAACTACGACGAATAACTGTTGTTACGCACTCATCCCTGATCACTTCTCTCGCAAGTGGCAGTACCGATACCAAGATTCAGGACGGCAGGTTTTCTTCGAGAAAGCGCGTATAGTTTTCGGCATCCAGAATCTGGGTTCCGTCACAGTTGAACTGGATTCGCACCAGGGATTGCAGAATATTGATTGTGATATTACGCATGTAGTAGGTAGGCATTTCTCGTAGCGTCTTTAATGTGCTAATAATCGACACGATTTCATGCTGTTCCATGGGTTCCCAGTTCTGTCGACGTCTTTTCATGATGTTATGCCAGTAACCGGGCATTCGCTGGTATATTGGCGAAGCACGTAATCCTGCATAGATATCCCGGGTGAGCTGAATCTTGTCTTCGAAGGAGATTTCAGGAAACTGGCGCGACAGGTAGGCCTCATCCATGATCTTTTCCGCGGTATGGATTTCCTGTGTAAGGGGATCAAACACCGAGCTGGTACGAATTTCCCCGTTATTGAAACCCACGAATAACTGGTAGGTACTGCGGTTCAGCAACAGTTCCTCAAAGTGCGGCAACAATTCGTTAATATGTTCATCAACACTGCTGCTATAACGCTGACGT
Organism: Proteobacteria bacterium UBA6492; assembly: GCA_002436485.1. Classification (GTDB taxonomy): domain Bacteria; phylum Pseudomonadota; class Gammaproteobacteria; order UBA6429; family Thiohalophilaceae; genus UBA6492. The sequence continues at coordinate 25,701 of DJMK01000002.1, forward strand.
TCAACCGTGGTCTCACGCATGGACGGATCGCCGCGTATACCAATCAACAGGTTATCCGCGTTGATACCAGCTGCACTGACAATGCTTTCCTTGAGCACCAGCTCTTCAAGATCCTTCTCTAGACTACTCACAATTGTTACACCTTTTTTACGATTCGCTACGCCTGTTTCCGATAAACAGGATTCAATGGGCGTTTAATAGGTGCACTCTAGCATGGCTTCAAGAGCGTGAGCGTGAAGAACTTCTCCGTTTTGTTGCCTGACGCTTGGATGTCGAGGTCTTTTTGCTTGAGCGACTCGGTGACTGGCGAACTGGCCCGGTACGCTGCGTCATAAAAGGTTGCTTGTTTTGTTGGGATGCCAGCTTGTTAGTTCGACTACTTTTGGGTTGCCAGGCCGGCACAAGATGGCGTTTACCATTGCCAATCAGGTCAGCGCGGCCCATCTCCTTGAGCGCCTTGCGTAACAGCGGCCAGTTTTCTGGATCGTGGTAACGTAAAAATGCCTTATGCAGCCGGCGCTGACGCATACCCTTGGCACTGAATATCTGTTCACTGTCGCGACGTACACGGTGTAACGGATTCTTACCCGAGTGGTACATGGCACTGGCAATTGCCATAGGCGACGGTAGAAATGTCTGTACCTGGTCTGCACGAAAACCGTTTCGCTTGAGCCACAATGCCAGGTGCATCATGTCTTCATCGGTTGTACCGGGATGAGCCGCAATAAAGTACGGTATGAGGTACTGCTCCTTGCCTGCCTGTTGCGAGTACTTGTCAAACAACTGCTTGAAGCGATCGTACGCGCCCATGCCGGGTTTCATCATTTTGGATAGCGGTCCATCTTCAGTATGTTCAGGCGCTATCTTCAGATAACCACCCACATGGTGAGTGACCAGTTCCTTGACGTATTCCGGCGATTCAATTGCCAGGTCATAGCGCAATCCTGAAGCTATTAATATTTTCTTGATGCCTTTCAGCTCGCGAGCGCGACGGTAAAGTTTGATCAACGGATGATGATTGGTATTCAGGTTTTTGCAAATCCCTGGGTACACACATGACAGGCGCCGGCAGGCCGATTCAATTTCGGGGCTTTTGCAGGCAAGTCGATACATGTTAGCAGTTGGTCCACCCAGGTCAGAAATGATACCGGTAAAACCCGGCACACTGTCACGTATTGTTTCTATTTCGCGAATGATAGAGTCTTCGGAACGGCTCTGTATGATACGCCCTTCATGCTCGGTGATTGAACAAAAGGTGCAGCCACCAAAACAGCCGCGCATGATATTCACTGAGAAGCGAATCATTTCATAGGCGGGAATATTACTGGCACCGTAAACCGAATGCGGGCGCCGCGTATAGGGCAACTCAAATACCCGGTCCAGTTCCTTGCTGGTTAACGGCAGCGGCGGCGGATTGATCCAGACCTCGCGATTGCCATGACGTTGTACCAGTGCACGCGCATTACCGGGATTGGTCTCCAGGTGAAATACGCGTGAAGCATGTGCGTACATGACCGGAGCGTTCTTCACGGTTTCATAAGATGGCAGACGTATTACCGTGCGCTCGCGATCATGCTTGATAACACGCTTTTGAAAATGAACGATGTTTCCTCCTGTCTGTGGAGTACTACACGGTTTTTCCTCAGCAGCATAGGGATCGGGATGCGGGTGTATGATTCCCGGTTGATCGATGTCACTGGAATCGATTTCCAGCCAGCCATCAGGTACCTGGCGCCGAACAAATGCCGTGCCGCGAATATCCTGTATGTCCGCGATATGCTCGCCATTGGCAAGCCGGTGTGCCAGTTCCATTACCTGTCGTTCCGCATTGCCATAAACAAGCAGGTCCGCCTTACTATCCAGTAACGCGGATCGCCTGACCTTGTCTGACCAGTAATCGTAGTGCGCGATACGTCGTAATGATGCCTCGATACCACCAATTATGATTGGTACATCCTTGAAGGCCTCGCGACAACGTTGCGCATAGACATTCACGGATCGGTCAGGCCGACGACCGCCCTGTCCATCCGGTGTATAGGC
>DJMK01000200.1 GCA_002436485.1 Proteobacteria bacterium UBA6492
GCAAACTTGGACCACAGTACGGTGCTGAACAGAGTGGTGCTGGAGATGATAAACAGGGCGAAGAACGCCATGTCCCAACCAGCTACACCGCTGGACTGCAGATAGGACCAGACCAGGCCAAATGTGGCCATGGTGATCAGTGATACGATAAAGATGTCTGCACGGCGCAGTTCGTACCAACGAAGGCCTTCGGCAGAAACATCAACACGAATGAAGAACCAGAACCAGTAACCGCCAACGGCAAGCATCAGAGCACCGATATGCCATAACATGGGCAGGGTGCCGGATGAAGTATCTGCTCCGAAAATCATCATAGCGGTAGCTACCACAAAGATGATGAAGCCATACATGGTCAGCAGGTGAGAGATCCTGCGCGGTGTATAGCAGAACTCGGAGGAAGTAATTACTTCACTGGCTACGGTCTTGATCAGCAGGCCGACTTTCTCGCCGCCGCCGACTGTCCGCTTGGCAGCCTTTTTTTGCTTTTCCGCGTTTTCGAAAAAGTACTTGGCACTTTTCTTGTGCATCATATCCAGCACTGTACCGAGCACCACCAGGATAAACATCAAGATGATGTAACCCTGCATGATATCGGCAGATATCAATGCTGATAGTTCAGAGAAGGGGTTAGTGGTCAACATGTCGGACTCTTCCTCTTTTTTATCAGTGTCATTATTGAAATGTTTAGCAAGCGTGTTCAGAGCGTTCCTGGCACTTTGCTCGTGTTTGCGGCCGCAGCGGCGGATGAAGGCTTATAGCGGTTTACCAAATTTGACTTGCTTTAAGCTGGCTAACCCTGTCCTGCATAGCTGAATTGAACGGGGTTTGGTGCCATCGACCACTGGTTCTCGACGCGGGCGACAGTGTATATCGAGTCACATGTTGATCCAAGCACAATTACGTGACATTTCAGTTGGCAGGCGGCTTTGGCAAGTGCAGCAAATCCCCAGGAACACATACCTGTACAAGTTCAATCGAGTGGGAAGTTTCCCTCGTAACATCTTGAAATAAAAGCCTTTAGAAGAGTAAGCCACCGGGTAAACCCCGCGAGCTGTCGTCATGTCGTACAGGTATTCCCCACTCAATTCTTATGCTCAAATAAAAAGATTCAATAATATATAAGGAATAAAACGGATTAATTAGCCAGATACCCGCACGCATATTAGTGCATGCTAAATTTCAGCGATCGGCCGGTGCGATGCGACATGGTATAGCCGCGTTACTGATTGCGGGCCACTTGCAGCATTTGCTGGTACTCATCTTCGTAGAAAAATTTGTTTGCGCCAAATGCCGGTTTTAGTTGGTCCAGCCAGGCCGCTTTCGGATCGAATTTGGCATAGAAGGGATGCTGTACCCAGTCCGGGTTGCGTGCCTGGATGAAGCGCAGATTGAACACTTTTTCACCGTGGATTTCTGAAATACCCTGGATTTCCACTTTGCCGGGGCCGGCACTCATGGAAGGGCCTCGGGCGGTGCGGGCCAGACCAGAGACCTGTTGCATGGCGTTTCGGTACACCTGCCAGGCACGTTCAATCGGGACTTCGAAATAACGGCGGGCACCGGTATCCCGTTCCATAAACATGTAATAGGGCACGATGCCCAGTTTGACCTGGTTACGCCACATGGTCGCCCAGACGCTTTCATCGTTATTGATATGGTTCAATAAGGGCGCCTGGCTGCGAATGATGGCACCGGTATCGCGTACGCGGCGGATGGCCGCATGTGCCATTGTCGTATCCATCTCGCGCCAGTGATTATAGTGCGCCATCAGCGCCACGTGCTTACCGGCTCTTACCAGTTTCTCCAGTAACGCCAGCAGTTCATCGGCGTCTTCATCCGTGACGTAGCGTTGTGGCCAGAATGTGAGCGATTTGGTCCCGATACGAATCGTCTGGACATGGTCAAATTCTGGTTGAAGCAGTGGTTCCAGGTAGTTCACCAGGTGTTTGGTTTTCATCACCATGGGATCACCACCGGTGATCAGTAGATCTGAAATGGATTCATGCTGTTGTAGGTATTTGTGTAACTGCGTGGCCTCCCTGGCAGAAAATCGTAGTTCCTTGTCGCCGATGAACTGCGCCCAGCGAAAGCAAAAGGTGCAATAGCTATGGCAGACCTGGCCCTGGCTAGGGAAAAACAGCAAAGTTTCCCGATACTTGTGCTGCATACCATCGAGACTTTCGTCATCAAGTTTGGGGATGTTCATCAGTTGCTGGCCGGCGGGATGGGGATTGAGACCGGCGCGGATATCATCGGCGACATGTTGAATCGTTGCTTTGTCTCCAGATTTTACTGCATCAGCCATGCGCTCAAAGTCATTCGGATGCAGCATGCCGGCTTGCGGAAAAGTCAGCTGAAACATGGGGTCGTCCGGAATGTTATGCCAGTCGATTAACTCGTCTATCACATACTGGTTCACGCGAAACGGTAACACTTTGGCCACGACCTGAATGGCAAAGCGCATGTCTTCGGGAATGCTATTGAGCCGGGTTATCTTGTTGAGCTGGCGTTCGGTAAAAACCTGGAAACGTTGCGCACCGTCATTCTCGCCAGAAACGACATGACTTTTCCGGTGGATTGGCATAACACTGGACATAAAACTTACTTCCCCTTTTTCAACAAAAAATCTGGCCAAAAAGCGGCACAGGAAGATTGACTCCCGGTATAAATATTCACCGATTTTTTCTACAGGGCATCACACGGTGATGCTATTGAGTGCGGTAGAGCACAGCACAGGCCTACCACAATGACATGCCGATAATACGTGTTACATTCGGCAATAAAAACAGACACTTAGGTCAAAAAAACATTGTAACACGATTTTTGCTGCAAGGTACGGCTTCTGGCAATTATCCGTGCGGTCGAGGCCTGGGGAGTGCAGCACGTTGCACTGATTTTGACCAATTGCTTTCAAATTTGGTCAGGATTGGATCAAACGGCACCCATACTGGCTTCTGACTCCAGGCGGGGTATGGCGGATCATTCTGTAACTGGCTGATTCCATGAAACATTAGCTGCTCGCTTCGCGGCGGCAGGAACTGGCATAAAAGTTGTTAGTTATCCAATACTGGTTGACTGGCTATGGAGGCAGGTGTGATGAACAACGCGATCAATTATTCCGGCTTTTTAGAGATGTGCCTGGACTCGAATGATGACTTTGAGCCTTACGGCTGTGCAGTTGCACCGCAACGTGCCTCGGAGCATGCTGAACTTGCACAACCTGCGCAAGCTTCGTATTCGGTGCAGGTACCCACTGACGAATAATCAGGCGGCGCCCTCGAGCGACAAAGTACCTTCTGTAGTGACAGGTTGCTTTGGGCGTTGCATTGATTTTAGTAGCAGGGATTTGGCCTGCATGTTATCGGGTTGCCGAATACCCATCAGTTGCAAAACCGTTGGGGCGATATTCGTTAGGCCGCCCTCACAGGATAATTTCCAGTTCATTTCATCCATGACCATGCAGGGGACCGGGTAGGTAGTGTGTTGCGTATGCGGTTCACCCGTCAGGGGATCCACCAGTTCTTCACAGTTTCCATGGTCCGCGGTCAACACGACGGAGTAGCCCGCCTTTTCGGCACTGTCCAAAACCCGCCCGACTTCTTCATCCAGTGTCTTGACGGCTGACAAAACAGCATGACGTTTCGCGGTATGGCCAACCATATCGCCATTGGCAAAGTTCACCACGATAAAGGCATAGCGTCCCAGCGACATCGCCTTGATCACCGCGTTAGCAATTTCATGTGCACTCATTTGCGGCTTTAAATCATAGGTCGCTACTTTGGGCGAGGGTATCAACAGTTGTGTCTCGCCGCTGTAGGGTTCGGCACGACCGCCGTTAAAGAAATAGGTGACGTGGGCATACTTTTCCGTCTCGGCACAATGAAACTGCGCCAGTCCCATGGTACTGATGACTTCGCCCAGTGTGTTCCGCGGCTTTTCCGGTTTGAACATATAGGGAAATCCATCGGCGCGACTGTATGGCATCATACAGGTGATCTGTGGAATGGTTGTCGTGCCGCGATCAAAACCCATGAAATCCTGCTTACCAAGTGCCGCCACAAGCTGGCGAGGCCTGTCCTTTCTGAAGTTGAAAAAAATGACAGCATCGTCCTGTTGTATTGCCTGGAACGTAGGTAGCAAAATAGGTCGAATAAATTCATCCGTATCACCGGCATGATAAGCGGCCTTAATGGCGGTTTCTGCGGACACTGCCGAGTGACCTTTTCCCATCACCAGCGCGCGCCAGGCCAGTTCAGTGCGTTCCCAGCGATGATCCCGGTCCATGGCGTAGTAGCGTCCCATAATGCTGGCAATGGCACCGCCGGCATCATTCAATTTTGCCTCGAGTTCCTGCAGGCCATGCAGGGCTGACTGCGGTGCGGTATCACGACCATCGGTGATCATATGGAGTAAGGGTTTTACGCCTGTTTGCTTGCAAGCCTCGATCAGGGCATACAGATGGTTGATATGGCTGTGTACACCACCATCCGAGACCAGGCCAAGCAAGTGTAGCGGGCGTTGTTTTAATTTGGCTGCAGCCAGGGCATTGTTAAGTGCGACGTTATTGAAAAACTCACCGGACGCAATGGCATCGTTAATGCGCACCATGTCCTGACGAATGATGGCGCCGGCACCCAGTGCCATGTGTCCAACCTCGGAATTACCCATTTGACCATCCGGCAGGCCAACGGCATGACCAGACGCATTTAGCAGGGCGTGGGGATAGCGGGAAAAAAATTCATCCAGGTGAGGGGTGGGTGCTTCATAAACGGCGTTATTTTGCTTACTCGGATTGACACCAAAGCCATCAAGAATAACCAGGATGACCGGGCGTCGGGGTACACCGGAGATCGTTGACATTGTGTTCCCTGTAATCGTTACGGTTCTCGTTTAGCCAAAGGCCTTATTTATCTTTCAAAGAACATGCCAAGCCCACCTCTGGCAATTTGGTTATGTAAGTACTTGTTTTTGCTGGCATATTCTAGGCTCTAATTATGTGCTTTCCGTGACAATCAGTGATAAATGCACTAATAGTGTGCCCGCGCACAAGGCTGGTGTTTGAACGGTTTATTCAGAGAGGCTGGTTTATTCGGCGGTATGGGTTGAATTTGTCATTTTGTATCCATATCTAACGAGTTATGTATAGTTTTTTACCATCAGAATGGGATAAACTATGCAGGCTACATTCTATCCTGGTTCTTGTCAGAAGTTTTCTTATGTTCTCTCCTGTTAATAACCTCGTAAGACGTGTAACACATTTATTTTTTTTAATTTTTAATGAGGTAATTAATATGGCAACAGGAACCGTTAAATGGTTTAACGAATC
>DJMK01000196.1 GCA_002436485.1 Proteobacteria bacterium UBA6492
TCGACCAGCGCTTTCTTGCATTCCATCATGCCAGCACCAGTGCGCTCACGAAGTTCTTTTACGAGTGCCGCTGTTATTGCCATTTTTACTACCTCTTTAAATAATGTTCAATAAGGGGAACATCGTCCCCTTTTGTCTGGATTATTGAATACCCTGTTAAATGTAGATCGAGCCGCTTATTCTGCGTCCGTCTTGGCGTCATCAGACCCTGCTGCGGCTTCCGATTCTTCCTTTGCCTTGGAAACGGCCGCTTTCTTGCTGACTTTCTTTTTAACAGTGGTTTTCTTGGCTGCAGACTTCTTCTTGGCGGCCTTTTTCTTTGAAGCAGGCTTTGCCGCGACTTCACCGCTTTCATCCAGCTCAACGAAATCATCACCGGACGCACCTACGGTTATTGTTTGGCGACCAGCGATCACAGCGTCCGCTACACCCTGCGTATATAGGCGAATGGCACGTATTGCATCGTCATTGCCAGGCACAATATAGTCGACGTTGTCTGGTGAATTGTTGGTATCAACGACACCAACAACAGGAATACCCAGTTTCTTGGCTTCCGCGATTGAGATTTTTTCATGCCCTACATCAACGACAAAGATCGCGTCCGGCAATCCGGCCATGTCCTTGATACCACCTAAGCTACGCTCCAGTTTTTCCATTTCACGGCTTAGTGTTAAAGCCTCTTTCTTACTCAAACGTCCAAACGTGCCGTCTTCACTCATCTTTTCCAGATCTTTGAGGCGACGAATCGATTGTTTGACCGTTTTCCAGTTGGTCAGCATACCGCCAAGCCAACGATGATTTACATATGGCATGCCACAACGCACGGCTTCTTCTTTAACAACGTCCTGGGCAGCACGCTTGGTACCGACAAACAGGATGACGCCCTTGTTGCCTGCCAGCGAGCTGATGAAATTCACAGCCTCCTGGTAAAGCGGCAAGGATTTTTCAAGGTTGATGATGTGGATTTTGTTGCGGTCCCCAAAGATGAAGGGGGCCATTTTCGGGTTCCAGTAGCGAGTCTGGTGACCAAAATGAACGCCAGCCTCAAGCATCTGGCGCATGGATACGTCAGTCATTTCTATTTTCTCCTGGGTTGAGCCTCCATATACCCCATCGCCCAACCTTGCGGCACCCAGGACGATGTGACGATATATGTGCGAATTTAATTCCCCTGCCGAAATAATGTTATTCATTCTGGCAGGACGTGATTGCTATATCAGCGCGCGCTTTATACCATAAACCCGTACAAACAAACAATAAGACCCTCAATTCTTTAGGAATTTCAGGTCAATTCAAGGCTCTGTATTCCACCATTGGGACCTGAAACGTGAGTATTAGTATCAAAACAGCTGAAGAGATTGAGAAGATGCGTGTCGCTGGCCGGCTGGCCGCTGAGGTGCTGGAAATGATCGAGCCCCATATCCAGGCCGGCATTACCACTGCCGAAATCGACCGCATTTGCCATGATTATATCGTCAATGAACAGGATGCCATCCCGGCACCACTCAACTATCACGGATTCCCCAAATCTGTCTGCACCTCGGTCAATCATGTCGTATGTCATGGAATTCCCAGCGAGAAGCGTCTCAAAAACGGAGACGTCATCAATGTGGACGTGACTGTTATCAAGGACGGTTACCATGGGGACACCAGTAAAATGTTTTTCGTAGGCGAATCCTCTGTGCTGGCACAACGGCTGGTGCGGGTCACCAAGGAATGCCTGGACCTGGGGATTTGCATGGTCAAGCCGGGTGTTCATCTTGGCGATATTGGCCATGCCATTCAAAAACACGCCGAGTCAAACAACTACTCGGTAGTGCGTGAATATTGTGGTCATGGAATTGGCAAGGAATTTCATGAGGAACCGCAGGTACTACACTACGGNNGGATGGACGGTCGTCACCAAAGACCGCGCGCTATCTGCGCAATGGGAGCACACCATCCTCGTTACCGCGAACGGCTTTGAAGTCCTGACACAACGCACCGAGGAAAGCTACTGAATGGATGCTCTGGTCGATGAGCAACTTTACAACCCGGCAGAGTTCAAGCAGACATTAGCTGCAAACAAAGCCGCGCCAATCCCTGTATTCAGAAAACAGATCAAAGCATCGCTGGGCGAACTTGAAGAACGTTTCCATGCCGGCCGCAGTGCAACCGAACTTGTTTATACCCAGGCACGATTTATCGACCAGATTTTACAACAGGCATGGCAGCTATTCTTCGATGCCACTGACAAGAACATTTGCCTGTTAGCAGTTGGCGGTTATGGCCGTGGCGAATTGCACCCCTACTCCGATATTGATCTGATGATCCTGTTACGCAAATCGGTCAAGCCCTACCAGGATGAAATCGTCGCGTTTACCACCTTTCTCTGGGATATTGGGCTTGAAGTTGGGCATAGCGTACGAACGCTCAAGGAATGCGTGCGTGAAGCAAAAAACGATATTACAGTCGCAACCAATATGCAGGAAGCCCGCCACCTTATCGGCCCCGAGAATCTATATGAAATTCAACGGCAAAAATGCGGCCCGGATAAAATCTGGAACAGTGAGAAGTTTTTCATCGAAAAGCTTAATGAGCAACTGGCTCGCCATGCACGCTTTAATGACACAGCCTACAATCTTGAACCTAATATAAAGGAAGGCCCTGGAGGCCTGCGTGACATACAAATGATTGGCTGGGTCGCTAAGCGACACTTCAATGCCGAATCGTTGCATGATCTGGTAGAACATAACTTCCTGACTGAAGAAGAATACAAATCGCTACATGAAGGCCAGGCCTTCCTGTGGCAAATCCGTTATGGACTGCATCTTGCTGCAGGTCGACGTGAAGATAGATTACTGTTTGATCATCAACGCACACTAGCCCGGCAGTTTGGTTATCAGGATGACGCAAAAAGCCTGGGCGTCGAAAAGTTCATGAAACAGTATTACAAGACAATCATGGAATTGAGCAGATTGAATGAGATGTTGCTGCAGTTGTTCGACGAAGAAATACTCAGTAAACGAAAATCCGCAAAACCCACAGATATTAACAAGCGCTTCCAGGCGCGCAAGAACTATCTAGAAGTGACCAGTGAGGATGTTTTCACAAATTATCCCTTTGCGTTACTGGAAGTCTTTTTGTTGATGGCGCAACACAGACAACTCAAAGGTGTTGCAGCCAATACGATACGATTGATACGTAGTCATCGTCACCTCATCGATACGAAATTTCGTGATGACATTAAATCTCGGTCGCTATTTATGGAAATCCTTCGTCAGCCACATGGTGTGACGCATGAGCTACGACGCATGAATCGATATGGGGTACTGGCCGCTTACCTGCCCGCGTTCAAAAAGATTGTTGGCCAGATGCAACATGACCTGTTTCATGTTTACACAGTCGACGAACACACCCTGATGGTGATTCGTAATATCAGGCGCTTCACTGTCCCGGAGTTTTATGAGGAATTTCCAACCTGCAGTAGTATTATTCAGCAAATACCCAAGCAGGAACTGTTGATATTGGCTGGCCTGTTTCACGATATTGCAAAAGGTCGTGGCGGCGATCACTCCAGCCTGGGTGCGACTGACGCCATCGAATTTTGCAAAAAACACGACCTGAGTGACTATGACACCAGTCTTGTCAGCTGGCTGGTGCAGAATCATTTAATCATGTCGACAACTGCACAGCGCAAGGACATCAGCGACCCGAACGTAGCGCATGAATTCGCAAACCTGGTCGGAAATATCAATCGACTAAACTATATTTACCTGTTGACCGTAGCAGATATTCGCGCGACCAGTCCCGATGTATGGAACAGCTGGAAAGATGCGTTATTAAAAGAACTGTATTTTGCCACCAAGCAAGCATTACGACGCGGATTAGAGAACCCCCTCCTTGAAGCTGAAAATATTTCCGCAACAAAGAAATCCGCGCTGGCACTGCTCGCCAAGGAAAACATCGACAGCACGCCGGTTATGCAGCTATGGCAACGCTTCGACGATGATTATTTCTTACGCTACCTGCCTGAAGAAGTTTGCTGGCATACAAGAGAGATATTAATAGTCAATGAAAATAATTTACCACTCATTCTGATACGACACACCAGCCAACGCGGCGGTAGTGTTCTTTTCATTTATACGCATTCGCATGATCGTATTTTTGCTCATGTCACCGGAGCACTTGAGCACCTGGGGCTAACTATTGTGGATGCGCGAATCATGACAACCAAAGATAACTATATCCTCGATTCCTTTATCATCCTGGATGAATCAAACGAGCCGGTGACCGACAAACAACGTTTGCAGGACATAATCGCTAGAATCAAAAGCAGAATCACCAATCCGGACATAGAGCTATCACAACCTGCGCAGCACCTGCCACGCCAGGCTAAAGCATTCACTTTTAAAAGTAATGTGCAATTCTGGCAGGACGACAAAAGCGATCGTACTGCGATGCAGGTTTTAACTTATGATCGACCCGGCTTGCTGTCACGCATTGCCCGTGCGATGCTCGATGCCGGTGTACTGCTGCAAAATGCAAAAATTGCAACATTTGGTGAACGCGCAGAAGATATCTTTTATATTACTGACTATAAAGGTAGACAAATTACCGATGCTAACACTCAGGATGAAATAAGAAATATTATTATAAACAACCTGTAGTCATCAGGTGCTTTGAATAAATTCACAGGCATTGCCGTCCGGGTCACGCACAAACAAGGCTCGGCGCCCCGATTTGCTCACGGTATATTTAACTCCAGCCTTATCCAACTTATTTTGCAATGCGGTGATATTATCAACAGCCATCGCAATATGCCGATCCCGACCGCCATGTGATGGCCGCCCAACAACAGGATCCGGATTGTCGAGCTCAAGCAGGTGTATTTGCTGCATACCAATTTGTAACCAGGCTCCGCGATACCCGAGATCCGGCCGTTGATAGTTGACCGGGATCCCTAATATTCCATGATAAAACTGCAATGCGCGCTCAGTATTTTCAACAATGATACTGGCATGCAATATTGCTTCAAGTTTGAAAGTGTTATCCATTATCCTGGTTTGCAATTGCTAATGTTGACTGCGGTTGTCGCGTCGCAAGATAAGCCGAGCATACCACGATACATCCACCGATCCACTCTGCGACACTCAATCGTTCCTCGATTAATAAGTAAGTTGACACGACGCTGGCTACCACCTCAAATAACAGTATGACTGCTGAACGGTGTATTGGCATGTGAGTGACGCCATAGACAACAGCTACTGTCATGGGCCCTATCAGCAGAATCCCGGTTAACATGGCAAATATTACTGGCGCTGCGGCAAAAACAATTTCATTGGGTGACGTGAAAACCATAAATATACCAGCCACAATAATGACACCTAGCCATGACATGATCATTTTTACCTGGATGCTTGTTTTGTTCGCCTTGTTAATGAACATGTTCGTCATTGCAAAGGCAAAACCAGAGGAGATTGCAAGCCAGTCTGCATAGGACTGTGGCCAGGGAATACCAATTTGAGGCGACCATAACATGATCATTGCGCCAGCTATTGCCAGCATGATCACCAAATATGCGCGACCGGATATCGCTTCTTTAAGAACAAACCTGGCCAGCAAAGTTGCCCACACAGGAGATAGGTAAAACAAAAGTATCACCCGCACAACTTCACCTTCCAGGATCGCCAGGATGAAAGCGGTATTACACCAGCCACTGCACAGCATTATTCCGAATAACAACCCTGGAGTAATAGCCAGCTCAGCAAACCGCCGCACAAGGATTGGTACTATATATATAAGTGTGCCCAGGTAGACCAAAAGCGTGAGAGACAGCCCTTGAAGCCCCTGTTGCTCAAGCCAACGCAATGGAATCCAGATAACACCCCACATGGTCGCAGCCAGCAACAGGCTGACCACCGGCAGGACTGGCGTGTGTTGTGGAGCAGCATGCATTATAATCGCTCGCGTTGTGAATAAATTACTTACCAAGAATAGACCATCGATATTATTAGCATGAACCCTGATTTACAACGCTTGCAAGCATACCCTTTTGAAAGGCTGGCAGCCCTCAAACAAAAGGTATCTCCACCGACCAGCCTTGCGCATATACCGCTTAGTATTGGCGAACCAAAGCATCCTGCACCACAGTTTGTCATTGACGCGATCACTGCACATCTTGCCGATCTGTCAAGTTACCCATTAACTAAAGGTATGTTGGAATTACGACAGGCAATTGCAGACTGGCTTTGCAATCGGTTTGGCCTGGCCCAACAAAACATTGATGCAGAGAAAAATATTCTACCTGTCAGCGGGACGCGTGAAGCCCTGTTTGCTATCGCGCAAGCTGTAATTGAAAAACAGCAACGACCGCTGGTACTAATGCCGAACCCTTTTTACCAAATATACGAGGGTGCCGCACTGCTGGCTGGTGCTGAACCCTGGTTTATGAATACCACTCACAAAACGGACTTTTTACCTGATTTCGATTCAATACCAGCAAAGGTCTGGCAGCGCGCACAACTTGTATATGTTTGCTCGCCGGGAAATCCGACAGGCCGAGTCATGCCCGTAGAGCAGCTAAAGCACCTGATAGACCTAGCAGATAAATACGACTTTGTAATTGCCTCTGATGAATGCTACTCAGAACTTTACTTCGATGAAGCGAATCCCCCCGTTGGTTTGTTGCAGGCATGCCATGAGGCAGGTAATCATGACTATAAGCACTGCATTGTGTTTCACAGCCTGTCTAAACGTTCCAATCTGCCAGGGCTACGTTCAGGTTTTGTGGCGGGTGATGCCAAAATACTGCAGGCATTTTTGCGCTATCGAACCTATCAGGGTTGTGCAATGTCACCTCCCTACCAGTGGGCAAGCATTGCGGCCTGGTCTGATGAAAAACACGTTCAGGCCAATAGGAGCCTGTATCGCGACAAGTTTGCCGCAGTGCTGGAAATTCTGTCTCCCGTAATGTCCGTTGACCAGCCGGATGCAGGGTTTTATTTATGGCCAAAGCTCGACATGGCCGATGATCACTTTGCGCAACAACTGTTTGCCGAACAAAATGTCACCGTCTTACCTGGGCAATACCTTTCGCGCATGGCGCACGGAATTAACCCGGGCGAAGGTTACATTCGTATGGCGCTGGTTGCCGAACTTGATAACTGCATCGAAGCAGCACAACGAATACGGCATTTCCTCGAAAATTGCTAAAAAAAAATCCCAATTCGCGTTAAAATGCGCGACTTATTAACATGTGTTCAGACAGGGCCGGAGTAAAAAATGAGCGACGATATAAAGTCAGTAATTGAAAAAGCATTTGAAAACCGCGCAGAAATCACCCCGATGCGCGTTGACACCATGGTCAAGGAAGCAGTGGATGAAGCCATGGCCCTGCTCGACAAGGGTGAACTGCGTGTTGCCGAGAAAAAAGCCGGGGACTGGGTGGTCAACCAATGGTTAAAAAAAGCGGTCCTGTTGTCTTTTCGTATTCAGGATAACGCCATGATGAAAGGCGGTTTCACCAATTATTTTGACAAGGTAGCGCCCAAGTATGCCGAATACAACTCGCGTGATTTTCGCAATGACGGTGTACGTGTTGTTCCGCCAGCCACAGTACGTCGTGGCGCCTACATAGCACCCAGCGTTGTGCTAATGCCATCCTATGTCAATATTGGTGCCTATGTAGACAGCGGCACCATGGTAGATACCTGGGCAACTGTCGGCTCCTGTGCCCAGATCGGTAAAAATGTTCACTTATCGGGTGGTGTTGGAATCGGTGGTGTACTGGAGCCATTGCAAGCTTCGCCAACCATTATCGAAGACAATTGTTTCATTGGCGCCCGTTCCGAGGTGGTTGAAGGTGTTATTGTCGAAGAAGGCTCGGTCATTTCAATGGGTGTATATATTGGACAAAGCACCCGGATTTATAATCGCAGCACTGGCGAAATCACCTATGGCCGGATTCCAGCTGGTTCCGTGGTGGTATCAGGTAACCTGCCCTCGTCTGATGGCAAGTACAGCCTCTACTGTGCCGTCATTGTAAAGCAGGTCGACGAGAAAACCCGCAGCAAGGTCGGAATTAACGAACTGCTACGTGATATTTAATGAGTGAGCCTGTCCTGTACGGTATCCCTAATTGCGATACTGTTAAAAAGGCACGCAAGTGGCTTGCGCAACATGATATCACGTATGAATTTCATGATTTTCGCAAGGACGGTTTAACGCGGAAACAGCTCGAAAACTGGTTCAACTCGCTGGACTGGACACAGTTACTTAACAAACGAAGTACCTCGTGGCGTGCGCTTGCTGATAACGAAAAAGACAGCCTGACACAGGCAAGTGCGAGCAAATTAATGCTTGCCAATCCCACTTTGATCAAACGTCCTGTGCTAGTATCAAACAAACAGGTATTGGTCGGTTTTAATCCATCAGCATACAAACAGCATTTTGGCTAATGTCCGATTCTGAAACAATACAACTCGCTAAAGATCTTATCGCTCGTGAATCCGTGACCCCGCAAGATGCCGGTTGCCAGGCATTGCTCGCTGAGCGATTAGGTGCCCTGGGTTTTGACATTGAGCATCTGCGCTTCAACGAAGTTGATAATCTCTGGGCACGTTACGGCCAGCAGTCACCGCTATTTGTCTTTGCCGGGCATACCGATGTCGTACCGACTGGCCCGTTGTCAGAATGGTCCAGCCCCCCTTTTCAACCCGCGACGCGTGAAGAAATGCTTTATGGCCGCGGCGCGGCAGATATGAAAAGTTCCATTGCTGCCATGATCACCGCGACCGAACGCTTCCTGGCATCCGGGAACACCATCAATGGCAGCATTGGATTTTTGATCACTAGCGACGAGGAAGGCCCTGCTGTTGATGGTACCGTGAAGGTGGTTGAGTTGCTGCAACAGCGCAATGAAAAAATTGACTGGTGTCTGGTGGGCGAACCCTCCAGTACTGCAAAAGTTGGCGATGTCATTAAAAACGGACGCCGTGGTTCACTTGGTGGCAAGCTGACAGTTTATGGGCAACAGGGCCATGTTGCCTATCCACACCTGGCGCAAAATCCGATACATCTCACCATGCCGGCACTAGCCCAGCTTTGCGCCATGGAATGGGATCAAGGTAATGAATTTTTCCCGCCTACCACTTTTCAAATCAGCAATGTACATGCGGGTACAGGCGCAACCAATGTGATCCCCGGTGAAATTGTGGTGGATTTCAATTTTCGTTTTTCCACGGAAACAACCGACGCTGCATTAATGCAAAAAGTAACCGTGGTGCTCGACAGCTTTGACTTCAAATACCGAATCGACTGGACGTTGTCAGGCCAACCCTTTCTGACACCAAAAGGCGAACTTGTGGATGCAGCCATGCATGCGATACAAAGTGTATGCGGATACTCATCGGAACTGTCTACCAGTGGTGGAACCTCTGATGGTCGCTTCATTGCGCCAACCGGTGCTCAGGTACTGGAGCTTGGCCCTGTCAACGCGACCATTCACAAGGTCAATGAGTGCGTGAATGTCAACGACCTTGAAAAGCTCACTCTAATCTATGAGCAAATACTGGCCGAGTTATTATCGTAAGCCACCTTCAATTGTCCGGATTACTTCCTGCTCAAGCTCCAGCGCAACTTTTTCGGCACCACTGCCGGTAGCTACCAGGCTTGGTCGTATAAACAGAATACGCGTCACTCCTTCCTTGTGCACAAGCGTAATATGTAAAGGACAAAGCGCCAGCATTTGTGGGTCCGCGTTACTGACGAGATTGGCATACCAGGCATTACAGAAAACCATGCTTTTTATCGACTCAAGATTATTGGTGTTATAGTCTTTGCCCCAGCGATTTTTATGGTAAGCCAGGTTTTTACCGATATTCGGCTCAAACACGACATAAAAGCCATTGTTTTCCAGCGCGGTAAAAATGTTTTTGTAGGTCTTTTCCAGTTCGCCCTTAACGCGTTTTTCATACACCATCGNNAGTTGTCATGGCCTGATAGATCGACCCGTGGATTATTCACAAGTTCATTCTCGAATGTTGCGAAGCCACTGCCGGCTCCATAGCAAGCCTGTCCGTGCGTTGATAGAGTTTTGGGATGCCCGATCTGTTCATCACTATCTGGCTTCATAATGCCAGCGTGTTCCGAGAAACAACCCCAGTATATCTCACCCTGTCGTGCATCAATGCAGGCAATGGCTTGTGTTTGTCCATGCTTGGTNNCGATTGCATCGAGATTTTGAAGATTTATTTCCGCTTCAGCCAGCAGCTCTTCTACCATGGGCAAAATCATTTCGGTATGCGACTGGTTGGCAAGTATTTCGCGTGACAGCAGCTCACCTTCAATCGACAACGCTGCCGAGCAATACTCGGTTACTGTATCTAGTGCCAGCAGTTTCATCTTGCCGCTTCCTTTGTTTTTGCTTTATGCGTAAAAAACGTTCTTACATCGGTCATGTCTGTCGTTACCGGCATCGGCGGCAAGCTATTAAGAAACAGTTTGCCGTATGATTTTGTCCTGGTACGTGGATCACAAATTACCAGCACACCGCGATCCTTTGGATCACGAATCAACCTGCCAGCTCCCTGTTTTAGCATAATGACAGCCGTCGGCAACTGGTATTCCATAAACGGGTTTAGTCCCTGCTTACGTAACGCATCGAGTCTTGCCTGTAGAACCGGGTCATTCGGAGCTGCAAACGGTAACTTGTCAATAATAACGCACGACAATGCCTCCCCTCGTACGTCGACCCCTTCCCAGAAACTG
>DJMK01000174.1:0-668 GCA_002436485.1 Proteobacteria bacterium UBA6492
CTCGGTTTTGACCAGGATGTGTTTGACGTTGAATTCACGGATTTTCTTGGGCTTGATGTTTTCATCGTAGACCTTCTTGATCTCTTCATCACTGACTGGTTTAGCTACATCCGATTTGGCAATCAGCGCCTGGATATAAATGTCACGTTTCTGTTGTTCAAGGATGTAGTTTAAATCCTTGTTCTTTTCCAGTTTCTGCTTCTTGGCTTCTGCATAGAGCAGTTCACGATTAACCATTTCGTGCACCAGGGCATCAGATTTATCAATTTTCTGCTTTGAGGTTTTTTGACGATATTGCAAGTATGCATCAAGGTCTTGCTTGGTGATTTTCTTGCCATTCACCGTAGCGACCACATCTTTTGCAAAACTGCCGTGCGCAAAGGCGAGAATAAAACAGGTTAGAATGCTCGTAACGATTTTTTTCTTCATGTCCATAGTTCCTGGTTACCTTATAATATTGTGGATTTACGGTAGTACCTTTTTGAAAGGTTTTACTGTTACCGTCTCGTAAACGCCCGCAGCCAGGTACGGGTCATCATTAGCCCAGCTGGTTGCCTCATCCAGGGAGTTAAACTCGGCAACGATCAGTGACCCGGTAAATCCCGCTGTACCCGGGTCGGTACTGTCAATTGCGGGGAAAGGGCCAGCCAGTACAAGCCGGCCTTGTT
>DJMK01000174.1:708-2766 GCA_002436485.1 Proteobacteria bacterium UBA6492
ATTTTGCATCATGCGTTTGACCAGCGGTGTCTGGCCAATATAGTGGCTAGCCAGAAACACCAGGGCAAACAGCCAGTTGGCAAGCGTCACTTTCCAGATAAGGTAAGCGGGTTCACGGAAATAAATCGTGGCGCCACCAAACACCAATGCCAGCACCAGTACGATGATATGCATTTTTTCAATTTTGCGGTGACGAAACCAGGTAATGGCAACCTGCACGACAGTCGCAGCCATGAGCACGCCTGTTGCCAGGATCATGGCTTCAACATCACCAAGTTGTTTTTTCCCGACGTTGTAAGCAATATAGAAAAGGACGACTGGAAAGAAATCAAAAAGGAACTTCATATACTAGCCTGGTTAGCGTATCTGAAAATAAAAGTTGNNAGATAGACAGGATTCAGATAAACTAGTTTCCTTATGCCACAAATATATGATTTACATGCACATACCACAGCATCAGATGGCACATTAACGCCAACTGAGCTGGTTAACCACGCGCGGGATTGTGGCACGCAGGTATTGGCAATCACCGACCATGATTCTACCGCTGGCGTGAAGGAGGCGATGCAGGCGTCTTTGACTACCGGCGTGAAAATCGTGCCCGGCATCGAGGTTTCGGTGAGCTGGGCACATCAAACTATTCACGTCGTCGGCTTGCACATCGATGTGAGTCATGCCGGCTTGCAAGAGGGGTTGAAAAAGTTGCATGCGTTTCGCCTATGGCGTGCAGAGGAAATTGCCCGCCGACTGACAAAGGCTGGGATTACGGGCAGTCTCGAGGCCGCTAGACAGTATGCGGGCGGTACCATCATCAGTCGCACGCATTTTGCCCGATTCCTGGTGGAGCAGGGCTATGCCAAAGATATTCGCCATGTCTTCAAGAAATACCTGGTACGTAACAAACCTGGTTATGTGCCAGGCGAGTGGGCATCACTGGAAGAGGCGCTTGGCTGGATTCGGGACGCTGGTGGCATGGCCGTCATTGCCCATCCGGCGCGTTATAAATTATCAGCCACAAGACTGAAACAATTATTAGCAAATTTTCGGGAACTTGGTGGTGAGGGTATTGAAGTGGTCTCGGGTAGTCATAGCAAGGATGATATTGCGCGATTTAGCCTGCTGGCAGATCAATTTGGTTTTTACGCCTCACGTGGTTCGGATTTTCATGGCCCTGAAAACGCCTATGCCGACCCGCGGACACTACCAGCCTTACCAGAAGCTTGTCGTCCTATCTGGACGCACGCGGCATGGTAAATTCTGACCTGCTTTTTAATTTATGAGCCAGTTTTTTCAGATCCATCCCGATAATCCCCAGTTACGTTTGATACGTATGGCCGTCGATATTATTCGCCAGGGTGGGGTAATTGTTTACCCTACGGATTCGGCTTATGCACTGGGTTGTCATATCGGAGACAAGAAGGCGCTTGATACAATTCGACGTATACGCCGCGTCAATGAAAAACACAACTTTACCCTGGTCTGTAAAGACCTGTCAGAGATTGCTATCTATGCCAGGGTCGATAATGCAGAGTACCGCCTGTTAAATGCCTATACGCCAGGCGCTTATACTTTCATACTGAATGCGACACGCGAGGTGCCGCGGCGGTTGATGCATGAAAAACGGCGTACCATAGGTATTCGGGTGCCGGACAATAAAATTGTGCACGCCTTGCTGGATGAACTGCAGGAACCGATTTTGAGTTCAACGCTGATTCTACCCGGTCAAACCTTGCCCATGACAGAAGCCGATGAAATCCGCGAAGCACTTGAGCATCAGGTAGATCTCGTTATCGATGGCGGACACTGCGGCATCGAACCCACGACAGTAGTCGATCTGACCGCAGAGGTACCGGCGATACGCCGAACTGGCTGCGGTGACCCGACGCCTTTCCTTAATGAATAGTTCAATCAGGGCGCGATTCGGTATAATGCGCTGATTCTGGAAGAATAGGAGTCATTTTGGCCACTTTACCCAATCAACAGCAACGTGTGCTCTCAGGCATGCGTCCCACCGGTGCCCTGCATCTCGGTCATTACCACGGCGTACTGAAAAACTGG
>DJMK01000019.1 GCA_002436485.1 Proteobacteria bacterium UBA6492
TTACAGCAAAAAGCACTATAATTATGAAGGTACCGGTTATACAACCACTGGGCACCTGCCACAAACAAACACTATCCTAATCTCATCAATGGAGCTGTTTAATGGCTAAAAGATCATATTTTTCATTGTTTATCATTATATTATTCACATCAGTATTTATTGCTTGTGGCCAAAAAGACACAATAACCAGGCAGGATATCGAGGTCTTTTATACCAAACTTGAGACAGCAATTAATGCGCGGGATGTTGATTCGGTACTAGACAGTGTAGGCGATGATGTAGAAATCAACCTGACGATGATGACGCCTGATGGAAGTCAGGAGATGCAACTGTCCAAGGAGCAATACGCGGCCAACATGAAAAAAACATTCAAGGTTGCTGATGGCTATAGCTACCAAATTCAGGAGATGGGCATCACCATTGCTGCTGGCGGAAACAGTGCCGTGGTGGAACTACGAGTGCTTGAGAAGATTTCTGTAGATGATCAAACAATAAGTGCCATAAGCAATGGCGAAAGTGAAATAAAACTTGTCAGCGGTAAATTACAGGCAGTCAGGATTGATGGCATCGTGGTAATAAAATAAAAGTTACGGGCATGTGACTTTTATTTGCCAAATAGCGTTAACGGGTTGGCGGGTTAATCGAGGGGGTGAAGACGACATCTACCCCTTTCATTAGGGCAATATGGCTTACGCTGACTAACTGTTTATGCCGGCTTTTGCTGTTTGGGGGCCCAGACAGATTTGCCTTTGCGCCCGCTGCGTGCATTCAGGTCATTGACTAGCGTTTGTGCATGTTCCGTTACCTGTTTTAGTGTTCCCCTACGGCTGCCAACCAGTGAAGAATCTCCGCGGCCAACGATATATTTGTACCAGTTTCCGCCATCCACACCTTCGGGGGGTTCCGTTTTCTCAACGCTAACGACCTTGTAGTCATATTCAGCAAGTGCTGCATTTTTACGTGGTGCCATCACAATTCCCGTTTAAATTTAATAGTGTTTTTATTGCTCAGTCTGTGCTGGGCAATATATGCGCAATTATACCAAGTTTTTTACAGGATTACGAATCTAACGTGGATAAACTGTTTCGGTAATTTAAGAATAGCCTTGCATGCCCTTTATAGGACGAGCCGAATAGATTTTGATCGTTATTTGATCAGGTTTCGGCACGACTAGCTTTATGATAAGTCACGGTTTGGTAACAGGATCTAAAAAGGATTTGATATCTTGTAAATCATGCATAGATTGATCTGCTAATTTGCACTGAATCCTGGTCAGTCTGCGATGGACCAATAGCTATGCAGATTTTCTATATATAAAAGCTATCGAATTTTGATCACGATACGCTGTGTAAGACAACAAAAGTGACGTCGAATTATGAGGTCGAGTTAGAAAGCGGGAAATTTAACTCAATCGTGATCAGACCACTGGCTGGCATCAATGGTTTCCTGGTAGCCATGCCAGGTAGCGTGGCCAATCAGCGGCAATAAAACCACCAGTCCAATGAAAGCGGTAAGGAAGCCTAGTAATACACAAGCGACAATGATACATGCCCAGATAAACATGGGAAGCTTGTTGCGTAACACGGCATTAATACTTGTAACAATGGCAGTCACCATGTCAACTTTCTTATCCATAATCATGGGTAATGAAAATGCCGCGGTACTAAAAATGATGATAGCGAAGATAGCGCCAACGGCCGAACCAATGCCGAGAAACATCAGCAAGTCTTCCCAGGCTGGATCGACCTGTACGGGAAAAAATACATGCAACATCGCAGCGGCTCGTGCCCATACGAGAAACACCACCAGCAAAATTGCGGCAAAGATGATTTCGTTTCCAATATGACGGCGACCTTCGCGCAGGCAATAACCAAGCACCGGTGGAATGTTCTTCTGCAGCTGACAACTGATTGAGTACAATCCAATGGCGAGCACTGGTCCCATTAGAATAAAGCCGGACAGCATGGCAGAAAAAAGGTAAACATCGCCCACCAGCAGGGTTACAGCACTGATGAAATAACTGATCAGCAGCATAATAAAACCATACGTCAGGCTTTGTTTGGGAGCACGCTTGATATCCTGCCACCCGGTACGCAACCAGCGAAGCGAAGCCCAGGTATCCAGCTTTTTGCAGGGTGCAACAAACGGTAACTCATCCGGGCTGGCAGGTTTGTTTTGAGAGTCAGAGGATTCCATAGCTATTCAAAGTATAAGACATGCAACAGGCATCGCACAGCATGCAATACGTTAAAAATACTTAACCAGGCACCTCGGATATTGCTAGTCACGGCGAAGTTTATCAGAGACGGCTATCGGCGAAGGATAGCGCAGCACAATAAACCATGATGAAATAATAAAGGTTAACATAGTGCTTAGCTGGATCAGGTAAGAGGCCTTTTGGCTGATAACGCCAAGATCAAGTGCCAGTACTGCGATGAATAGGGAAAATTCACTGGTCTGCCCAAGTCGCACACCGGTTTCTGTTGATTTGTTTTTTACTTCGTCGTTTAAGCGGAACAACCGGTCAAAACAAATTGGCTTTATAACAAGCAATATCAAGGCAAGTAAAATACCCGCGAACCATATCTCTGTAATTGCGCCAAGGTTAAAGTTTGCGCCCAATGCAAAGAAAAAGATTACCAGGAAAAAATCACGCAGAGGCTTGAGGCTTTCTGCGATATATAGCGCGATTGGATTGGTCGCCAGTACGATGCCCGCAATGAACGCACCGATTTCTGCTGACAAGCCAAACATCTGGGCAAGTTGTGCCATACTCAGACACCAACCTATAGCCATGAGAAAGATGTATTCTTTTATTCGATCAAAGCGTCCGATTAGTCTTATCAGCACATAACGTTCAAATAGCCATGCAAATAGTATCAGGCCAAACAACGAAACGACCAGTTTCAGAATTTGCATAGCCGGTAAAACTTTATCCCAGTCAGCCGGCAGCAACATCAGGATAATAATTGCGATGAAGTCCTGTAACAGCAGGATGCCGATGATGATTTCGCCCATATGTTGGTGATGCAGTACCGTGGTAGGCAACAGTTTCAGGCTGATGATGGTGCTGGAGAACATCATGGCGGATCCGATGATCAGCGAATCAACTGGTGCAAAGCCGAAGCCCAGAGAAAATATAAAACTGACTATGAAGAACAACAGGCTACTTACAACCGTGACGATCACCGACGTTCGCAGACTGTGCAATAACTTTTGTGGTTTCAGGTTAATGCCGAGTAGAAACAGTAGAAAAATAATACCGATCTTTGACATGTTGCGAATGATCTCGGGATCAGGGATGTAATTCAGGACTGAAGGCCCCAGTGCGACACCCAGCAAAATGTAAACGACCAGCAAGGATTGCCTTGCATAGAGTCCAAGCGTTGCAACCAGCGCGGCACCGGCAAAAATCAAGAACATATAAAATGTAATGGGATCATTATGCATGCACTATGTTCCTGCAACCTGCTGCGAGTGAAAGAAACTCATGAGTTTGTATGCTGATAATTGGTGGAACGGGTTGATTGTACCGATCGCCGGGGCTATCCAAAAAGGTAATGGGCGCGTGGTAATTACAGATGCTAGTTTATCAGGAATAGCTAATATATCTGTTGATAGCGACACGGTTGTTTAGTCGAGCGCAGGCCCAAGAATAAAGTCGACAATTTCAAACCCGTGGTCTTCCAGGGCTGCTTCAACTTCATCCCAGGTATAGTCAGGATTTTGTTCCTCGACCTGGGCAACCAGCCCGGTTACGTGGCGAAATACCTCATGCTCCTCGAAATCATCGGGTATTCGGACAAGGCGAACCGCGTTGTAGTCATGTGCTGGTAATACCATCAGTTTGTTCGCCATTTTGTGCCTCCGTAGGGTCTGTCACGGCTAATTTTTCTTACATTTTACAGGCTGCGTCACAAAAATTTCTCATCTTTTTGATGCGTTGTACGATACAGATATCAGTAAATTCCTGTTTACCGCGGGCTATGTGGTGATGGAATAAACTGTACTCAGTAGTAGTACCCCGCCTGACTTGAAAAATCTGCAGCCGGCAGCCCGGTAACAAAGGGACAGGCAGATAGGCAGGGATGCGAAGTGGCAGGCATGGATGAAATAGCAATTGGCAGGCTATTTCACTACCGATTAAGAGGAAGCACAATGAATAATGAAATTGGGAAAATTCTGGTTGTCGACGATATAGTTGAAAATTGCGACATCCTGAAGATACGCATGGAGAAGGTCGGTTACGATGTTGATACCGAAACTGACAGCAACCAGGCAATCGACAGGCTAAGGGCAAGCGAGTATGACCTGGTCCTACTCGACATCAATATGCCCGGTACCAGTGGCATTACCTTGCTAGAACAGATTCGCGGGGATGAAGCCTTTGATTCCGTGGCGGTCATTATGATCACTGCAATCGATGATGTGCAGGTCGCGCTGGACTGTATGCGTAAGGGTGCGTGTGGTTATTTGACCAAGCCGTTTAATATTGACCAGATAAGACAACAGATTAATAACTGTTTCAAGCGTGTAACGGAGAAGCAGGTTTCCGGCGCTGCAGGCGCCTGACGATACAGGTACTGCCAGGGAGCAGTGCCTGCGTAATATTCTACATCAACCGGAATTATATAGGAGGTTTTCCGGTTCAGCTTCATCCGCATACTTGTTCTTGATCTCAAGCACATCCGGAATGATTTTGCTGAAGTCACTGACCAGTGCCGGGTCAAAATGCTTTCCGCTCATGTGCTGAATCTCTGCCACTGCGTGTTCAACTGACCAGGCCGTTTTATAGGGTCGGTCCGAGGTCAACGCATCAAAAACATCGGCAATTGCAACAATCCGTCCATATATTGGAATGGCTTCACCTGCCAGGTTATTGGGATAACCAGTTCCATCCCATTTCTCGTGATGGTTGAGTGCAATATTGCGCGCCGCCTCCATGACGTCGGATTTACCATTTTCCAGTAATTGAGCACCGATGGTGGTATGGGTCTTCATGACTTTGAATTCATCATCTGTCAATTTGCCAGGTTTGAGCAGGATGGAATCAGGGATGCCAAGCTTGCCGATATCGTGCATCGGGCTGGCGTTGAGTATCAGTTCGCACTCTTCGCCGGGCAGGCCATGTTGCTCAGCCAGCAACTTTGAGTAATAACTCATACGGATAATATGCTGGCCTGTTTCGTTATCGCGGAATTCAGATGCTAGTCCCAGCCTTTGTACAATTTCGAGCTGGCTGTCACGTAATTGCTTGGTACGAATAGTGACCTGTTCCTCCAGGCTTAATTTTTGCTGACATAAACGTTTGTGCAACAGGCGTACTTCGAGCAGGTTTCGTATACGTGTCATAACCTCTGAAGCACTGAATGGCTTGTTAAGAAAATCCTTGGCACCGGCGTTCAGTGCCTTGACGCGCGACTCTTCATCCGTATTGGCCGATAAAACCATCACCGGCAGGTAGGAGTCCTGTTCCAGTTCCTGTAGCCGAGCCATCACCTCGTAGCCATCCATGCTTGGCATATTTAGATCCAGTAGAACCAGGTCAGGTTGATGTTCCTGGTAAAGGTTTTGGGTGTTAGTAGCATCCGTGGTGCTGAGAATGTTCCGGTAGCCAGCCTGTTTCAGGAAGACTTCAAGCAGTTTTATATTCAACTGCTCATCATCCACGATAAGTATTTTGGCGCTTTTGTGTAGTGACGAATCTGGCATACAGGCTTCAGACCTTCTTGTGTTCCTGATGTGGTGTCCCCCAATGGACCGTACTTTCTGTATCGGTACTGGTCGCTCAATATTTAGCAAAATTGATTAAATATCTGACAAAACGCCCAATAAATAGTCATTAAAAACAAAGGGTTATCTGCAGAGGCGCAACCTGGTCTGAATCAGCCTGCTTATAATGCGAGCGGGTTAGTGGGGGAGATACCATCCTTGAAGGGTTTTTGGCGGTCAATGTGGGTGATCTGATAAACCTGTCCGATCCAGTTATTGATGATCGCCTCTGCAGTATCGTGCCAGGTATTATCGATGTGCTGGCTGATCAGTGCTTCCGGGAACTCTGGTATTGGGGTACCTGCCAGTCGTGCCGCGGCCACCCCGATTTTGTGCTCGTCGAGTATGGCCTGCGCTTGCAGGGTGAAGTAGTTTTTGGGAAAAGGAGGGTAGTCGTCAATTTCTCCATTGCTGTAACGCAGTACTTCGCGCTTGTATTCCTTTAACAGGCTAATGCGATCATATTCCGGATGACCCTGAAAAAAGATCAGTCGAAACTGGTCTTCACTCACCGCAAGGTGGACCCCGGCCTGGTTACTATCAACCAGCACAGACAGGCCAGCTGATTCGAACTGCTGCCGGTCAATCTG
Source organism: Proteobacteria bacterium UBA6492 (assembly GCA_002436485.1). Taxonomy (GTDB): domain Bacteria; phylum Pseudomonadota; class Gammaproteobacteria; order UBA6429; family Thiohalophilaceae; genus UBA6492. Next base: position 6,363 of record DJMK01000019.1, read on the forward strand.
GTTAAAGCGTGAATGCGGTACATCAAAGCGTGTATTAACCCCCGTCACCAACGGGTGTTCGAGGTTGGTCACCTTATGTGAGTAGACACCCCAACGTTTGAACCCGAGCGGGCGACGTTTTTGCGCATAGCGAAATTCCATTACGGCATGGGTCGCCAGGCAGGAACACAGGGTTGAGGTAACATTCGCATACGCCCAGTCAATCACATCGATCAACGGTTGCCAGAATGGTTCCCTGGACAAATCAGGACCGGAAACATTGGCGCCGGTAATGATGAGCGCATCAAGCCCTGCCGCCTTGATTTGTTCAAAGCTTTCATAATGTGTATCAACATGTTGTTGTCCCTGCGCAGAACGTGGCAGATTAGCAATGCTGAACGGATGCATATAAAACTGCGCGATCTGGTTGCTCTCGCCGACCAGTCGAAAGAACTGGCGCTCGGTCGCCTCCAATGCCGCATCCGGCATCATGTTGAGCAGCCCGATATGCAGCTCACGTATATCCTGGCTTAAAGCTTCATTTTCTCCCAGCACAGTTTCACCCTCGTCCTTGAGACGCCTGAAACTGGGAAGTGTAGAATGTGCAACCAATGGCATGTTTTAAAGTCCTTATTAGCCCTTGATGGCGCTTTCAATCAACTCAAGAAAATCCTGCTCGTTTCTGACTTGCCACAAATCCCTGGTTTTGATGGTATAGCCGTATTCATCCGCGATGGACTGGTAGCGAGGCAAACGCGCTTTGAATAATTTGGGGAATACCCAGCGCACGAAATCATCCGGATCAATCTGCGCCACGTACTCGATATTTCTTTCTTTTGTGTAAATAGCCAACTGTTCATCAAGAAAGGCTTCACGATAGTAAAGTGGCTTGGGATCCTGCTCGGCGCGTCTGATTAGTTCCTGCTCGTCTTTTTCTGCAGCCTTGATATAGATAAAGATGGTATGTTCGGCAAGTATGTCGAGGGTTTCCCTGTCATCCAGCTCGCAAACGCTACCACCGGCATCATTAATAAAATGCTTGTAGCCATATATCACCTGAGCCTTTTTGATAAACGCAGGTACATCACGCATGGCAGCAATTTCAGCAGCATGATGTAATGCCTGGCGATGCTTGAATTCATCAAGCGGCAGCCCGCCAAGCTCGGGATTTCCCAGTTTGCCGAGAAAACTCGATACCGGTTGCAGGTTGTCGACCGTAATATTGTTGGCAATGTATATAGAGTCCGTGCGTAACAGATCGCGCAGGAACGGTATCTGCATTGCCTGCTGCTTGATATTATCCAGGATCGGCTCATCGAGGTAGCGGGTACCAATACGATAATCGCCGGAGTAATGGAACCAGTTATGCTTGCGCAACAGGGCAGCCAGCACGGTTTTACCCACGCCGGACATGCCGAGCAGAGTGATCGATTTATGCTCCTGCTTTCTGAATGCGTCGATGTCTAGTTTCATGTCAATAATACCTGCGTTTGAGCTATTGTAGGGGACAGACTGTATTGTTGTAAATGTAGTGTTTATGGCTCGGCTGAAGTCTTTATTAGTGATTTGGTCAGGCTATCGATTGGGGTATTATTCGAAGCGTATAGATAGCGAATAAAAGTCAATGAAGCAGTTGTTCAATTATTTTTTGTTGTGGGGCATTCTGATAGCCGGATTGTTTGTGCTGGCCGAGCATTTACTCGATCAGCAGGACCGCCATACAGCGCAACCAGAAACGTTTGATCGTCCCAAGAGCAGACCAGAAAAGCCCGTACCAGCGACCCTGGTTGAACAATACGACCGTGCCGTTGATTCCTATAACAAAAAGGACTACCTGATCGCGCTGGAGGAATTACAGGGTATCGAAGTTGTTATAGCGGACCATCCGCAATTACCTGCGCGGTTCAGGTATGGTGTGTATAACCTCAAAGGAGCCGTGCATTGGTCGCTGTGGCAATATGTTGAAGCAGAGCACGCCTGGATTACTGCGCTGGATTATGCACATCAGAAGAAACAAAAAGACAAACTGACGCGATTGCTAGGTGAAGTGCAGCGTGTGCTTGAAGCGGTCAATGATGAACGCGCCCAGCGAAAGACATACCTGGCAAGCCCGAATGCCGGACCTGCGGCAAGTCTGAAAGGAAAGATCATCGTCATTTACCTTTTTATCAAGGACAAGAGCAGTGGCGCATGGAGTCTGCGTGATCGTACCCATACCATCAATACCTGGGAGCAGGTTGAAAAGTGGCTAGCAAAAAAAGCGCAAAATTATGGTAGCGAAGTCAGTTTTACACGGCGTATGTTTCTGGTGGACCGGCATCCAGAACTAAACCGTCTGCAAGTAGGCGATGTCTCACAGCAGTTTCGTAATGCTGAAAAGGTAGTGTATCTAGTAGCAGAGCAGTTTGGCCATAATGACATATTCTCTTTTACCGAAAAAATCAGGAAACAAGAGCAGGCGGACCAGGCCGTACTGGTACTTCATTTGTCAAAAAACGCTCGATCATTCGCAAGTCGCTGTATGGGGTATTGTGGCAAAGGCAACGGCGAATTTGTTTTCCTGCTGGAGTCAAACCGTCCCAAGTTCTGGCAGGCACTTGAATATGCGCAAGCGCATGAAAGTTTACACCTGTTTGGTGCTGATGATCTTTATAATATTCGTAATGCCAGGAACTATGCGGTCAGGGATATCATGAATTACCCGTCGAGCAGGTTATGGGGAAGTACCATGGAAGATATTACTGCTTATGCCATTGGTCTGAAAAAACATCCACCAAAGGCGCCATTTAAAATAAAAACTTATACGAATGAGGAGGAAAAATGGAAGTGACCACGCTTGGGCAAACCTTAATGAACCTTGCGATCAGTCTTGGGTATGCGCTGGTTACCCTGTTGGTGAGTGTCATTACTCTTTACATGATTGATCATTTTATTTACAAGAATATTAATTTCATTGAAGAGATAAAGAAAGGCAATATCGCAGCCAGCATATTTTACAGCGTCGTGCTGATTTTTGTTGCCATCATCGTTTCAATAGCTATCAACTGAACAGGCGCCCTTTGCAGGGCGCCCATAACTCAGCGAGTTTTCTTGCAGATCCGTTTCGCCTTACCAGATGAAGCAGGAAGACCACCACCACCGCAACCTTCAATAGTCACCTTGATAAAACTTGCTCCGCTGATGAGTTGACCATTATCCAGTTCTGCAACGGCAAAGATGTTGCTGCTTTCACGCAGTCGAAACCGTGTTTTCAATCCATCTACATGCGTGTTTTCCCCAAGCATGAAACGTGCAACAGGTTCATCCCGGAATTCATTATAAAAACTGATCTTACGCACCATCCGGTCTGCATCGATATTCCTGATACCTTTTACTGCGATGCTGACCACCTCACCATTTTCCGCTATATCCGGTGCATCAAGAACGATGGCCTGGTGGGTTATGGTTTTACCAGGGTAGTGTTTGCTTATACAGGCAGGCAAGCCTGCAAGCGCATAGTTTTCTAAAAGAAAGAGACCGCTGAATATTAGTATTGTCAGTCGTGTTTTCATATCATACCCTCCGTTGATGAAACAACGAGGATCATTGCACAGGGTGTGCCAACCCAGTGAGTCTAAAAAGCATTGTGATATATGGCTTGTTTGCTGGATATATTGTGAATGACAATGCAGGCTGCAATTTACCGTGCAAAATGCGTTTTGACTATAATGATTCAAGTATCCTGATTATTTTCGGATCATCCCATTCTATTGCGGCATTGACGCCATAGTGAATATTACCGTCACTGCCAACAACAAATGTAGAAGGAAAAGCGATAACGTTCCATTGCGCAGAGACTTTATTGTCCACATCCATCAACACCGGGAAGTCCACTTTNNCCCTTCATTTTTGATTTTAGGTTATTTAGCGAGGGAATCTCGTGTACGCAGGGGGGGCACCAGGTAGCCCAGAAATTTACTAACGTCACTTGCCCCTTGTAATTATTGAGTTCGATCAGTTTGCCATTGATGTCGTGTAACCTGATCGGGTTTGCAACTGGATGTGCTTTGTATGGTTTGAGCCTGTTGTCGAGGAATGCTGTGCTAGTTGTGTTTTTATAGATATAATTTTTATCAGGTAACGTCTTTTCCGTTTTGGCAAGCAGTCGAAATATAACCGGTAGTTCTGTCGGCAGTCGCTCTAGTATAGTCTGGGTCTCACTAGCCATGTCGTTGTGATAGAAAATGCCCGACACGCCTGACATGATTTTGTAGTAAACATTTTCGTTGTGCACCGACAAGGACGCCAGCAGGCGTGGTAATTGCCAACCGGTACCACGGTTTTGTGCCTGGTATATCATGACAGGTATGCTCGTGGCACTGGTTACCGGCACGTATTCAGGGTCAAGTCCCAGTTGCGGAATTTCAGTGTACAAATCCGGTGAGAACAGTACTAAGCCTGCCAGGTAGTTTTCATCAGGATTCGCCTGGTGCCATAGCGTGGCGCCACGCAATACGGGAATCGCACCATAGGCACGTGCCATCAATATAATTTGTTTGCCAGTGCGTTTGTGCGCCTCGCTCACGATGTTACTGACATAACGGGCATCAAGATTTCTCATCAGGTTGGATGTGCGTGGTTGAAACAAGCTGTCTGAAAAATCTACCTGCCATACTTCTATGCCGTTTTTTGCCAGCGCCCTGAATAATGAATATACCCGATCATGCATGCCATAACTGGAGGCGACCCAGACCATCAGGAATTTACCTTTGCCAGCATATTGGTGAATTACCAGTTCGGTGCCATCATGTGCTGTGACTGATATTTCATTTTCAGGCACGGTATCGTCAGCTACGATATTGGTAGATACCAATAAAAATAACAGACAACTAATGGTAAACAACCGAGGTCTTGAATAATTGCCAGGCATAATTATTCAGAAATCTTACTGGTTTCGACGGAACAAGATAAAGGTCAGGTCATCCGGGTGACAGGGTAGATTCGCCGCTGGCGCAGCCATGCGTTGCCTTGCCAGTTGCAGAAGCTCGCTGGCCGCATTTTGTATATTGCCGGTACGTATTATTTCCACGATCTCGTCTATGTAAAGGTTATCAAACAGGCCATCGCTGGCCAGGATCAATGTATCACGTCTTGCCATTCTGAGTGCGGCACCTATTTCGATACGCATATCGGTTGCGCCTACCACGTTGGACACATAATGGCGTTCTTCGTGATGCACGGCATCATCGACATCCAGCATACCCGCTTCAACCGCGTAGCCGACCGGTGAATGTGCAACCGACTGCAGTTTTTTCTTTCCACGCTGGCCCGTGACCAGCATCATGGAATCACCTACATGGTACGGACGAATACGGTACCCCTGTATCTCAACGACGGCCAGGGTAGTCGCTGCGCCTGTACTCTGTGACAATATTTTTTTGTTGGCGTTCTCGAAACCATCAAGAATGGCTTCACGTAGTGGCTGGTTTTCTGCAGCGGCTGCGGCTATGGATTTTTGCAGGCAGTTGACGGCAGTCTTTGAAGCGGTTTCGCCACCGGGTATACCTCCCAGGCCGTCAGCAATAATCAACACTCCTCCCTCATCGTTATACGGGATGAGGGCTGCACAGTCTTCGTTGACTGTTTCCTTTTCAGGAGAACGATGGGTATAGGCCATGCAGACCCCTGTCTCAAAATCAATTTTTTCAGGGTGCTCAAGGTCTGTTTGCGTATAGAGGATTGATGTATTCGAGGCTATTTGCTTATCCCCGTTTACCATTGCATGGTCTCAAGATAGTTACGTAACTGTGCCGCGCTTTTGAACTTTTTCAGGATTAGCGAGCTTTTTAATCCACAGCAGATTGCCTTTATCGCGTCAGGTTGCTTGCTGTAATGTTTCTGACCGCCCAGTGCTTCATAAAAAATATGGATCATGTCTATCGTGTCATAATGTATATTGTATCGTCGTGGTGCACCGGCATGAAACAGGTCCACCAGCTTCATATCAAAACCAAGCCCGTAACGCTGTAAAATAATGTTATCGCTATGCAGGTCACCATGGTATTCACCTATGTTATGAATACATTCCATGCCGGATGCAAGTGCATGTAACAGGTGCAAGGCCTGAAAAGGTTGTAGCCGCTTGCCGGGTTGGCGCGCGATAAATTTGCTGAGTAACTCACCTTCCACGTACTCTGATATCAATACCGTGACCTGGTGACCCTTGACGATGATGTGGTCCTGGGCGCTGTACTGAATAACAATCGGGCAGTGCCGCAGCTTGTGTAATTTTTTGGCGTAGAACTGTGCATTCTTGTCCCGTACGTTGCGCTCGGGAAAAAACATTTTTGCGGTGCGTTCGATCCCGGTGGCCAGTTCGCGTATCAGGTAAACCTCGCCCTCCCAGCCGGCACCCAGTAGTGAAAGGACTTCGTACTTGCGCGCCAGCACGCGTCCAGGTGCAAGGTTGAAGCTGTCTATGTATGTCTGCTTTTTGTCGGGCATGGGTGAATTTTAGGTATGATGAGTCGTAAACGCCAGCAACTTGCGCACCATTAAATTTTATCCTTTGCCTGTCAACCGATGCCAGGCATGCACGTTACTAATAATAAGAGAAACTAGTCATGTAGAAGTGGGGGGGGGGAGTGCGCAAACTCAACTATGGGATGATTATCGCCTGCTTGTGGATAGTTTATGCCCAGCCTGGCCTGTGTGAGCAGGACAACCTGTCAAGTTTATGGATGCAGTATAGTGAGGACGAAAACCATCTCAAAGACAGTCTGCTCGACCTGAACCTGGCGCTTGATGCGGACACTAATCTTCTGCTGCGTGCTGGTGAAACCGATTTGCCCCTGTTTCCCGATTTTGCGTCACTGTCCCGAATCGTCACTACCCATGAGTATTATCTTGGTCTGCACAGCTTTGCCTATCTACCGTTGAGTCTGAAGCTTGGGCTGGGCTATTGGGGTAAGGACAGGGAGATGGTTATTCATACCTTGTCGCTGAATACGAATTGGCACAGTCTTGACTGGATGTTGGGAGTGAACCTTGAGTTGCGTGATATTGATTTGTATACCAGGGAACTTACGAGTGGACAATATCGACTCGAAACTGAAAGTCTTGGGGCGGGGCCGGTTTTGCAGTGGTACGCAAATAATTTTTCCATGCGCTTTTATGCAATGTGGTATGGATATTCTGAGGATGTCTCGAAATTAAATAACCTGTCAGCCCTGGTGCTTGGAAATACTCGCGTACATGCCGGGACCCTGTATGACTGGTACACTGGCATTTCACTACAACAAAATTTTGGCAACAACTACCTGGCACTGCATTTACAACATAGCGTACTTGCAATTGATAAGTCGGTTTCAGATGACATGGCTGTGAGTTTTGGTTTCCCAATCACAGGTGACCTGCAGATGGAGCTGGAACTGGGCAGGACTTACCAGGATGATAATGTCACGATTGATTATGTAACCGGCAGCCTGGGAATTTACTTCTAGCGCGCTGTTCAGTCTGGCAACTGTCCAAGCAGATGTTCAAGGATAGGCTGGCTATCATCTTCGTTTATTTCATCCAGTGCCGTCCAGCTCATATCATTTTCCAGCCGATAGGCCCCTTCGTATTTATGCGGCGGCTGATCATGCCACTCTTTCGGTGATAGTAAAGAAAAATAACACTCTTCGCGATCATCCCGGTAAAGGTGGTAAGTATTGCCAGCTATACGCTGGCAGTTACAACGGGCACGATGCAAATTTTGATCACGCTGCGACTGTAGCAGTATCTGTCGCGCTTCATCCTGGAGTGATTTTATTTGTCGCGCGATGACAGACAGTTTTCCGGTCGCAGTAGTACGTATAGTATTGTCAGCATCACTGATGGTTTTTGCCAGGTCGACCAGCTCCATGGCTGGTGCGAGGCGACTGACGGGGTAAGGGGCACTGTGATCAGCACCACGATGCTGTTCGCCCTGGTGTTTTTTAGTTGGTTGGTCACTCATGCCGTCATCTCGTGGCCTTTTAGATGAGTCTAATGATATCAGAATTTCTGTGGCTTATTGCTGACGGTCATATCAGCTGCAAAAAGTAAGGTTTCGTGTTGATAGTATATTAGCGATTGCTAATTGACCATTATGTGAGATCTGTGATGAACTAAGCAAAATTATAAAAACAATCTGATTTAAAATTTCGTTCCCAACCAGGATTAACCTAGCCCCCAGGCTAGTCATGGCACAGGAGGAGAGAGGGAATGGCTGCACTGATTCAGTTCGCCAGTGGTGCACCCGGTATTAAATATACGCTGGACAAACCCGTTGTCATCATTGGTCGTGGTACCAGTGGCACGGATATTTGCCTGCCCTGCGCCTATGCCAGCAAGCAGCACGCAACTATCGTCGCACTACCCAGCCTGGAAAAACAGGGGGATTTCACCTTTTACATCGAGGACATGGGTAGCACCAATTCCACGCATGTAAATGAGAAGCCGATAAATCGCGCTCGCCTGCACGATGGTGATGTTATTCGAATTGGCCGGGTCACTCTCAAGTTTGATGCCAGCGGCGATAGCTCCTTCCTTGAAGCGGTCGAGCTGGATAACGAACCAATGCCTGATGCACAGTCAAGCACCATGTCTTTTAGCCGCCGACTGAGCCTGTTCGAGTAACTCGCAAGACTCCCGGTCTGTCAGATTCCTGAACGGCATGGCCCAGCAC
>DJMK01000001.1 GCA_002436485.1 Proteobacteria bacterium UBA6492
TATACCAACGCCGATTTTTCAGACGAGGTACTTGCCAAACTTTCCTGAGGACATAGCATCAAGCAGACGACACGCATACTTGGTATTGATCCTGGTTCACGCCTCACCGGTTACGGCGTGATCGAGATGTCTGGTGATCGCTCGCTTTGCATTTGTAGTGGCTGTATCAAAACCCCCGACGGTGAACTCGCTATTCGACTTAAATCCATTCATGATGGGCTGCAGCGCATCATTCAGGATTTTGAGCCGCTTGAAATGGCGATTGAAAGTGTCTTTGTGCATCGCAATGTCGACTCGGCATTGAAGCTGGGGCAGGCACGTGGCACAGCTATCGCCGCGGTTGCTATCAATAACTTGCCTGTTTACGAATACACCCCTGCCGCTATCAAAAAGTCGGTCGTGGGTCGCGGCAACGCCGCCAAGATGCAGGTCCAGCACATGGTCAAGACAATTCTTGGTCTGAGCAAGTCACCCCAAAGTGATGCGGCCGATGCACTGGCGGTCGCGTTGTGTCATGGTCATACGCGGCAAACCCTGAAACAGACCGAATTATTACGTGGTATGCGCCGAAGGCGCTGGAGATAGACAAGACATGATTGGCCAACTTACAGGCATACTATTGGAAAAAGAACCGCCGATGTTGTTGGTTGACGTTAATGGTGTTGGCTATGAGGTTGAAGCGCCGATGTCGACGTTTTACCAGTTGCCGCCAGCAGGTGAGAAAGTCACCCTGCACACGCATTTGATTGTGCGCGAAGACGCACAGTACCTATGTGGATTTGCATCGCAAAGTGAACGACACCTGTTTCGTAGCCTGATCAGAGTAAATAGTGTGGGTGCAAAACTGGCCCTGGGTATTTTGTCCGGAATCAGCGCTGACGAGTTTGTGCGTTGCGTCCAGGAAAAAGATACCGCGGCGCTGACACGCTTGCCAGGAGTTGGTAAAAAAACTGCAGAACGTTTGATTATCGAGATGCGTGATCGGCTCAAGGAGCTGGCAATGCAATTCCCGACAACACCGACTTTAGCCGAAACAGCAGTGGGTGACGTGACAAGTAATCATGCTGCGCAGGATGCTATCAGTGCACTGGTTTCGTTGGGTTATAAACCGCAGGAGGCATCACGGCTGCTTCAGAGCATTGATACCAGTGACAAGGACAGTGAATCGATTATCCGTGCGGCTTTGAAGGCAGCCGCAACAACATAGGCCAGGCAAGCAATGACTGACGAATCTAGACTCATCACGGCGGACACTCACACAGGTGAAGATGCGTTTGATCGTGCCATGCGACCCACTCATCTGGTTGATTATGTCGGCCAAAGTTCTGTATGCGAGCAAATGGGCATTTTCATCGAGGCAGCACGCAAACGACAGGATGCGCTGGATCATGTCCTGATATTCGGACCACCGGGACTGGGTAAAACCACGTTATCCCATATCATTGCCAACGAGATGGGTGTGAACATGAAACATACNNGGCCCAGTGCTGGAACGGCCGGGTGACCTGGCTGCGTTACTCACAAACCTTGAACCCAATGACGTGTTGTTTGTTGATGAAATCCATCGCCTTAGCCCGGTGGTCGAGGAAATTCTTTATCCGGCCATGGAGGACTACCAGATTGACATCATGATAGGCGAGGGGCCAGCAGCCCGCTCAATCAAACTGGACCTGCCACCTTTCACCCTGGTTGGCGCAACAACCCGTGCCGGCCTGTTAACCTCACCGCTAAGGGATCGTTTCGGCATCGTGCAACGGCTGGAGTTTTACAGCACGGATGATCTGGTAACGATCGTGAAACGTTCTGCAACTATTCTGGATGTCGGCATTGATGATGACGGTGCAAGAGAAATTGCAAAACGATCACGCGGTACACCGCGCATCACCAATCGGTTATTACGTCGAGTGCGTGATTACGCCGAAGTGAAAGGCGAGGGACACATTACTCCAGAGATCGCGCAAAAGGCGCTGAACTTGCTGGATGTGGATGCGTCTGGTTTTGATATGATGGATCGGAAATTGTTGCTTACCATTATCGAAAAGTTTGATGGGGGGCCTGTTGGCATCGATAGCCTGGCTGCTGCGATCGGTGAAGAGCGGGATACGATTGAAGATGTACTGGAACCCTATCTCATTCAACAGGGATTTATTATGCGTACGCCACGTGGACGCGTGGCCACTTCCAATGCTTATGCCCACTTTGGTCTTAAAGCGTCAAAAAGCTCGTCCGAAAAGCCCGCCGTACTCGATTTGTTTGATTCAAACTGAGGCCGGAACCCGCTAAAACCTCACGAAGTGCATAAAGGAGTAACCAAATCGTGAACGAGTTCTCATGGCCGGTCCGTGTTTACTACGAAGATACTGACCTGGGCGGTGTTGTTTATTATGCTAATTACCTGAAGTTCATGGAAAGAGCGCGAACGGAATGGTTACGTGCGCTCGGTTTTGAACAGGATGAACTCATTACAAAAAACGATGTCATATTTGCTGTACGGAATGTTGAGGTAGAGTATATAAAACCGGCACGCTTCAACGATCAGTTGACTGTGACGGTGAGGCCTGTTGAGTTAGGTCGTGCCAGTCTCTCACTCCAGCAGGAAATAACAAAAGACAAAGGATTGGAAATGCTGTGCAAGGGGAAAATCAAGATCGCCAGTCTCAAGGCAAGCACTTTTCGTCCCTGTCCAATACCGGCAAGTATTCAAGAAAAATTGACAAAGTGAGGCCTGACTGTGGCAACAGACTTATCGATAATTGAACTGGTTTTAAAAGCCAGCCTGGTCGTCAAACTTGTGATGGCCATGCTGGTGATGATTTCCATGTACTCCTGGGTCATCATTCTGTACAAGCGCTCGGTTTTTAAAAAGGCCAGGCGTGCCGCTTCAAAGTTTGAACAGCTTTTCTGGCATGGCACAGAACTTAGCGACTTGTATAAAAAGTTATCCAGTCGTCGAGAACGACTCGCCGGTATGGAAGCTATTTTCGAGGCTGGTTTCCGGGAATTTGTCCATTTACGCAAGCAAAAAGACCTGGATGCCATGGATATCGTGGAAGGTGCCCAGCGTTCCATGCGTGTTGCACTAAACCGCGAATATGAAAATCTTGAAAATCACCTGAATTTTCTGGCAACGGCAGGTTCTACCAGCCCTTATATCGGTCTGTTTGGTACAGTATGGGGAATCATGAACTCATTTCGCAGCCTGGGTACATCGGCCACTGCTTCGATTGGTGACGTAGCGCCAGGCATTGCCGAGGCACTTGTTGCAACAGCCATCGGTCTGTTCGCAGCGATACCGGCAGTGATTGCCTATAACCGCTTTGCCAATGACCTGGAACGAATTGTCAGCAAATACGATACCTTCGTTGAAGAGTTTTCCACGATTTTGCAACGTCAGGCACGTAGTTAACCCGATTTACGGAGTCGATACGTTACCATGTCACATGCACCAAAACGGTTCCAGAAGAAACGTATGTCGGAGATCAATGTTGTGCCATACATTGACGTCATGCTGGTGTTGCTGGTGATTTTCATGGTGACGACACCGTTATTAACAGAAGGCTTTCGCGTTCAGCTGCCTGAAGCAAAGGCAAAACCGATTTCAAAATCGGAACAAAAACCCATTGTCATTTCAGTGGATGACAGAGGGCGCTTATACGTCAACCTTGGAGATTCACCGCAAAAACCGGTTAAGGCCAAAACACTGGTAACCCGCGTGGTGGCAAGACGCAAGCAGTACCCGGACTTGCCCATTCTGATCCAGGGTGATGTCAACGCGGACTACGGTAAAGTCATCAATGCGATGGCAATTCTTAACCGTGCCGGGGTTGATAATTTCAGTCTCGTAACCAAACCGACGCGTAACTAACCTATGTTCGACCTTCTGAAAAATAATCCACGTTACCTGGTTGGTGCGATCATTGTTCACCTGGTTTTTCTGGCCCTGTTTGGTGTTGGCTTTCACTTTAAGTCCGAACATCGGGCTGCGACCGAGAAACAGCAAACTATCAAGGTAAACACAATTGACGAACGCCTGGTGAAAAAAGAGTTACAAAAACTCAAGCAGGCCGACGAGCAGGAAGAAAGACGCAAGCAGGAATTGGTGGAAAAACGTAAGGCAGAAGAAAAAAAACTCAAACAGATAAAAGAGCAGCGACTGGCCGAACAAAAAAAGGAGCAGGAACGCCTTGCCTTGCTCAAGAAAAAGCAGGCAGAGGAAGAGAAGCGTTTAAAACAACTTGAAGAACAACGCCGTAAAAAAGAGGCTGAAGAACAGAAACGACGTCAGCAAGAACAACTGGCGCGTGAAAATGAACTCAAGGAAAAGATGAAGGCCGAAGCGGAACGCATGCAAAAAGAGCAGGAACTGGCTGCATTGCGCCAGGCGGAACTAAAAAAGAAGCAGACACTTATCGATAAACACATGAACATGATCGAGGCAGAGATTTACCGTAACTGGACTCGACCGCCGGGTGATTTAAAAGGCAAAGTATGTGAACTGCGGGTGCTATTGAACCCATTCGGTGATGTAATGGATATCGTGGTATCAAAAACTAGCGGCGATCGCGATTATGATAAATCAGTGATTGCTGCGGTAAAAAAAGCCGCACCGTTACCAGTACCAAAGCCGGAAACAGGATTATCTGATATATTTCGTAACTTAACTTTACCGATGAGAGCAGACCAAAAGACCTGATTTATGTTAAAGAAACTACATTTTGCCTTTTTTGTGACGGTTCTAGCAGTTATGAGTGTGCAGCCTGCCAGGGCGTCACTTACCATTGATATCACCTTGTGGCTTGATAATGCGACACCCATCGCGATCGTGCCGTTTGAATGGCGCGGCACTGGTAAAGAGCCGTTGCAGATGGCCGATGTCATATCGGCTAACTTGGGTCGCAGCGGGCAATTTGCCCCGATGGAAGCCAAAGACATGGTCGAAACGCCGCACCAGAGCAGTGAAGTTAATTACGCGACCTGGCGTAATAACAAGATGGAGTATGTCGTGGTCGGCAAGTTGCAGCAACTGGCTGGCGATAGTTACCAGGTTCAGTTCCAATTATTGAACGTGGAGCAGGGCTCACAGATGATCGGACATAGTTTTCAGGCGAAAGCTCACCAACTACGACGACTTTCGCATCACATCAGCGACCTGGTTTACGAGGCGATTAC
>DJMK01000147.1 GCA_002436485.1 Proteobacteria bacterium UBA6492
CGTAATCTATTTCTGGACAAGTGGTCGTGAACAAACGCGCCTGTTTGCGGTGTATTATTGTTGGCTTATTTCACGCATACGCGGTACGGCCAGGCCAGCTTCCTCCGCTTGCTGTATAGCGCGTGCCAGTCTGGCGGGAGCCGAGCGACCCATGCACATGTGCTGCAAGTCACCGTTAATACCTTCCAGCATTCCCTGGACAAGTTTTTCGCGATCAAAGGTGTGCCCGGTTAACCACTGCTGTATATCAATGACTTCATTGGCAATGGTGCGGGCAAGATCCTGATGGTTATTCCACAGGTCATCCACATTTCCCTGGGTGACCAGTCCACAGATGTTGGTAGTCAGGATATACACGTTCTTGATTACCAGTTCATCCAGCAAGGCATCAGCACTTAACAGGCTGCGTGCGGGTATTTCCAGTTTCGCCAGTGCATCCACCAGGAAGTCGGCTTGTGGTCCAAAGGCTGGTGACGGGATCAGCACCTTATGGTCCTGGCCTTTCTTTTTCTCAAACCAGACCGAGATGACGGTGGGATTGATATAGTCGTACTTCAACCAGTCGCGTGGTAGCAATTCGTTTTGTAACAGCCCGAGGCAACCATGCCAGGCTGCCGGTAAAGATTTTAATACTGAGTGCAAATCATTTTCGGCGACGGCAACCAGGGCAAGCAGGGGATCAGGGTATTTGTCTGCCACAACCTGCATGTCCATGTCCCGCGTAACAGGTATGACCGGATGACCGGTACGCAGTATGCCACGTGCAAACACGCCGCCCATTTCGCCAACGCCAATCATGACAATGGGTCGTTTCATTTATAACTCCTGGGTAGTTGTTTCTCGATGGGTTCAGGCCTTATCCGGTTGCCAGAAGACTTCCTTACCGTTTTCGTGACGTGCGCAAACACGTGCGATAACGAATAAAAGATCAGAGAGCCTGTTCAGATAACGTATAGAATACGGGTTCACTTCGGAATCCCGGTGCAAGGTATAGGTGCGGCGTTCAGCACGCCGACAGACTGTTCGTGCAACGTGGCAATGGGCCGTCGCATGACCACCTGCCGGTAAAATAAATTCTTTCAGATAGGGCAACGATTCATTAAATTTATCCAGCTGGTTTTCCAGGTAGTCCACATGTTTTTGTGCTAACGCGGTATGACCCGGAATACATAGCTCGCCGCCCAGGTCAAATAAGCGATGCTGTATAGTTTCGAGGCATTCTCGAATTTCTTCGGGTAGCTCATGAGCCAGAATAACTCCGATATGACTATTGAGTTCATCCACGGTGCCATAGGCTTCAACACGTGCATTATCCTTGTCGACCCGTGAGCCATCACCTAGCCCGGTTGTACCGTCGTCGCCAGTGCGTGTATAAATTTTTGATAAGCGGTGTCCCATGTGTCAGCCTTTTGTAAGCATGTAAACAACTGGAATAGTAAATTGGTAACTTTGTGTATTGCCCTTGCTTAGCACAGGTAGCACGTTGCCGATTAATTCAAATGTGCGTTTGGCATTATTATCCAGCACCGAGTAGCCTGAGCTATGTTTGACATTTACGTTGTGAATATAACCGGATTTATTTACATTCAGACCAACGATGACCTTTCCTTCCCAGCCACGCTGCCTGGCCATTGCCGGGTAATGAAAACGGGTACGAAATTCTGTTTCCAGGTATTTCATCATGTCGTTGCTGCTCGTTGAAACTACTGCTTGCATCGGTTGTTGAGTTTGGCGGGTGGTAGTTCTTGTGTCGACGGTTTGTTGAGCCGCGACAGCTTTAACGGGCCTGGTCGGTTGTGCCTGTTTGATGCCTGGGCGCTTGGGTACCTTGTTTTCTTGCAGATCGCCGCGCGAGGTTGTGACAGGCACCGGGTTATCAAGCAGGTTGATTTGAAACGCGACATGTCCTGACGGTTGTGAAGAGAAATTAACAGACCGGTCACTATTGAGGAAAAATGCCATCGCAACACCATGCAGCACAACCGAGACGAGTACGGTGATCAACAAGGTTGTTGAAGGGAGTTGTGCCAGTTTTGTCACACGATCTTCCTGCGCAATGCTTGGTTTCATTTTATGTGCGCGAGGACCTTGAGCAGGACAGCATGTCAGTCACTATCCGTGGGTAACGCCCGCCGCGACACACCCGGTAGCTACGTCAGGCCGGTCTCCGGGCTTACAGGCTGATGGCGTACCATTCATCCGGTTCACCTTCCCGTCTGCCGACAGTGGTCTTTGAACCGGTTAACCTGATTACCGTTGCGGGGGCAGCGCCGGATTCCCAGCACTAGGCTGGCCACCGGCTTCCCGTTTCACCCTGTGTTCAGGGCACCTGAAACGTAAATCTGCGGCATCATGCGGTGAAGCTCCCCGCCATGTCAAGGGATGTAGCCCGTTGAACTGGTAGAAATCGTGGCATGGTCAATTACTGAGCATTCGCGTCTAGAGGTCAGTGACCTATAATTAGGGGTATCTTTGCCTACTCATTAACCATATAATTATTAGGCTAATAAATGGCCAACTCCGTGTGACGGGGGTTGGGGGGCATGCGATCTTAATAACACGATAATGGTATGAAACGCATTCTGGTTCTCAATTCAAAAGGGGGCTGCGGCAAGACGACCGTCGCGACCAACCTTGCTAGCTATTACGCCAGTGAGGGATTCACTACGGCGTTGATCGATCACGATCCCCAGGCGTCCAGCATGAAATGGCTTAGCCTGCGTCCGAAAGAAAAAGAGGAAATCTACGGGGTCGCGGCCTATGAACGTCTGCGTAGCGGGATGACCCAGTCATGGCAACGCCGTGTTTTGCCGGGCACCGACCGGGTGATCATCGATGCTCCGGCCGGAGTTATGGGACTGCAACTGCAGGAGTTTGTGCGTTCGGTCGACACCATCCTGGTACCGGTCTTGCCCAGTCCAATTGATATTCATGCGGCTACGCGTTTCATCGAGGATTTACTCCTGGTTGGTAAAGTACGTACCTTTGGTGTGCAGGTGGGCGTCGTTGCCAACCGGGTTAAAAAGAACACATTGGTTTATCAGTCACTGGAGCGTTTCCTTACCACGCTGAAGTTACCTTTCTTATCCAGCTTGCGTGATACACAAAATTACGTGCGCTCTTCTGCACGTGGTATTGGTATCTTTGAAATGTGGGATCAACGCGTACAGCCGGACAAACTGCAATGGCAGCCTGTTGTGGACTGGCTGGAAAATTCTAGTGAAAACGCTTCTGTAAAGGCTTCAACCAGCCTGCATTCCTAAAGCGGTATAAACAGGTTATGTTGACCTGTGTTTATACAGCTCACGTCATGACCATAAAGACGGTTCAGGTTATCGGTCGTTAGCAACTCATCAACTGGACCCGCCAATGTCTGTCCATCGACGAACATCATTAAGACGTGATCACAGTAACGTGCCGCAAGATTGACATCATGTACGGCCATAACAACCGTTTTGTTTTGTTGTTTGACCACGTCGGAAAAATATTGCAGTAACTGGTGTTGATGATGCCAGTCGAGATGATTGACAGGTTCATCCAGTAAAAAGATATTGGGTTGTTGTGCCAACACCGTGGCGATCGCCATGCGCTGGCGTTCACCGCCCGATAGCGAAGTGATGTTTCGTGTTTCATAACCAGCCAGATCCATGATGTCCATGGCGTGCCGTGCAAGCTGAATATCCCCAGGTGTTTCCCATTGCCAATTGTGCAAGTGTGGATGGCGGCCAATCAGCACGTGTTCCAGCACTGTGCCTGGAAACGGTTCGTGATTTTCCTGCAACAGTAATCCAATAGTGCGTGCGACTTCGCGTCGAGCATACTGTGCCAGGTTTGTTTGTTGCAGGTATACCGTGCCTTGATCGGGTTGGCGTAAGCCAGCAAGTGTGTGCAACAGGGTTGTTTTACCTGTCCCGTTCAAGCCGAGGATTGCCCAGTACTCACCTGCATGCACTTGCCAGTCTAGCTGCTGGCATAACAGCTTGTTGCCAGCTAACAATCGTAAATCACTGGTTTGCAGAGCCATCTTGCCAGTCATCACATGCGACTTCCACGGTAGAGCAGAAATATAAATACGGGTACACCGATAGCGGCGGTGATTACACCAACAGGCAGGTTGATATCGGTAAACATGCTGCGTGCCAGTGTATCCGCAATAATCAACAGGCTGCCACCGGCCAGCACACTCGCTGGTAATAAAAAGCGGTAATCATGCATACCGGTGAGGCGCAGCATGTGCGGCACGATCAGGCCGATGAAACCGATGCTACCGGCTTGTACCACGGCCGCGGCTGTTAGCAGGGAAGCCAGTACGTAGATCTGCCAGCGCAGTCGTTCGACGGGGACACCAAGCGCGCCTGCCTGCAAAGCACCCAGTGCAAGTACATTCAGATGACGCGCTGTCATGAGCGATAACAACAGCCCTGTGAGTAAGACAATAAAGCCAGGAAGTACATAACTGGCATAACTGAGATCACCCATTAGCCAGAACAGCATGCCCTGTATACGGGTGCCCGGACTGGTGGCCAGCAACAGACTGATCAGTGCCCCCCAGCCTGCAGCCAACACCACGCCGGTAAGCAGCAGTCGTGTGGTATTCCAGTTGCCACGGCCGTGGGCCAGTGAGAAAACCAGCAGGGTAGAAAAAAGGGCGCCGGCAAAGGCGCTGGACTGAAGTACCAGCGTGCCGGCACCGGCCAGTATGGCGAGCAGGGCGCCGACCGATGCGCCACCGGAAACACCCAGGATATAGGGATCCGCCAACGGATTGCGCAATAACACCTGCATCAGTGCACCGGCGATGCCGAGCAAGGCGCCGGTTATAAAAGCTGTTGCCGTCCGCGGGACGCGCAGTTCCCAGAGCACTTGCGCATTGACTGTCTGCGGGTGCTGAAATGCGTCCCAGACAGCGACAGGCACTGACCCGCTATTGAGACTGAACCAGCCGGCCAGCAAGGTGCCAGCGATCAGGGTCAACATCATGGGCCTGGTGCGTGACTGATTCAAGGCGTTAGCGCAGGCTGATGATCGGCCAGCCGAGCCGCTGGGCGTGTGATTTCAGTGTATCATCGGGGTCAACAGCGACCGGGTGATCGACCTGTTCAAGCAGGGGT
>DJMK01000032.1:0-14616 GCA_002436485.1 Proteobacteria bacterium UBA6492
ACTTTTTGAGAGTTCCACTCCCTGTGTCTCCCTATTATCGGGGTAGGTGAGTTTTTTTCTTCATAATCATTTGGTTATTGTGATGCCATTCACGAGTTTGCTGCAATTGCGAGGCAAAATAGCAAATATTGACTGTCAGTGTTCTAATTCCACAAATAAAAAATGGACAATGATTGTCACATAGTGACAAAATTTGTCAGTTACCATAGGAACTGACGACTAACACGCAAATTACCGGGGGAGTGCTTCACTTAACCCAGTAATTTAACTAAACTAAGTAACTGATTGATTAAAAGAAATTTTCGATAACAGCCCGCCTGCATATGCAAGGCGGGTATTTCGTAGTCAGATCAAGACCAGGTCGACTTAACCAGAATTGGAATGTGAACAGTGCAGGGTCAATTGAAAAAGGCCACGCAAGAGTGGACGACTCTCTTTATAAATCTGCCCTGGCAGAAATGGCTTCACTATGCCCCGCAGTGGACGGCTGTGTTGCTGGTGGTGTTAGTGGCAAAGTCTGCCTCTGACCTGACCTGGCTTATTTTTGCACCGGAGCATGTCAAGACAAGCAGTGTTGGTAATAACCAGGCTGCGCGAGTTGATACGCAAACAGCCCAACACAGATTGCGTAGCGTGGCTGACGTGCATCTGTTTGGTGTTGCCAGCAAACCGGTCATCAACAAGGCTGCACCGATTGAAGCCAAGAAGACCGGTCTGAAGCTCACCTTGCGCGGTGTGTTTGCGGCAAATTCACCGGATAGAGCCATGGCGCTCATTGCCGATGCCCGTGGCAAGGAAAAGGTGTACCGAAAGTCAGACACGATTTTTTCCGGTGTCAGGCTTTACGAAATCTATCCGGACAAGGTCATACTGGAACGCAGCGGAAACTTCGAAACACTCTATTTTACTGAGCAGGATAAGACCTCAACCAACAAGGTTCGAACCACGCCCAGCTATAAAACTCGCAAGCCGGCGGCCGCTAAATCAGGCAAGGTGCGTACTCGAAACATCAGGGCCTCGAAAAGAATCAAGGAATCGNNAGTATTACCCAGCTGTCGCTGTTAATTGAACGCAATGGTCGGCGCGAAAACCTGAACATTACAATGTAACGAGCAAATGGATAAAGTGTCATATACAACAAAGTTTTATATAGCTATGCAGGCATGCCTTGTCATGTTTTGCGCCTGGTTCGCCATGATGAACCTGGCCGATGCCGCAGACACAACTACCAAGCAAACCGAGCTGACAGAAAAAACCATCACCCTGAATTTCGACGAGGCAGATATCAGAGCGGTCATCGATGCCGTGGCAAAATACACTGGCGAAAATTTCATTATCGATCCGCGGGTAAAGGGCAAGGTGACCCTGATTTCGCACAAGCCAATGAGTACCGATGAGGTTTATAACGTCTTTCTATCCGTCTTAAAGATTCATGGTTTTGCCGCGATTCCGGGTAAGCAAGCCATCAAGATTGTCCCGGATGTCAATGCCAAGCAGGATGCCATTTCCAACCTGCGACGCGATAGCGTCGGATTAACAGATGAACTGGTGACCCACATTATCGAGGTCAAACATGTTAACGCCACACAGCTCGTTCCGATCTTAAGACCACTGGTTCCGCAGCGTGGCCACCTTGCCGCCGTACCATCTTCCAACGTCATTATCATTTCTGATACGCGTGCCAACATTGCCCGGCTGTCACGAATTATTAGCCGCATTGATACGGCAACCGGCGGTGAGATCGAGGTAATTCCCCTGCAGCATGCAACGGCGTCTGAGCTGGTGCGCATACTCAATCAACTTGAAGCATCTGATCCAAAGGGCGGCGCACAAAAAACCAAGATCCTGGCAGACAATCGTACTAATAGCCTGCTGATCAGCGGTGACAAGTCGACACGCCTGAATATACGTGCACTTATCATGCACCTGGATACGCCGCTGGACATTGGTGGTAACACACGCGTGGTTTATCTGCGTAACGCCGTGGCCAAGGATCTCGTGCCAGTGTTGACTGGCGTCAGCAAGAACGTGGCACAAAGCAAGGGTAAAGGGGCGGCTGCGCTGGGCGGCGATATCGTTATCCAGGCGGATGAAAACACCAATGCGCTGGTGATTACTGCACCGCCGGATGTATTTCGTTCACTTAAAACGGTAATTGCCCAGCTTGATGTCCGGCGAGCGCAGGTACTGGTGGAAGGTATCATCGCGGAGGTGTCCAGTGAACAATCACAGGAACTGGGTGTGCAATGGGCGGTTGATGGACGCGATGGCGGTAACGCCGTGGGCCTGGTCAACTTTACGCTTGGCACACCCATCACGGCCTATGCCAACCTGGACTCACCACCCTCACCAGTGGGCTTCAATATTGGGTTTGGTGATTTCACCGGTGGTACACAGGTGGCAGCACTGTTGTCTATGCTGGCAACCGACTCGAATACTAATATCTTGTCGACACCTTCACTGGTGACCCTGGATAACGAAGAAGCCGAAATTGTGGTCGGCCAGAATGTGCCGTTTGTCACCGGCTCCTATGCCAATACCGGCGGCGGTACCACGCCAACCAACCCGTTCACCACCGTGCAGCGTGAAGACGTTGGTTTGACATTGAAGATCAAACCGCAAATCAACGAAGGCGATGCCATCAAACTGGACGTGGTGCAGGAGGTGTCGACACTGGCTGCGAGTTCAGTTGCGGTTGATGTGATTACTAACAAGCGCTCGATTAAAACCAGCGTGATGGTTGATGATGGCCAGATCGTGGTGCTTGGTGGCTTGATNNTATCAACGTACCAACAAAATAAAGACCAACCTGATGGTCTTCTTGCATCCGACCATTCTTAAGGACAAGAAGACTATGCGGGCCATAACGGGTGAGAAGTACAATTACCTGCGTGCCAAGCAGATGGCAATCAAGGAAGAAGGAATACAGCTGCTGGATGATGAACTTGCGCCGGTGTTACCGGAAATGGATGACTTTATAAAATTGCCGCCACCCTACGAGGAATCTCTACAAAGAATGGAACTCAGTTCACCGGACAATTTACAGCAACCGCCTGCTGCCAATACTGATAGCCAGGACACGGCATCACAACCCGTTACCGCGCCGGCAAACGAAACCACAGGCGGGCAGCCGTCGGGACTGGATTTGCCACCTTTCATTGGTGATGAGAATGCAGGATCACTTCCTCAGTGAAGATAGCAGTGATGTTGTTGCAGATGCAGCAGCATCGAGTGGGCCTCGCGTACTTTCCTACAGTTACGCCAAGCGCCATGGGGTAATCGTTACCGACGTTAGCGATGAAACTATCAGCGTATCGTTCCGGCAGGGCGGTAGTAACGTACCTCTGTTAGAGTTACGCCGGCACTATAAACGCCCCCTGTCATTGACCACCATATCTTCTGCTGAATTCGACAAGTTACTGCAGCAAACCTACGAGGTTTCGTCGTCGAGTGATGCTGCCGAGATGATGGAAGGGCTGGGTGACGAGATGGACCTCAGCAGTATTGCACAGGAGCTGGCAGAACCAGAAGACCTGTTAGAAACAGAAGATGACGCTCCTATCATTCGACTCATCAACGCCCTGTTATCGCAGGCGGTAAAGGAAAATGCCTCTGATATTCATATCGAACCGTTTGAAAACCGCTTGCTGGTGCGGCTGCGTATAGATGGTGTGTTACGCGAGGTGCTGCAACCACCACGAGCCCTGGCACCCCTGATTATCTCGCGTGTCAAGATCATGGCCAAGCTGGATATCGCGGAAAAGCGGGTGCCACAGGACGGCCGCATCTCTTTTCGGATTGCCGGTCACCCGGTGGATGTGCGTGTCTCTACCTTGCCGTCAGGGCACGGCGAACGCGTTGTATTGCGATTGCTGGACAAACAGGCCGGTCGTTTGCAACTCGGTCAGCTGGGTATGGCACCCGAAATAGAAAAAACCATGGATCGTATAATCCACAAACCGCACGGAATCGTCCTGGTGACCGGTCCAACCGGTTCCGGTAAGACAACTACCCTGTATGCCGCGTTGAGTGGACTCAACGATACCAGCCGTAACATCATGACCGTGGAAGACCCGATTGAATATTACATGGATGGCATCGGCCAGACGCAGGTCAACCCGAAAGTGGACATGAGTTTCGCGCGAGGTTTACGTGCCATCTTGCGACAGGACCCGGACGTGGTCATGGTCGGTGAGATTCGCGACGTGGAAACGGTGCAGATTGCCATTCAGGCAAGTTTGACGGGTCACATGGTGTTTTCTACCTTGCATACTAATACAGCCATTGGTGCGATCACCCGTTTGCGTGACATGGGCGTTGAACCTTTCCTGTTGTCATCCACACTTGTGGGTGTGCTGGCGCAAAGACTGGTGCGCATTCTGTGTCCTCACTGCAAACGACCACACGTACCTGATGAAAAGCAATGCGAGTTGCTTGGAATCAAAGACAGCGAACCACCGGTTTTGTATGAACCTACTGGTTGTGAACAGTGTAACTTTCTTGGCTACCGTGGCCGCACCGGTATCTATGAACTGGTTGAAATCGATAATGAAATGCGCCAGTTAATCCATGACGGAGCCGGGGAACACCAGCTGGAAAAACATGCACGCAAGGACTGGCCCAGTATTCGACAAGACGGTATCCGCCGTATTTTGGCAGGTGATACTTCGCTCGAAGAAGTGCTGCGTGTTACTCGGGAGGAGTAAGCAGTCATGGGCGCATTTGAGTATGCAGCGCTGGATAATAGCGGCAAGGAGCGTAAAGGTGTTATTGAAGGTGACTCGCCACGCGCGATTCGGCAACAGCTACGCGACCAGGGGCTGATTCCCTTAAAAGTTGACGAAGTATCCCAGAAAGAAGCGGCCAGTTCCGGAAAACGTTTTTCACTGAGTCTGCGACGTGGTATCAGTGCAACTGACCTGGCACTGCTGACTCGTCAGCTTTCTACCTTATCACGCGCCGGTCTACCACTTGATGAAGCGACAGCCACGGTGGCAAGGCAATCGGAAAAACCACGCTTGCAAAGCCTGATGCTGGGTGTGCGTGCCAGGGTGATGGAAGGGCATAGCCTGGCAGAAGGCCTTGGCAAATTCCCTCATGTCTTTCCTGAACTGTACCGTTCGACCGTTGCTGCAGGTGAGCAGTCCGGTCACCTGGATAACGTGCTCGAGCGGCTGGCAGACTACACCGAGGCACGTCAGCAATTAACCCAGCGCATTCAGCTTGCCATGTTCTATCCTATGCTGTTGACCATCATGTCGATACTCGTGGTAGCGGCATTACTCGGTTATGTTGTGCCACAAGTTGTTACGGTATTTGAAGACATGGGGCAGACGCTGCCGCTCATGACACGTATGCTGATCAGCATCAGTGATTTTTTTCGGGATTACTTTGCGATTTTACTNNCCCGAAGCACAGCTTTCACGGCTTTATATTAAAAGTGCCGGCCATCGGCCGCTTTGTGCGGGGTGTGAATACGGCCCGCTTTTCACGCACTCTCAGTATTCTTGCTGCCAGTGGCGTACCGGTGCTGGAGGCATTGCGCATTGCCGGGCAAGTCGTCAGTAACCTGCCAATGCGGGAAGCGGTGAAGCAAGCGGCCCACAAGGTGCGTGAAGGGGCCCCGTTGGCGCGCTCACTGGAACAAAGCGGCTATTTCCCGCCCATCACGGTAAACCTGATTGCCAGTGGTGAAGTAAGTGGCAACCTGGAGGAAATGCTGGAGCGTGCAGCCACAAACCAGGAGCGCGAACAGGAAACCCAGATTTCATTTATGATGAGTATGCTGGAACCAGTACTGATTATCATCATGGGTATGGTGGTACTCTTCATCGTGCTGGCGACCTTGTTACCGATTTTCAATATGAACCAGTTAATCAGATAACGATTCAGTAGCGATGAAAAAATTTACCATTTAGATTGCTTTAAAGCAGGGGTTGAGTGATGAAGAGTTTTAAAAATTTCAAGGGTTTTACACTTATCGAAGTGATGGTAGTTGTGATTATTCTTGGCATACTAGCTGCCGTTGTGGTGCCGAATATTATGGATGAACCGGCAAGAGCACAAGTGAGCAAAGCCAAGCAGGATGTGCGTGCGCTGGAAGAGGCCCTCAATCGTTATAAGCTGGACAACTATGACTATCCAAGTACAGAACAGGGTCTGGATGCACTGGTGAAAAAACCGGGAGGTACTCCCGAGCCAAAACGTTGGAAAGGTCCATACGTGAAAAAGGTACCCAACGATCCCTGGCAGAACCCCTATCAATATCTCAATCCAGGTGTACATGGAACGATAGATGTTTTCTCAACCGGCAAGGATATAGGCTCGCCGGCAGATGATATCGGTAACTGGAACCTGGACGAAGAAATCGAAATAAAATAATTCCGCATGATAAGACGAGCTACAAACGCATCCAGGCAGCAATCAGGTTTTACCCTGATTGAAATGATGGTGGTGCTTGTGATTATTGGCATTATCGTCAGTAGCGTTGTGCTTTCGATCAGGACAGACGATATCGAAGAGCACATGGAGATTGAAATGCGCCGTGTGCAGGCACTTTTGAACCTGGCACGTGATGAGGCAGTGTTGCAAGGACATGAAATTGCGCTCGCAGTTGAAGATGACAGTTATCTTTTCGAGAAATTTGGTGATGAAGGCTGGGTACCCATCACCGATGACCGGGTGTTCCGCGCTCGTGAAGTGGTGCCAGGTACCGAACTGTCTTTGTTGATTGATGATTTCGAGATTAANNGTGTACATACTGTCCAGTGGTGAAATTATGCCGTTTGAGCTAATTCTGCGAAAGAAAGATCAAACTATTGAGTTTCGCGTCAAGGTAGAAGGGGATGGCGAAATCAAGCTGGTCATGCCAGAGGATCTTGGCTGACAGACATGATTACGAATAACCAAAAGGCGTTCACCCTGATTGAAGTGCTGGTTGCAATGGTGGTCTTGGCGATGAGTTTGCTTGCCGCTATCAAGGTGGCATCTGAAGTGACCACCTCGGCCATTCATATGCAGGATAAAACGCTGGCGCAGTGGGTCGCTATGAACAAGGTTGCCGAGATGCGCCTGCAGACGACCTGGCCGTCGATTGGCCGCTCTAATGGCAACGTGGAAATGGCCAATCGATCCTGGCACTGGCAAATGGAGGTAAAAAGCACAGAAGACAACGACGTGCGTCGCCTGGAAGTGGCTGTATTACCGGAAACTGAAAAAGACGCGGATGCACCAACAGTACTGCTAACTGCTTTTCTGGGTAAACCATTATGAAACGGGTACAGGCAAACCGCGGTTTCACCCTGTTTGAATTACTGGTCGCGACGTCGGTGTTTGCTATTGTCTCCTACATGGCATACAGCGGTTTGATGCAGGTCATGGATGCACGTGCACATACAAAGGAAGTAGAGGCGCGCCTGGCCGAATTACAAAGAGCATTTCTGTACCTGGGCCGCGATATCAATCACGCGGTAGACCGCCCGGTGCGCAGTGAATTTGGTGATGAACTGCTGGCGCTTAAAGGTGGAGAACTGGGTGATTACCGGCTGGAGTTAACACGGACGGGTAATCGAAACCCGGCAAGGGCGGCGCGCAGTTTGCTGCAGCGAGTTGCATACATGGTTGAAGATAACACCTTATATCGTGTGACCTGGCCAGTGTTGGACCGTGCGCAGAATACCGAGCCCAGGCGAACAGTTGTTCTGGATAAAACAGAAAGCCTCGAAATGCGGTTCCTGGAGAAAAATGGTGAATGGGAAACAACCTGGCCCACCGTGGATGACCAACAGGGTCTGAAAGGTTTTCCGCGCGCGATAGGTGTCAAGCTGAAACTGAGCGATATGGGTGAGATTGATCGCATTTTTATTTTACCCGGAGCATAAATGCGTACAGGCATACACAGATATAAGGGAGTAGCGCTGATAACAGCCATGCTGGTTGTCAGCCTTGCAACAGTAACCGCCGTGTCGATGACATCTGAACAGCAGATTTTTTTTCGTCGAACCGAGAATGTGCTTTTTCATGAGCAGGCCTATTTATATTTACTGGGCGCAGAGGACTGGGCCAGGCATGTACTCATACGCGACAGCAAGAATAACCAAACAGATTCAACCGAGGATGACTGGGCGCAGGTTTTACCTGCACTACCGGTTGAAGGTGGTAGCATAGCGGGAGTCATTGAAGATTTGCAGGGCCGGTTTAATATCAACAACCTGGCGGATGGAGATGAAAAGTCAGTTGATTTTCAACGCTTCAAACAATTGCTGGAAAACCATGATATTCCTGTTTCGGTTGCCAATGCGGTCCTCGACTGGATAGATGAAGATCAGGATGTACGTTTTCCGGATGGTGCGGAAGATATCGATTATCTGCAAGGGCAACACAGCTATCGTGCTGCCAATCGTCTGATGCAAAGCACCAGCGAGCTGTTGCGCGTAAAAGGAGTTACCTATGAATTCTATGAACGTATTCAGCCTGCTATTGTTGCCCTGCCGCAAACGACACAAATCAATATCAATACCGCACCGGTTCCAGTGCTGCAAATGTTAATTACGGGTTTATCAGAGTCGGATGCGCAGGAATTGGTTACACAAAGGAACGATACACCTTTTGACAGTATCGAGGATTTTCTGAAGCATCCGCTGGTACAGGGTAAAAAAGTAAACTCTGCCGGCCTGGGTGTCAGCAGCCAGTATTTTGTTTTAAAGGCATTTGCCAGGATTGGTCGTGCCAATGCGCATCTGGACAGTATCTTATACCGGCAAGGGGACAGCTCGGTTATCACGCTGGCTCGTAGCCAGGGAGGCCTGTAGTGGCGCGTACCCTTTTTATACGACTTGAGCAGAACTTAACCCACGCATCCTGGCAACTGGTTGAGAACCAGCAAGCGGTTGGCCCTGTCGGGTATGGTGATCTTGCCGGTGCACACAGCGCAGCGTCCGGTGCACACGTGGTCGCATTGTTACCTGCAGAGGACTTTTTCCTCACTTACGTCAGATTGCCGGGTAAAAATAGAAAAAAACTCGTCAAGGCCCTGCCTTATGCTATTGAAGATCAGCTGGTTGATAATATCGACGATTTACATTTTGCGCTTGGGACTTCAGAGCTTGATGGTAAGTACCTGGTTGCGGCGGTAGAAGACAGTCTGATGCAACGTTATTGTGACGCTATCCGAGCTGCTGGTCTGCGTGCCGATGAAATGGTCCCTGATGTGGCTGCACTGTCAGCCACCAATAATGACTGGACCATATTACTGGAACAGGAGCGTGCCCTGGTGCGTGCAACGAGCGGTATGTTTGCCAGTGACCTGGATACGTTGCCCATCATGCTGGAAAACCTCTATCAACAGGATGATGAACATCAACCCGAAAAGATCAGTGTTTATGATTGCGATGGGTCTGACTACCTGTCGACGTTGCAATCAACAATGGCTGATGTGACGTTTAATGAAATGGAATGTGCGCAAGGCATATTTGCTATCTATGCGCAGCATTATACGCCGAAACAGTCAGTTAACCTGTTGCAGGGTGAATACAGTTACAAGGAAAATATCAGCAAGCATCTGAAACCATGGATACCAGCTGCTGCTTTGTTCTGTATCTGGCTAGGCTGGCAACTGGTGCTGCATATTGGTGAATATGTCGATTTGAGTAGCCGCAGTGAACAGCTGGCAACAGATATTCGTGCAGTTTACAGTCGCGCCTTGCCAAAGAGCAAACCTCCAGCGCCAGGTTATGAGCGAGCTTACATGGAAAAACAGCTCAATGAGTTACTCAAGCGCCAGGGGCAATCTGCCGGTAGCCTACAGGAGATAATATCGGCTTCTGCCGTAGTATTAAAGAATACCAGTGGCCTTGAGATAAACGGTATTCAGTATAGCGCCGGCAACCTGACGCTTGAGCTGACTATCAGCAAGGCCAGTGAGATTGAACAACTCAAGCAGAAGCTGGCTACGCAAACGGGTTATAAAATCAGTTCACAGGCCAGCACGGAAAAAGGCGTTACCAAGGTAAGGCTAAAGATAAGCAGCAACGAATGAAAGAAAAAATAAGACAATACCTGGATCAACTGAATGAACGGGAGCGGCGGATGGTTTACGCTGCCGCAATTGCATTACTGGTTTTTCTGCCTTACCAGTTGGCCTGGGTACCGTTTACCAGTTCCATCACAGACCTGAAAGAAAAGGTGCAGCAACAGGAACAGGACCTGGTCTGGATGCAAAATAGTGCAACTGAGTTGAAGCAATTGGCCCGCAATACTAAATCAAAAACGGCTGGCAGTAATTCGCTCTACGGGGTGATCGAAAATACTGCGAGACAAAAGTTCGGCAATGACATTCGTGTCGAGCAGGAAAGCAAGAATGGTATACGCGTCAGGATCAAGGAGACCGGCTTTGATGACATGTTGTTATGGCTTGATGATCTACAGTACCGTCACAAGGTTTATGTAAAAGAATTCAAGGTTGATCGTGAGACTGGTGTCGGTCGCGTCAGTGTCAACATTCTGATCGAGGGTTAACCATGCGTATCAGCATCACCAGACAGGGAAAGCGGCTAATATATATAGGTATTGCATGCTACCTGGTTTTCCTGTTTTACACCATTCCGGCCAGTTTTCTTACACGCTATATCGTACCGTCCATCCCTGCAGCTCAAGCGATAGAACTGACTGGTGTGAGTGGTACTATCTGGGCTGGGCAGGCTATTAATGCAAATCTCAACCGCTTTAACCTTGGCAAATTCCAGTGGGATTTAAGCGGCTGGCGTCTTCTCCTGGGCAGTGTCGCGCTGGATATGAATTTTACCGGTCCGTTAATGCAGGGCAGTGGAAATGTCTCTGTCGGATTGCAGGGTGCCATTACATCAGAAGATCTGCAGATCAACATGGCAGCTGGCATGTTNNCTGGAGACACCACAAACTATCGAGCTGGGTGATTATGTGGCAACACTGGAGCCAGCTAACCGTGGTACAAAAATAATAATCAAAGATACTAGCAAGGGACCGATAGAAACAAACCTGACAATACAGTTAAAAGGAACCGGTGAGTACAAGATAAATGGTTCGCTAAAAGCGCGTGATCAGGGCCAGCAGCACATCATCGAGGCTTTGCGCCTGATTGGGCGCGCGGATAATTCTGGTCGCTACTGGATCGTGCGAAACGGCAAGTTACGTGGTTGGTAAAATGGTATTGCAGTCAAATGCTTATTCAATACCGAGTTTCTTGATGCGATAGCGTAATTGCCGGAACGTGATGCCCAGCAATTTTGCAGCAGCTGTCTTGTTATAGCGGGTCTTTTGTAACGCCTGCTCAATTACTTCTCTTTCTTTCTCATGCAGTGCTGGATTGAGATTAAATGTGGCATCGTTGCTTTCATCCTCGTTCTGAGTGTGATCTTCGTTGTTGGTAGAAGCGGCGTTCTCAGGTAGTTGCAGATCATCCAGAGTGATACTGTCACTTTCACACAGAGTCATTGCGCGTTCCAGGATATTTTCCAGCTCACGTACATTACCAGGAAATGAATACTGTAGCAGTGCGCTAATCGCATCCTGGTCAATGCCTGGCTTGTCTATGTTCCATTCGTCGGCAATTTTATTAATAAAATGATCTACCAGTAGTGGAACATCCTCGACACGTTCTCTGAGGCTGGGTACCTGTAACTCGATAACATTGATGCGATAAAAAAGATCCTGGCGGAATTTGTTGTCTTCAACCAGTCCGGCGAGGTCTTTATGAGTAGCACTCAGTATTCGAACATTCGTCGGAATCTCGCTACTTTCACCAACAGGCCGAATGGCCTTTTCCTGGATTGCACGCAATAATTTGACCTGCATATGTAATGGTAAATCTGCGACTTCATCCAGAAACAGTGTGCCACCGGATGCCGCCTGGAACAGGCCTTGCTTGTCTGATACGGCACCGGTGAAGCTGCCTTTCTTATGTCCAAAAAACTCGCTTTCCATCAATTCACCTGGAATGGCGCCACAGTTGACCGGGATAAACGGCCGGTCATGCCTTGGTCCGTTTTCATGAATCAGGTGGGCCACCAGTTCCTTGCCTACGCCAGACTCACCACTGATATATACCGGCGCCTGGCTGCGGGCCAGTTTCTGGATCTTTTTGCGTGTACTCTGTATTACCTCGGAATCACCAAGCAATAACAACTCGCTAGACGGTTTACTGGCAGCAGGTCTTGAAGAAAGATTCAGCGCGGAGCTGACCAGGTTGCGTAGAATATCCAGGTTTACTGGCTTGGATACAAAATCAAATGCACCGGCTTTGAGTGCCTCAATTGCAGACTCCATGTTGCCATGTGCAGTGATCATTGCCACCGGGGTATCTGGATAGTTTTGCGTAATATGCCTGACAAGTTCGATACCGTTTCCGTCAGGTAGTCGCATGTCGGTGAGACATAAATCAAAATCATGTTTCGCAAGCAATTGCATAGCGCCACTGACGTCTTCAGCGACCATGGTGTCCTTGTCCATTCGTTGCAGGGTGATTTCCAGCAGTTCACGAATGTCCGGTTCATCATCGACAATCAGGATTTGTTCTTTTGCCATTGCTAGTCAAATTGCCTTCTGGGATCCTGGAATGTAATACGAAAAAAGCTTTTTTCATTTTGTGGCTTAACATAGTTTAGATGAGCCTGGTTACCTTCTGCCAGCTCCCGCGATAAATATAGTCCCAGGCCCGTGCCACGCGTTTCGGTGGTGAAAAATGGCTGGAACAGGTTTTCAAGGACTTCATTACTGATGCCGGGTCCTTGGTCAATGATATCCAGGTGTGGGCGTGTCGCGCCCGGCATTAGGCCACCGCGCATATAAATCTTGGTTTCCTGTGGGCTTTGCATGCTGTAGCGAATACCATTGTCACATAGGTTGATGAGTATTTGCTGTAAATGTCCACTATCAAAGCGTACCTGCGTATCATCGGGTTCAATTTCAATTTGGATTGTTTTTTTAGTATATCCCTGTCCTGAAGTATAGTCCGTGACAAATTTCTCGAGGAATGTCTTCAGTTTGAACAATTCGATATGTGAAGATTTTCGTCTGCTCAGGCTCATGACATTCTCAACAATCGTGTTAAGACGTTGCGTGTGATCAGAAATGATCTGCGTCATTCGCCGTTCATGTTGATCAAGCCTGTCTGACTCGGCCAGTAGCTGGCCAGCATGACTGATGGCGCCAAGTGGATTTCTGATTTCATGCGCAATGCTGGCCGTGAGACGACCCAGTGAAGCAAGTTGTAATTGCTGTGCCTGTTGCGCCATTGAGGCCATATCCTGTAAAAAAACCAGTGCGCCGGCATTAGCCTGGTCACCAATTAATGCAAATCTTGGCGAAATGTCTATTGGGTTATGTGTCAACCGTATCATTTCAGGGTTTCTATCCGGATCTTTCGTCCATTTTTCCCATTGTTCAGCCAGGTCGGGTGCAATCTTGCGAATATGCAGATTGGTCTGTTGGTCTCCTATGCCCAGCATTTGCGCAGCAGATTCGTTGATAAGACGTATGATGCCGTCCTGGTCAATAACCAGCACGCCGGTTTGCATACGTTGAATGATGTGTTCGGTGAGTTGTGCCAGGTTAGCGAGATCAAAACCGCGTTTGCGCGCCAGTGCCTCACTTTCCCTGATACGGCGTGCAAGAAATACAAACACGATGGCCGAAATAAAATAGGTAAAACCCAACAGGCCCGCTGCCGGGTAATTTTCCTTGCCCGGGTAATTTATCGACAGGTAGGATTGTTGCACAAGCACAGCGATAGCAGCGAGTGCAGCAAAACCCAGTGCCGTTCGACCACCCATAACAATACTGCCAGCGGCAATGGTTACAATCAGTAATACGCCAATACCGCTCTCGATACCACCACTTGCATGCATCAGGGTGACAAGAAAAACGACATCGACAAACACGCTGGTATAGACATGCAGCGCAAATGGTATTCTCTTAAACAGGTGAAATATGGCCAGGATCAGGCCGATCAGGAAATAACCAATACTGGCCTTGAAAAACAGTAATGCGTCAAAAGCACCGAATGGTGGTAACAGGTTTTTTGTCAGGTAGAGCAGGCAAAAAACAGTCGCAATAAGAATGCGAAAAATATTCAACAGTACCAGCGGTCGCCAGCGATCTGTTAATAAATGTGTGGCCGCGCTATCGGTAGTTTGTTTGCCCAGGTAGTAGGTTTCCATACTTTAGCATTCAGGATGTTTTGCGGTGTTCCTCGCAACAGTAATAGTGTCCGTTTGCTTTTATCGCCTCTGTATCCGGTATATGCAGGCCGCAGGTTTCACAACGCACCATGTTGCCAATTTGTTTAGTTTGGCCATGTTTCTTTTCAGTGGCACGGTTTTGCAATAATCGCCTGGCGATATAAACCACCAGCCAGATGACAAAAATAATTGCAAGTAAACGAACAAATCCCATTTTTTATATCGACCTGGTGAGAGAATAACTTAGGCTATCATATTGATTCAGGTGCCCCAAACATTATTCAGGTTTTGCTTCCGGACGCTGTTTGTTTCAAAATACGCTGATTCACAACCAGATTCATCAAAATATGAATATTCACGAATATCAGGCCAAGTCCTTATTTCGCACCTATGGCATTCCGGT
>DJMK01000032.1:14633-14818 GCA_002436485.1 Proteobacteria bacterium UBA6492
CTGGGGCAGCGATTGGTTACCGCGCAGACCTCGCATGAAGGTCAACCGGTAAACCAGCTACTGGTAGAGACGCCAACAGAAATCCAGCGTGAGTTGTATGTAGGTATGCTGGTGGATCGTGCCCGCGAACGGGTGGTACTGATGGCGTCTGCTGCAGGTGGCATGGATATCGAGGAGGTTGCACG
>DJMK01000037.1 GCA_002436485.1 Proteobacteria bacterium UBA6492
TCTGACTTCTTCTTCCAGGTCGTGTTCGTGGCAACCGCCATGTCTATCGTCTCAGGTGCAGTGGCCGAACGCATGAAGTTATGGGCGTTCCTGTTGTTCGCCGTTGTGATGACTGGTTTCATCTACCCGGTTGAAGGTAGCTGGACATGGAATGGCGATGCTGTGCCGTTTATTGGTGAGTTGAATTACTCTGACTATGCCGGCTCAGGTATCGTGCACATGGCAGGCGCTGCTGCAGCACTGGCTGGTGTTCTGTTACTTGGACCTCGTAAGGGTAAATACACCGCGGATGGCAGAATCAATGCGATCCCCGGTGCCAATCTGCCGCTGGCAACTCTCGGTACCTTNNGGCTGGTTCGGCTTCAACGGTGGTTCTACCCTGAAACTGGGTGGCATCTCAGTTGCTAACGAAGTAGCCAACGTGTTCCTTAACACCAACGCAGCGGCTGCTGGTGGTCTGATAGCAGCACTGATTGTTGCACGCATCATGTTTGGTAAGGCTGATCTGACTATGGCACTTAACGGTGCACTGGCAGGTCTGGTTGCAATTACTGCAGAACCTGCTGATCCAACACCACTTGCCGCTACAATCATCGGTGCAGTCGGTGGCATCATCGTTGTCTTCTCCATTGTTGTTCTCGACAAGCTGAAGATCGATGACCCGGTTGGTGCGATTTCCGTACACGGTACCGTAGGCCTGTTCGGCGTCATGGTTGTACCTGTTACCGATGGCGACGCGTCCTACCTGGGACAGCTCGGCGGTGCAGCAACCATCTTCTTCTGGGTATTCATCACAAGCTTCATTACCTGGTTCATCATCAAGATGATCATGGGTATTCGTGTAAGCGAGGAAGAAGAATACGAAGGCGTTGATATCGGCGAGTGCGGTCTCGAGGCCTATCCAGAATTTACCGGTACAAAAGGTTCCGGTATTTAATCTCTCCTTTTAGGTGGTGAGTAAGCTTAGGGGTGTCTTCGGACACCCCTTTTTTTATGGAAAGCTATTGCGCTTGCTGATACCGCGTTAAAAATTTGTTCGGAATACTGATTTAGTAAATTGTAAACTCCGTTTCCCCACAAATCTTTGCCTCTTCTCAGCTGCGCTTAATACGCTTTCAATAAGCATTGAGTGGTTATTGTTTTTAGAGTTTGTTATGGGTGCCGTCGCAGAAAGGTTTGTCGGCAGATTGCTTGCAGCCGCAGAGGAAATA
This sequence comes from Proteobacteria bacterium UBA6492, assembly GCA_002436485.1. Classification (GTDB taxonomy): domain Bacteria; phylum Pseudomonadota; class Gammaproteobacteria; order UBA6429; family Thiohalophilaceae; genus UBA6492. The sequence goes on from DJMK01000037.1 coordinate 1,212, forward strand.
GGTGTTTTTTTCGGTGACGGTAAATTTTTGCGGAGTAAAGTCGGTATCGCTATGTGAGCCATCACAAAATGGCTGGCTTTTTGACAGACCGCAGGCACACCACCAGTAGTCACCAGGCTCAAGCTCAACGGCATAAGGCCCCTTTTTAGCGCAAACAGGTTCAGACATTTGTATGCTCCTTCCGTTTATATATGATGATAGACTTGATACTAGTCAACCCCTGCATGCCTGACAACTGATAACAATGTATGGCTAAGTTAAAACTGGAAAATCTACAAATCGAGCACGTTGGCCCTGTTAATTTAACGGTAAACAGTGGGGAAATTGTCTGTATTTCCGGTGGTTCGGGGGCGGGTAAATCCCTGTTGCTACGGGCGGTTGCCGATGTGTTACCGCATGAGGGCGATGCATGGCTGGATCAGATGCAGGCAAGTCAAACGAACCCGCCAACCTGGCGCAAAACAGTTGGCTTGCTTTCCGCAGAAAGCCAGTGGTGGTTTGATACCGTGGGTGAACATTTCACCTGCAAGAATAACGAGTTGCTTAACAAGCTGGGATTTAACAGCGATACATGGGGCTGGTTGGTATCACGCTGTTCCACTGGCGAAAAACAGCGCCTCGCGTTGTTACGTCTGTTATGTAACCAGCCGCGTGCGCTATTACTGGATGAGCCGACCGGCAGCTTGGATGCAAGAAATACCTCCGTGGTGGAATCGATCATTCGTGAGTATGCAAAAGAAAAACAGGTGCCAGTGATCTGGGTTAGCCACTCTGAAGAGCAAATCAGGCGAATCTGCAAAACTCACTATGAAGTTGAAAATGGTCAACTGGTAAATGCATGAGTGAATCGGTGATACAACTGCAACCTCTGCATCTGGCGATTTCTGCCTCGCTGGTGATTGTGCTTGCGCTACTGACATGGCACCTGCGACTGGGAGTAAGTGGACGTATTGTCATTGCTGCAATGCGAACCGTGCTGCAGTTATTGTTACTGGGTTTTGTCCTCGACTACCTTTTCAATATTTCTCACCCAATGTTGATCGCACTATTGGCGTTGGTCATGCTGCTGATCGCCGGTTATGAGGTAATGGCACGCCAACAACGACCATTTAAAGGATTATGGGGTTATGGGCTTGGCGCACTCTCCATGTTTATCTCGTCATTCACTATCGCCATCTTCACGCTGAACGTGGTGATTTCACCAGACCCATGGTACCTGCCGCAATATGCCATTCCATTGCTGGGCATGATGCTCGGTAACACCATGACCGGTGTCGCCTTGACGCTGGATTACCTGACGAAAAACGCGTGGCAGTCGCGCGCTGTACTTGAGTCGAGATTATTACTGGGTGAAGACTGGCGCAGCGCAATTGGGCAACTGATGCGAGACAGCGTGCGAACGGGCATGATACCAATCATCAACGCGATGGCTGCGGCCGGTATTATCAGTATTCCAGGTATGATGACCGGGCAAATTCTGGCAGGTAACAGCCCTCTGACCGCGGCAAAATACCAGATACTGATCATGTTTATGATAACGGCAGGCACCGGTTTCGCGGCGGTACTTGCCAGCTGGATCGGTGCGAAGCGCCTGTTTGACAACCGTCAACGCCTTAGACTCGATCGCCTGCGACCACCGGGCTAGTTTTATTCCAGTGCCTCTGCCAGCAACGGGGTTTCCTCCATTGCTGCTTTGTGCATGGCGTAATTGTAGTAACGAGTCTTGAACGGTTTGTCCCTGACGGCCTGTTCACGAAAGCTTTTGAGGTTGCCGCCTTTTGTAGCCAGCGTGGCACTCCACCATCCGGATGGATAGACCGGTTGTGGAAAGTCCAGTGTATGCACATCATCAAAGCCGGCATTACGCATGGCGTTACGCATATCGTTGATCAGTTTGACATGGTAAAGCGGCGATTCGCTCTGTTGTACCAGGATACCTTCATTACCCAGTGCCTTGTGACAGTCACGATAAAATGCCTCGTTAAACAGGCCTTCTGCCGGGCCGATCGGATCGGTGCTGTCGACGATAATCACGTCATAACGGCCAGGCTCGGCATCCTTTACCCACTTGATACCATCAACGAAATGCAGTTCTGCGCGCGGATCACCATTTGAGGAACACAGGTCAGGAAAATATTGTTCTGACAGGCGAGTAACCCGCTCGTCGATTTCAACCTGTTGTGCCTGTTTGACTTCTGAATGCTTGAGCACCTCTTTGAGTGTGCCGCAGTCGCCGCCGCCGATGACCAGCACGCGCTTCGGTGAGGGGTGTGTGAACAGCGCGGGATGGGTCATCATTTCATGGTACAGGAAATTGTCCCGGTCACTGAGCATGATAAAACCGTCAATCACCATCAGTGTGCCGTACTTGCTGGTTTCATAGATCTCGATTTTCTGAAAGTCACTCACTTCTTCATGCAGTTTTTCAGTGACCTTTAGCGAAAAGGAAGAGCCACATTCTTCGCAAACTTCCGTGAACCAGCTGTCGTCAAGTGCCATTAAATACTCCAAAAATGCTATACGTTGTAAAAAGATTTATTTATATTGTCCATCCTGTTGAACCTTGCATGCAAGTGGAGATTCATGGCTGACTGGACGATTGATGATGCCCGCCGCACCTACAACATTGCTCACTGGAGCAGTGGTTATGTGGATGTCAACGACAACGGAAACCTTAGCATCCATCCTGCCAAATCAGCAGGACCGGGTGTCGATCTGTATGAGCTCGCCATGCAGGCAGCCGAGCAACTTACCTTTCCAATCTTGCTGCGATTTAACAATATTCTGCATGATCGCGTTGATACGCTGTACTCGGCCTTTAGCAACGCGATTTCGCAGGATGACTACCAGGGACATTACACGGCGGTCTACCCGATCAAGGTAAATCAGCAGCGTAGCGTGGTTGAGCAGATCCTGGCGCATGGCAAGGGACGGGTCGGGCTGGAGGCCGGTAGCAAGCCCGAGCTAATGGCGGTAATGGCACTGTCTGAGCCCGGCGGGGTGATTGTCTGCAACGGGTACAAGGACCGGGAATATATCAGGCTAGCCTTGATCGGCCGCTCGCTCGGGCAACGTATATATATAGTAATAGAGAAACCGTCGGAGCTGGACCTGGTCATTCAGGAAAGCCGCAAGCTGGGGATCGAGCCATTACTGGGCATGCGGGTGCGCCTTGCCTCGATTGGTGCAGGCAAGTGGCAAAATACCGGCGGCGAGAAGTCCAAGTTTGGTCTGAATGCCGCACAGCTACTCGGTGGCGTGGAAAAACTACAGGATGCCGGACTGCAACATTGCCTGCAGATGTTGCACTTTCATCTCGGTTCACAACTGCCCAATATTCGCGACATTCAACGTGGTATGCGTGAGTGTGCGCGTTACTATGCCGAGTTACGAAGTCTTGGCATAAATATCAACTGTATCGATGTTGGTGGTGGGCTGGGTATCGACTATGAGGGTACGCGCTCGCGCAGTTACTGCTCAATGAACTATTCAGTTGATGAATATGCACATAACGTGGTGCATGCACTGTGGGAAATATGTGAAGAACAGGATTTGCCGCACCCGGATATTTTCAGCGAATCTGGCCGCGCTTTAACTGCGCATCATGCGGTCTTGGTAACCAATATCATCGATACTGGTTCAGCGCCGGATAACAATGATGCAAGCGCGCCGGATGACGAAGATCCAATTATCCTGCATGACATGTGGCGCCACTATACTGCGCTGAGTGCAGAGCAGCAAAACAGCTCGCTGGCTGAAATTTATCATGACATTCACCACGTTTTGTCAGAAGCGCAGGCGATGTATACCCACGGGGTCATCAACCTGGCGCAACGCGCTTATGTTGAAGATCTGTACTTTGCCATGTGTTATCGGATTCGTGAAAAACTTAATCCTGCAATGAAACAGTATCGGGATATTCTGGATGAGCTGAATGAGAAACTGGCAGATAAGTATTTCACCAACTTCTCGCTGTTCCAGTCCTTGCCGGACGTGTGGGCGATTAAGCAGATTTTCCCAGTAATTCCCCTACATCGGCTGAATGAACAGCCAACTCGACGTGGCGTGATCGAGGATATCACCTGCGATTCAGATGGTCGTATTGACAGTTATGTCGATAATGAGGGCATTGAAAGCAGTTTACCGCTGCACGCATTTAACCGGGATGAGAAATACCTGTTGGGAATGTTCCTGGTGGGTGCTTACCAGGAAATACTTGGCGATATGCACAACCTGTTTGGCGATACCGATGCGATTGATGTGACTATCAAACCGGATGGCAGTTATAGCCTGAGTAATGCCATGCATGGTGATACGGTTGATTCAGTATTACGTTATGTACATTTTGATCACAGTGAACTACTGAAAAAATATCAGCAGAAGTTACAGGCTTCAGAGCTGAATGAAGGTCAGCGAAAAATGTTTATCGAGGAACTGGAAGCCGGTTTGACCGGTTATACCTACCTCGAGGATTAGGAGTAGAAAATGGATCAGATATTAATTGAACATAACCCTGCAACAGCAAAGCTCGAAGTCATGGGTATATTTGGCTGGCCTATCTGGAGTAAGGAAGCATCAACCTTTCCTTGGACCTATGATCAAACAGAAACCTGTTATTTTCTTGAAGGTGAAGTGGTCGTTACGCCGGAAGATGGCGAACCCGTCGAGATGGGTGCCGGTGACCTGGTGACTTTTCCAAAAGGAATGTCATGTACCTGGGAAATCAGGCAGGATGTAAAAAAACACTATAACTTCGAATAAGCGCCTACCGCCTGAGTATCGCAATCCAGCGCCACAGGTTTAGCAAGCTGGCTAGTGAGGCAGCCACGTAAGTCAGCGCTGCCGCCTTGAGAATACGCCGCGCAGCCGGTCTATCTTTTTCTTCAATGTAATTACCCTTGATCAAAATCGGCAATGCCTTGTTAAAGCTGGCATCATATTCGACCGGTAAGGTAACGAAATGCACGATGGTAGCTATACCCATACTGGCAATGCCGGCGAGAAACATCAGCACACCGATCAACGGAGAACGCGATACCAATGCAATGATTGGTAACAGCACCAACAAACCTGCTCCCATTTGCTGTATGACCTGCGCAACAGAAACCAGTCGAGTGCGTAATGCCAGCTTGCTTTCATTGTGATGATCCTGAATAGCATGTCCCACTTCATGGGCCGCTACTGTTATTGCGGTAAGCGATTTTACGCCATAGTTTTTGGGGCCCAGCCGTACTGCCTTGTCGGCAGGGTCGTAGTGATCTTCGCCTTCATTGGTTTCCTCTACCTTGACATGTGACATGCCAAGTTGCTCGAGCAGGTGGCGGGCCAGTTCGGCACCGTTACCGGGAATATCATTGCGCGGTTTGGCGTAACGCTTGAACGTGTATTGTGCCCACAATTGTGGGCCGAATACCGCGACAAGTAATAACAATATAATGATAACGATGTGCATAATAGGATTAACGCTATTTATACGTTAACGGGTTAACCTTGCTATGCTCAGGAGCGCAGTTTGACAATAATGGCGTTGAAACCGTTGTCTTTTAGCCGTTTGTTCACCTGGTTCAGTGTGGCCAGGTCCTGCAACGGGCCAACACGTACACGGTGCCAGGTGTCGTCGTTAATGCGTACCGACTGTATATTCGCCTTGATCCCGTGTAGCGCAAGCCTGGCTTTTAGTTCATCGGCCTGCTCATGTTGCTTGAACGATCCGACCTGTAGCATGTAATCGATATTCTCTGTGGTTTGTGTTTTGTCGGTAGAACTTTTGGCGATCTCCTGTTCGGGTACTCGTACCTCCAGCTCCGGTAATATGTAATAAAAATCAAAACTGGGTTTGACTTCATTCTTACTGGAATCATCTGTTTTAGCTTCAGGTGGGGGAGGCGGTGTGGACTTGTCTTTTTTTACCGCACGTACATCGTTGAAAGTGTCCTTGATTGCCCGTGCTAACGCGTCTTTTTGTGTTGGGTGGGTAGAGTTATTCAGGTAAACCAGAAAGGCAACAAACAGGCCGATAGCAAGACCACCGAGCATCCATACCCAGCCGGGTAACTGGCCCGGTTTTTTTTGGCGGCGGTTTGATTTTGCATAGTCACGCGGCATATGTATAGATTACTGTAAATTCTGGCAATTCACCACTGCCAAAAATTTCTCAACGAAAATACTTTAAAAGCTTGTGCAGAATATCAGCTGTTACATGGAGTCAGGTGCAGAGACATCAAGTAACCCAAGGCCGTTGGCGATCACCTGTTTAACTGCATGGATCAGGCAAATACGTGCATTGCGTAGCGTGTCATCCTCAACAATAAACTGGTGTGCGTTGTAGTAGGTGTGAAAATCATTTGCCAGCTCGCGCAGGTAATGCACGACTTGATGTGGTTCATGTTGCGTGGCGGCAGATTCAATGATCTCCGGATAGCGTGATAACCTGGTTAAAATAGCAGATTCGTGGCTTTCAGTTAGCTTGTCCAGGTTTTGTAGCCCGAGCGACTCGTCGAAAGCATGGCCCTTGTCGGCAAGCTGTCGCGCCACGCTGCATACCCGTGCATGTGCATACTGGATGTAATACATCGGGTTATCGTTAGACTGTGATTTAGCCAGGTCCAGGTCAAAATCCAGGTGTTGCTCACATTTGCGCATGACGTAGAAGAAACGTGCAGCATCGGAGCCGACTTCCTTGCGTAGCTGGCGTAACGTTACGAAATCACCAGAACGGGTCGACATTTGAACTTTTTCGCCACCGCGGTACAACACCGCGAACTGAACCAGTAACACGTCCAGTTTGGATGCATCATCGCCGAGTGCTTCCAGCGCTGCCTTGACGCGCGGCACATAACCATGATGGTCTGCACCCCAGATATCAATGACACGATCGAAACCACGTTCCAGCTTGTCCATGTGATAGGCAATATCCGAGGCAAAATAGGTAGTGACACCGTTATCACGCACCAGTACGCGATCTTTCTCATCACCAAAATCTGATGACTTGAACCAGATAGCACCGGCTTTTTCATATGTGTGACCACTGCTTTGCAGGCGCTCCAGGGTGCGCATCACTGCACCGTTGTCAGTCAGGGTACGTTCTGAATACCATTCATCATAAACGACACCAAAGTTTTGTAGGTCATCGCGAATATCATCCAGGATATAGTTAAGGCCCATGTCAAAAACCAGGCGGTATTGATCGGGGCGCAGCAGGTTTTGCATTTTTTCGATCACGGCATCGATGTATTCTTCCTTGTCACCGTCCGGTGCATCTGCAGGTAAAGCATGGTTGATCTCATCCCAACTATGGCGCATGTGCTCTTCGTTCTCGCGGTGTAACGTGGCCGCGATGTCCCACACGTAGTCACCCTTGTAGCCATTGACCGGAAACGGTAATTCCTCACCACACAATTCCAGATAACGTAACCAGACACTGGCTGCGAGAATGTTCATCTGGCGCCCGGCATCATTAACGTAATACTCACGGTGCACGTTATAGCCAATGGCATTCAGCAGGTTGGCAACCACTGCACCATAGGCAGCGCCTCGGCCATGGCCAACATGCAACGGGCCGGTCGGGTTAGCTGAGACAAACTCTACCTGGACGCGTTTGCCTGCACCAATATCGCTTTGCCCGAACTTGGCACCGGCTTTTAATACAGTAGGCACGATACTGAACTGTGCCTGCTGATTGATGTAAAAGTTGATGAAGCCAGGACCGGCGATCTCTACCTTCTCGATCAGATCCGATGCAGGAAGTTGTGCGATGATCGACTCGGCGATATCGCGTGGTTTTTTTCTTGCCGGCTTGGCCAGTGTCATGGCCAGGTTGGTAGCGAAATCGCCATGTTTGGTGTCACGGGCACGATCAACCTGGATCGCGGGTTCGATATCCGCAGGCAGGCTGCCATCGGACTGGCACTTGCTGATAGCTTGAGACAATAATTTGGCGATTTCTGCTTTCATACCAGGAAATTCAGGGTGTTAAAGGCTGCGTATTATCCGTGTTGCTGGATTGCTCGACAAGCAGATCATAAAAAAAACAGCCCCAAAATGGGGCTGTTTGCCTGGTTAGCATTTGAAAAGTGATTATTTATTCGAAGAAGGCTTTTGCAGACCTTTCATGGTTTCAATCAGGTTGGAAGCACCCAGCACTGCCGCAGCACCTTCATAGCCAGTGCCCGTCCCATTCACCAGCACGGTTGGTATCTTCACGATAGCCGGGTTTTTGACGGCGGCATCCAGGGCTTTTTCCAGTGCCTGTAACTGCATGGCGCGTTCTTTGCCGAGTACGTTGGCCTGTGCCTGCTGGCCCTTGGCAATCTCTACCAGCTTGAGCTTTTCACCTTCACCGATCAATTTCAGTTGCTCTTTTTTATGAATGGCAGCCTGCTTGGCAATCTCGGCTTTTACCAGGGTTGACTGCTGATCAGCCGTCGCGCGTTCCCGTTCCACGGTAATACGCTGCTTCTGTGCGGCCTGCTCTTTTATATATGTCTGCTTGAGCTGGCTGGCCAGGTTTTCCCGCTGCGCTGCTACCAGTAGTTCGGGTGGTATGTATGGCTCACCCAGTCGGACTTCCTTGATGGTCACGCCGACCTTCTGGCCTTCCGGTGCTACGGCCTGTTCTACCAGCTTGACGATTTCATCACGCTTGTTCATGAAATCGAGCACCTTGCGATCATCGTGGCCACCAATGGTGCGCAGAATATCGCGTATTGCCGGGGTAATGATTTTGTCTTCCACCGCATTCAAATCGCCAACGGTCGCAACCACTATAGGTGCCATTTCCGGTTGAACCTGCACAATCACGCGCAGCTCGACTGGTACGTTCCAGCCTTCAACCCGCACGTTAATCGCAGCGTCCGCCGCGTTTTTGGGTACAGGTATGGTTTCGCTGCTTTCAGTTTGCTGAATTTTGCCATTGTCTCCAACGCGTAAATCCACCTGACGTTTTTGGTAACCACCTTTATATGTCCAGGTCTGCACACGGGTTGGAATGATCTTCGCCTCATAGGCCTCCTTGTTTAGATAGTAAGCCTGAGGTAACAAGGGTTCTTTCTGAACGCCCTTGCAGCCTTTCGGTACAACCACCGCGGTGGCCTGTTCATTTACACTGACATTGCTCACCTTGTACTCGGGGCAGTCCTTGCGTTCCTGTACTTTTGACCTGATAACAGCAACATGGCCTGTTGGCACATCCAGTGCATTGGCAATTTTTACCCGGTACAGGTAACTGTTAATACGATACTTACCCGGGCGCAAAACGGTAAGCTGTGGTCCTTTCTGTCCATTACCCTCGGTAAGGAAATGTTTCGCATTTAGCATTTCCTGAATCTTGTCTTCGGGCCACGGGTCCGCAATGAACTGGTCTTCACGCAGTGGCAAACCGTCTTCGGTTTTAATCAGTCCGTACTTCCCCTCGGGAATGTTAATGACGGGTTTATGTTCCACGTCGTACAGGATCTGCACCAGCGGAATAAAGTGAAAGCCAGGGCCAAGAATGTCTGCCTGAGGACCCTTTTGACCATCAGCTGCAATAATTTTACCGGGTGGTAAATCGGCAGCGAGGTATATGCGCTTCAGGTGGCCGACTTCATCGGAGTCAACAATCACAAACGAGCGTGATATCAGACCAAACACACCGAGTAGAAACAGTACCGCCTGAATGCCGCGTGTCATCAGCACCGGCTTGCCTTCGATAGGTTTGCGAAACATCGAAATGGCCGCAATGATCAGTACGATTGAAATCAGTCCTAGCAACATGGTTTTTCCCCTTCCTTATATTAGGAACAAGCAATGCCCTGGTGGGCAGATAGTTATTTAAACGTGTCTGTTAACCCTGTCGGGTTAAGTGAGTATTTATTTACCTTATTATAATTATTGTAATTCGCGATTTTCTTTCTTATTAATAGGTATCCAATGGATCCACATCCAGTGACCAGCGTACCTTTTGTCCGCTCTTCAGGCTTTCGATTTCAGGTAATACGGCATGCAGGATTGATTGTAAACCGGTGCGTTGTGGTGCCTGTACGATAAGTTGTGTGCGATAACGTCCGGCACGTTTTTCCATCGGCGCTGGCATTGGGCCAAAAAGCGCCAGACTGCTGTTCGCATGGTTAGCCAGGATTTCCCTGATGGTTGCGAGAAATGCGAGGGGTGCTTCACGGCCGGGTGCCTCAGCGCGAAACAGGGCCATGGCGGTAAAGGGCGGTAGACCTGCCTGTTTACGCTCGGTCAGCACCTCCTCGGCAAAAGCGCCATAGCCTTGTTGGATGAGGCTCTGCAGCAGCGGGTGGTCCGGGTGGTGAGTTTGAATGTAAACCTCGCCAGGTTGCTCGGCGCGGCCAGCCCGCCCTGCTACTTGCAGGATGAGTTGCGCCATGCGTTCTGGGGCACGAAATTCTGCACTGTGCAGTCCCTGGTCGGCATCGATGATGCCAACCATGGTGACGCGCGGGAAATGGTGACCCTTGGCCAGCATCTGGGTCCCCAGCAAGATCTGTCTTTGTCCGTTTTTTACCCGCTCTAGCAGTGAATGCAGGCTACCCTTGCGCCGTGTGGTATCCCGATCAATGCGTATAATTTCTACATTAGTAAACTTTTCTTGCAGTGCCACCTCAATACGCTCGGTGCCGGCTCCCACGGTAAGTAATTCGCTACTCTGACACTGTGGACAACTTTTTTCACTGGCACGCTCTGCACCACAGTGATGGCAGCGTAAACGCCGCTCATTGTGGTGGTACGTCATGTTACTGTCGCAGCGCTGACAATGTGCAACCCAGCCACACTCATGGCACATCATGGCAGGGGCAAAGCCGCGCCTGTTTAAAAACAACAATACCTGGTTGTTGTTGTCGAGATGTTGTTGTGCAATTTGTAATAACCGATCTGTCAAACCCTCGTGCATTGGTTGACTGCGCATATCCAGCAGATGGAGTTTCGGTGGCGAGGCTTCGCCTGCGCGTTGTGGCATTTCAATCCGAGTAAAACGTCCTTGCTGCACGTTATATAAACTTTCAACTGATGGTGTTGCTGAACCCAGCACAACCGGAATCCGGTTATGCTTTGCACGCCAGATGGCCAGGTCTCGTGCAGAATAACGAAAGCCTTCATGTTGTTTGAATGAAGCATCGTGTTCTTCATCGATTACGATCAGCCCAGGGTTTTTCATCGGTGTAAAGATGGCAGATCGGGTACCCAGGATTACGGGAGCAAGGCCATCCCTTGCGGCAAGCCAGGCATGTAATCGCTCGGTATCGTTCAAGCCGGAATGTAACACCGACACAGGACAACCCAGTCGTTTTTGGAAACGCTGAATCATTTGTGGTGTCAGGCCAATTTCGGGTACCAGTACCAGCGCCTGTTTACCCTCATCGATGATCTTTCGAATCAGTTGCAGGTAAACTTCGGTTTTGCCTGAACCGGTTACGCCATCAAGCAAGAATGCATGAAAGTCATTTCGTGCTGTTATTATAGTGTCGAACGCGGCTTGCTGTGCCGCGTTGAGTGTCGGTCCAGCCACGGTTGCGTGNNGGCTGTTCCTGCAACAGTTTGATAACGGCAAGTTGCCGAGGAGCCCGCTTGAATTCAGACTCGTCAGCCTGTTTTGCATGCTCTGTCAGGAACCAGACTTTTGTCTGGTTAAATTTTGCTGGTCCGCCCTGGCGTAACAGGGCTGGCATTGCGGTATGCATGACCTCACCAACAGGGTGCTGGTAATAACGTGTAGCCCACAGCAGTAATTGCCAGACATCGATGCACCAAAGTGGTGTGTTGTCGATTAAAGCATCAATCGGTTTGATTTTGTTACGCGCCAGGCTCGTTATGACACCATTTTCCACGATAACGCCGATGACATTGCGCCGACCAAACGAAACACGTACACGACAACCTGGCTTACAGTCGTGTTGTTGAATATTTTTTGGCAAACAATAGGTAAAGGTGCGCCGTAGGGGTGTGGCGATAGCAACATTAATCAAAAAATCCGTTGGCATTGCGCAAGATTAACAAGTCAGAACCTGCACGACATCTGTTATTACTTAGCTAACGGCTTTAACTTCATTTCGAGATTATCATCGTTAAGTGTTTGTTGCGAAATAGGAATGATTGTTATCCACAAAAGCTGTGGATAACTCTGTGAATAATCTGCGACTAATATCGCTAGGTGCTGGTAACGTATTCCATCACATTAATTTGATTACTTCTTAACCTTAATTTAATTCCATATAAAACAATAAGATACAAATATTAAACGCTGGTCCTTCCCGTCACGGATTTTTGACATGCATAAAAGGTGGTCAGATTGATATTGTGAATAACCGTTTTTCCTGTGACCATCATCAGAAAACAGAAAAAGCCAGCGTAGGCGCTGGCTTTTCCCAGAAACACACTACAAACTGGAAGATTACAGAGACAATACGAAATCAATCAGCTTGGCGATGTCTTCGTCTTTGACGCGAGGTGAATAAGGAGGCATTGGTGCACCACCTGTAACGTCAGTCCAGTTACCTTTACCGCCTTTTTTCACCTTAGAGACCAATGTTGCCTTGGCATCAGCTTGACCTTTGTATTTAGCCGCTACGTCTTTCCATGCAGGA
>DJMK01000039.1 GCA_002436485.1 Proteobacteria bacterium UBA6492
GCAAAAAGCGCTTATCGCAGCAATAGTAAAGGTGATACCGGGTACATAAAAGACCCAGCTTGATTCCACGAATCCGGTCAACAAGATGCCAAGCCATATCATGCTTGCGGCAAAAAGGTAAAACAGTCTGAGTGAAGTATTGCTTTTATAGCTATTCATAGTATGTCTCCTTTGGCTATAGAAAATATCTCCATTTGTATTTTTATAGTTCACGTTCGATGCGGCTAGTACGATATCTGTACCAAGGTGCCCGCGTTAAAAATATCTCGATAACCTGAATTGCAGGTAATCATCATTACGAAATAGATTTAGCCTGCTGGCCTCGGGCGGCTGTCCGATGATGTTGATTTCAACATCCAGGCTGTACGATGGTGCGAGACGATGTGATGCCTCGACACGAAAGACACTCATGGCAGTACTAGCATTATCAAGGTATATACCGGCCAGTATTTCTGTCGATGCCGCGTTGTTAACGGCGATGCGTGTGGCAATAAACGACGCGTCAAACATGCCATAAGGCGTGATTTCCCCGCGACTGTCATAGAGCCATTCATAAATTAATCCAATATCCATGCCGTTATGGATATTCGTCAAAGTGTACTCAAAGCCAACGGTTGCCGCGGTATACAGACCATATTGGAATGAATCTTTACGTAGCACTTCGGTCTTGAACAGCCAGTCCTTGTAAATATATTGTAATTCCAGACCGACTTGCTTACTTTGGCCATAGACGGGTATCAGCAGGTTTCGTTGAGTATCAAGGCGGAACGCGGGATCCCTGTCAGTCCCGTTAAAGTATGAGAGCGCCCAGTCCAGATCATGCCAGTTGGTACTCCACCTGAGCGAAAGGTCGATATGTTTATCACCATCCGGATGTATGTATTCGGCATTATCTGTATCAACAACAATTGGGCCTCGATAGCGACCGAACTCGCCTGGAAAGGTTCGTTCTCTGAAAAATGGCAAGATGTATAATTCGAGATAACCAGCATCTGTGATCAGGGTAGGGCTGATCATGGGTTGTCCCAGTTTTTCCTCACCGTCGGGATTTTCAACCAGGTCAGTTTGATTGATGACATCAACAAGGTGTTGGCTTTCGGTGACGCCCCAGAATACCTTGCTGATACCAAACCTGAGTTCAACTGCAGGCCAGGAAGTGACCAGGCTCAGCTCACGCATGTCCGCATGGCTGCGCGCGGAATCCTGTTGATCGTATCTGACGAACGGTATGGCCGAAAAGACACTTCGATCGTTGTCCCATGAAATTGAATATTCCGGCCGAAGGATAATTGAGCCGTGATGCTTTTCCGTGTTGTCATAGGCACCTTCATTGGGAAAGTAGCGGTACTCTGCTGCGATTTCCCCGGAGAAAACTCCGGGGATATCGTTTGCAAAAACAACAGAGGGGAGTATGAGCAATAGTGATACCAGTGTCTTCATGATGCACTCCATTTATCGAATACGTTTGAGTGCGTTTCGATCAAAATCTCGTGATGAAACGTCCAGGCCAAAGCTGATATTTTTCCAGATGAGCGTGGTGCTTTTACCATTTTGATGATTAACCATCTCCATGCTGTCAGCGCGCCATTTGTTATTGGCGTACTGCTGGTAACCATGGTAAGTCAGTGTTTTGAGTAGCTCATTCTTGCGGTCATAGTATTCAATTTTTTCTGTACGCCAGTGCGTACCGTCTATCCAGACACGTTGCCGTGCATAGCCAGAATTAGGATCTACTGGTATGCGTTCTATGACATGCCCATCGATACCCAGTACTTTGTCAGCTTGGACGTACAGATAGGTGTATTTATCGACTTCCTGGCTGGAGAGATCTTCATAAGCAAATTCACTACCCATGAAAGGACCAGATTTGTTATTGGTAGAGATTCGCTTGACCCGTTTCAGCGATGGCAGGTACAACCATTGTTCATCCGGGTCCAGTGAATGCGAGTAACTCAGGAATGAGGTGCCTTTTACATCACGCGGTGTATCAAAGATGATGAGTGACTTGTCGCCATCATTTGTTACTTCAAGGATTTTTATTCGAAGTTTGCGCTCGGATGTTTGTCCCTGTTTGTTTTTCAAGACCATGTTGATTTTTGCAGTCTGGTTTTTGAATCCACTATCGTATTGATCAGCGGATACCGCGACCCATTTGCCCTTGTCGGCCGGATTTTGTGTATTGGCCCTTGCATCCAGCCCATAAGACAATGTGATAGCAGAGATAATGACGATGCCTGTGTAGGTTGCATATTTGGTTTTCATAATGACTCCTTTATTTACTGTTAGTTTGTCGGTAATGCGAAGAATGGCGGGTAACAGCGTAAAGTCCACCAGCAAAGCAATAGCGATTGTCAGTGCTGACAATGCGCCAAGTACGAAGTTAAGCTTGAAGCCAGATAGCATCAGTATTGAAAATCCCATGATCAGGATGACACTGGTTGAAATTAATGCGCCACCTACGTGTTCAAGGGCATAGTGCACGGCACTACTGGAATCATGACCTGTATTCCTGGCGTAATTGAATTTGGAAAGGAAATGTACCGTATCATCAACAATGATACCGAGCGTGACTGATGCGACAAACGCTATGGAAAACCCGGCTTCGCCTACAAGTAACGCCCAAAGACCGATGGCTAATATGGCAGGCATGACATTGGGTAATAGTGAAAGTAATCCATATTTAACGCTGCGTAACGCGATTATCATGGTGATAGTAATCAGGGTAAACGCAATAAAAGTGCCCCAAAGCATGGCGTAGATATTGCGTTCAGTAATATGGCTAAACATAACTGTCGGCGATGTTGCTATGGCATGCATGGCAGGTGGCGCGTGCGCTTTTAGCCAGTCGGTAGCAAGCGTCGATATTTCAAGAATCCTCGAAGTCGGCACTTCGTCCAATGTGACAATGACGCGTGAAGAGGATTTATCAACGTTAATCTGATTATTCAGATCAAGGCCGTACGGCAGACTCATTTCATAGAGCAACAGGTATTGTGCTGCCAGTTCGCGTTGTTCGGGTAAGCGATAATAAGTTTCATCGTCGGCATGCATGTTCTTGTTGAGGCGCTTGAATATATCCGTGAGTGTTGCAACATGGACAACATCCCGGATGGAACGCATATATTCAGCAAACTCATCCAGTATTGTTAGATAACCTGGATCGGCAATACCTTGCGGTTCGCCGGAATTCAGATCAAAGTTGATTTGATAAACGCCGGTGAGGTTTTCAATGATATATTCCGAGTCCGGACGAAACTGTATTGAATTGTCAAAATAACCGACGAACTGATCATTAATCTTGACCTTGTTAATTTGCATGCCAAGCATTACCGTTACAAAGACCATCGTTAGGACGATCGGTACACTACGGCGATCCAGCCACCCGGCATAACGGGTTACGAGTGTGCTGCCTGTTTGTTTTGTCAGACGGGGTTTGATCTTGACCAGGCTTAATACGGCAGGTAGTAAACTGATGGATAATACAAATGCCATGGCAACACCGACCGCAGTTATGTTGCCCAGATCATGAAAGGGTGGAGTATCGGAAAAATTGAGAGACAGGAAGCCGATAATGGTGGTTAAACTGGTTAAAAATACTGGTCGCAGGTTCTGCTTCAGACTTTCAACGATAGCCTGGTTTTTATTCACACCCTTACCCATGACCTTAAACAAGGTCTTGAGAATATGAATTGAATGGGCAATAGCCAGCGTCATGATCACCGTAGGTGCAATCGAGGATGGAGGCGTAATAGGAATTGAAGCCCAGCCTGAAAAACCAACGCCTGCCAGGATTGACAGGATGACGATACCCAGGGTGGTGAATACGCTCACTATGTTTCTCAGGAAGTAAAACAGCATCACCGCAATGAGTAGATACATCAATGGCATTAATGTCATGACATCCCTGATACCAGCTTCATTAAAGGCATCATTCAGCATCACCATGCCAGTTAGATGTGTTTCGTGACCTGGAAATTGTTGTTTGAACTTTTGTGCCAGTTGACGGGCGGCTTCAGCCGCTTCGGGCACTTCAAAGGGTGACTTTCCAGGGAAGGTCATCTTGATGTTAATGCCAGTGACACTCGCCTGTTCGTCAATCAAACGGTTTTTTAATAATGGCTCAGCTAATGCAATAGCCTTGAGCTGGGAGAGAACTTCACTAGATAGTTCTGCGTTTAGATTCGGGGCATTGACAAGATCCTGAACAATCAGATCATCCCCTTTGGCATGGCTGTACTGAAAGTTGGTAATTGAATCTACCCTGGTGACATAAGGTAGTAACCATGCTTGTTTTGTCAGGAAGTCTAGGCCAGCCAGTGTTGATGGTTTAAATACAACACCATCGGTGGGTGTGACGGTTAGTAATACCGAATCATCCTGGCTATAAACATTTTGCAGTCGTTCGAATGCGACCCGCTGTGGGTTGTCTTCACCAAAAAAATACCGGTAGTCACTGCTGACGGAAGCAAAGCGTACCCCATAAGCCAGCATTAGGACCAACAGAATGCTGGAGAAGATGATGATATAGGGATGTTTCAGTACAGTATTGCCCCAACGGGTTTCAGTTTGATACTGTTTCTTGGCTCTGTCGTTTGTACTCATCTTTATTCTCCTGAAAAGTTTTGCGCCTCTTTGAACTGAGTTTGGTAGAAGCAGGCAAAACCAACCAGTACGATTTTTGTACCAGTTCGTTGAAGGAGTATGAAGATGGAGTAGGCTTAAATTATCATTAAAACAATATGTTATGAGCGATGTCGGCAATCCGGGGAAATCAAGAATACGCTTTTCTCAGCCCGCTCCGGTACAAAAATTGTACTGGATGAAGCCAAGTTTTTTACATATTGTTATTACTAAATACTTTGAGGACAGTGACATGAAAGGTTATGGACAGTTCTGCCCGATTGCAAAGGCATCTGAGGTTCTCGGTGAGCGATGGACAAACCTGGTCGTACGCGAGTTAGGTGCAGGTAGCCAGACGTTTAATGATATTCGTAGGGGATTACCACTTATTTCACCTTCAACGTTGTCGACAAGGCTAAAGTCACTGGAAAAAAGTGGCGTTATCGAGCGCGAGGAGACAAACGGTAATGTGCGTTATATCTTGACCAAAGCGGGTGATGAGCTGACTAATATAATCTGGCAACTTGGCACATGGGGCCATCGCTGGGTACGCAGTGATCTTTCGAAAGCGGATCTGGATCCCTCCATGCTGGTATGGGATATTCATCGTGGCTTGAATACAAAATATTTTAAGGGTGAACGGACTACGATTAAATTCGAGTTCACTGATTACACATCAAAGTTACGTTTCTGGTGGTTAGTGGTGAAAAGCGATGATGTGGATGTCTGTATCAAAGACCCTGGCTATGATGTCGATTTAACGATAACCACTGATCTACAAACCTTGACGGCAGCCTGGATGGGCGATACTACTTTAATGAAGGCTGTGCGTGAAAAAAAGCTGGTTCTCACAGGTTCATCTTATCTAAAAAAGAATATTTCCGGATGGATGGGCACAAATTATTATGCAGATATAAAACCGGCAAAAAGAAATGCTTGAAAAGCATGTGAAATATATTTTTACGGAAAGTTAGCATGAAAGGGCGTGGTTGAGACTATTATTATCCTTTGCTAGTTCGTTCTGTGATCAATCTTACTAAATTTCTAGTACACGCTATACTTAGTTCGTTACTATACTATTTTTAGCTTTTTTACCCAAGAGACGCCAGCTAGCTATGTCAATCCTGACTCAAACCATTGCCATCCCCGTCTGGATGCTGATTCTGATGGGTGTGGTCGTGTTGCCTGTAATTGTTCGCGTTACAGGGAAAATAATTCGTTCGAGACGACAGGCGGGCAATATAAATACGGCAGAGCAAAAGAACAAGAAAAGCTTGCCTGATGAAAAAGAGGATATCACTAACCTGCTACAGTTACTGTCGGCGGGAGGGGAGAAGGGGATACTGTTGCGCTCGGTTTCAGACAGGCTGGGTATATCGATGTCAGCGGCGCAGAAGGCGATGGCAAAACTGGTCCAGTCCAGGATGGTTGATGAAGTTGTTGGTGTTTCGGGTACCCGCTATTATTTGACGCGTCTGGGTAAGCAATATTGTACAAGCAAAAATATGTAGTCAATGGGTTATTGAAACGTTGCAGCCTTTATGTCTTTACATGTCATAAACAAAATCTCATAAAACCACGGGTAAACGACCGCGCCTGTTGTTATACGGATGGTGCAGCCGTACCCTGGTGAATTAGAATAGACTAAACTGTCAGCTCAGGCATTAATCGGAAAAATAACATGAACATCAAGTACAGTCCGTTGCTTTATATACTGGTTTTTTACCAGTTGTTGTGTGGCTATCTGTTCTTTGCCTATACCGATTTTCATCAATATCTTGTCGGCGTAGAAACGGTCGACCTGGCGCCCTTAGCTTACATGGTGCTTGGCACCAGTATTATGCTTTTTATATTGGCTGCATTCAGTTTATTGCGCATCCCGGTATTTCACTACCTGTTTAATATGTTGCACCTATGGTTGCTGCTATTAGCCGGTGGGGTATTGTATTTGTATATCACATACGAGATTCGTATCGCTGTCACGTTTGACAGTGATATCGAAAAATTGTTATCAGAACATCGCCTGGCTATTAACGCGACAGTATTTTCGCCACTGGTTTACCTGGTGGATTCGGTACTCGCACTTTTCCGGGGCATGGCGGGAAAGATCCTGTTCGCAGTGGTTATTCTGGGTAGCGTGATACAGGGCATGCTCTATATGCCAGCCACCCTCAGGTATATCTACCACACCGATTTCAGTTCGCTGCGCTATGCCATCAAGCATATTTTTTTCTCGCTTGTGTTACTGGCCCCTCTTTTATTAGCCGCAAACTATTACTTGCAGCGAGATGATAATCCTGAGCCGGAAATGGCGGCACTGTTGCAGGCAAAACCGGCACCGGTTGCTGACAGTGAAAATGCCTTTTACCCGATGTTGACACTCTGGTCGATGGGTAATGGTGAGCTAAGTGCCGCAGGCAGGCAATGGCTAGCTGAATTCAACCAGATGATCGCCTGGTTCGAAAAACACAAGCAGCCGGTCGTACTCGCTAATTATCCACGTATAGATCGATTGCGGTTAGGGGGAATCAACGTAAATGACCGTGCCGCCATAAACCAGCTATATATAAAGCGTTTGTATAGTGACAGTACTCCATCGAGTAGGGGGATAAGTCAGTACGGTAAAAAATATAATTCGGCATTGAAGAGTCTTGCCGCAATACATACTTTCAGAAAGTATGCCAATCCTTTGCAATATAATGGTATCAGTTACACCCGCTTTTACCAGGATTACCGGCAGAGCCATTTGTCGTTGCACCGGCTTTACTTGTTGATGATTCTGCTGGCCTATGAGGCCAAGCCAGATCAACTCATTACTGAGATCGGTAAGGATTTGCAGCTCAACCAGTTGGTCATCGGGCAAAGTAATGATCCGGAGGTGAAAGCATTGTTCATTGAGAAACAGTCAATCACCGTCGAGTTTGCCCATGTATTGCTTAAAAATGATGCATATAACAACAAAAGCATGCATCAAATGATAACCCGATTGCCCGTGCCGAATTTTAATGCGATTAATATGCAACACATTGCGCATACAGAACTGGATTATATTGACAGGCAGCTGAAAACAATCCGTTTGTTAGCTACGGGTAGTCAGTTGATTAATGAAAACGTTATCGATTATGTATTCAAGCCGAACAGAACGCTTAATTGTATCTATACAGACCTGGCCAAGGTATTAAACCTGCAGGGAAAGAGCCTTCAAGATTATTTAGCGTCACAGGGCAGGGTCATGCGTAAGGCCTCGCTTATCAATATTGTGGGGGATGCCATCTGCATTAACTATGCACAAAAGCATGTTGGCATTGATACGGCAAGACTGATCGAACTGAAAGGCAAGGTGATTATCTTAAGGGCACGCAGTGCGGCCAGGAAAAGTGACATACCGGATTTGAACATGACGGCCTTTTTAAACAATAACCAGCTTAAATATGCCAACCCGGTAACCGGCGAGGCGCTGAAGTGGGACAGGGAAACCAGACGCATTTATTTTGAATACACAGTGGATAATCAAAAAACCAGGGTGGCGCTTTAAAATGTCGACTAATCTTGATGCTTTGTATATGTTAAACGATCGCTTCTGGCCATGATCCGAAATTCTATCCTAGTGAAAGCTCGGTACACGTTCATCGATATGTGTACGGGCTTTGTAACTAGCGTATCCTGATACGTATATCATCTTCTACATTGTCACTTGGATGATTGATCACCATGGTACCTTCCTGCACGCCTTCCAATATTTGCGTGACCAGTCCATTGCGCTGGCCTACTTTAACCTCACGCTGTTTTGCAATCTTGTCTTCGATCGCAAATACAGCCCAGCCATCGTTGTAACGGAAAACACTACTGGCGGGTACCTGTAATACGTCCTTTTCGTACCAGAGAATAAATTTCGCATCGACGCGGTAGCCATCACCGAGTCGCTGCCAGCGTTCTCGCGGTGAAATAAAATCAGCGATAATTAAGACACGTTGTTCTTCGACCCCGAGTGCGGAGATCTTGGTAAACCCGACTGGCTCGATGGTGCGTACGATACCTTCTAGCGGTTGTTTGCCGCCCCAGCGATCAAATAAAACAGTCATGCCCGGTTTGATTTTAACGGCATCGGAAGACAACACATCGACTTCCACTTCCAGTATTTGAGGATCACCCACTTCCAGTAGCGGTTGGCCAGTGCGTACCGGGCCTTCACATTCATGATGTAGTTTCAGGATACGACCGTCGATGGGTGCAGTGACGGGTACGCGCTCAGCGGGTTCACGATCAGAACCTGCATGGTACTCCAGTACACTTTTTGCAGCCTGCAAATCATAGCGGGCCACTTCCACGGCATGTTGCGCCGAACGCAGGTTGGCGTTCGTTGTCAGCACATTCATTTCGGCTTTATCCAGTTCTCCTTTTGAAATGACGCCTTTGCCAAATAACGGTCGCAGACGCTCGACTTCACTTTTATAAAAGTCAGCCGAGGCTTTGACTGATTCAGCCTGGTCACTTGCAGATTCCAGTGCTGATTCAGCGGCGGCTACTCTTGCCTTGGCTTCTGCGCGGCTACGTGGATCAAGCACCTGTGATTCAAGTGGCGTGATACCGAGTAACACTTCACCCTGTTTAACCTGGTCTCCTACGTTCATGTTTACCCGGCAGGTGACACCATCTACTGGTGCGGCAATGACGTAACGATCAATCACTCGAGTGCGACCTTCTTCCTCAACGGTAACAGACATGGCTGCTCGTTTCACCGTCACCGCTTCGACCCAGACGGGTTGTGGCCAGTAGCCCCACACCAATAGCCCGGTAACAATGATCGCTATTAAAACGATGACCGGGTGTTTGCGCAAAGTGTTAGGGAGCAAAAATTGTAGCTTCATTTGCATGACTCACTCCTTGGTCTTCAAGACAGCGACCATATCGAGCTGGCTGATGTTACGCCAGATCAATAGGGCAGATAATAAAGTAGATATAATTACCACCAGGGCAGCAAACGCATACACATGCAGCCCCAGCACGAGTGGAACACGATACAGGTCAGTATCAAAGGCATACGCCATATAGGCGCACAAGCCAAAGCCGAACAATAGCCCCACCGGAATAGCAACCAGGGTTAACACACCCATTTCCCCGAGCAGAATATAGGCGACTTCACCTCGCTCAAAACCAAGCACACGTAAACTGGCCAGTTCGCGACTGCGTTCCGAAAGCGCAATACGCATACTGTTATACACCACACCAAAGGCGATGATACCACCTAGTAATGTCGTTACGAAGGTGTAAAACAATATGGTTTGTGCAACATTCTCATAAAAAGCATCAATTGCTGATTCCTGCTCAATCACGCCTGCGATACGTGGCATATTTTTCAGTTCACGGTAAACGTTACGCTGGTAACGTTCATCAACTTTTAGAAATGCACCGGAGATAGCGTCACCTTCTTTTAATAACCTGTTTAGAGTGGCACGTTGCAGATAGGCATTCATGCCCATGTCCTGTTTAGCCGTACCAGCCACCGGTACTTGCACGACAGGCCGTTGACCTTCCAGCACTTCAATGGTTAACAGATCGCCTGGCTGGATGCGCAGGATCTGGGCCAGGTAATCAGTCAGCACGATACCGTGCGATGGTACCGTGATTACCTTCAGGTCACTATCGAGCAAGCGCATTAATTTACCTTCAGGTTGAACACCGGTCACTGAAGTAAGATAACTGCGATGCTCGAAACGTAGTCGCGCGGGTACATCACGAAACCCTTCGACATGTTCAATACCTTGCACATCGCGCAACGAGTAGACAGAGCGCTGTGAAGTGGGTTCGGTGTAAGTAATCATCATATCGTCACGTTGGCTAAGGCCGTATCGCACTTCAATCATATGATCGATGGCACCCTCTTGAAATCCACTTACCACCATTACACCACACGACATTGCCAGGCCGAGCATAGTTAGTATTGCCTTGAAAGGATGGCGTTCGATATGCCGAAAAATCATGCGCGTCGGTTGCGTGAACCAGCGTTGTAATCCGAGGCGTTCAATAATCGTGGCATGATAGATTGATGGTGGTTCCGGTCGCATGGCCTGGGCGGGTGGTAACATCGCGGCATTACGCACTGCGTACAGAGTACCCAGAATAGCTACTCCCATACTTATTAATACAGAAGCAATGATCACGCCGGGCTTTAATGTATAGATCATAAAAGGCATACTAAAGAAAGTCATATAGATATTACTCAATCCCTGGCCCATCCAGATGCCGACTGCGATTCCAATGATGACGCCAAAGCCGACAATCAATATCACCAGCTTGGTATAATGCAGACCTACCGCGAAGTTGCTGTAACCAAAGGCCTTGAGCCCGGCAATCTGTTCGCGTTGCAGGCTGACTAGTCGACTGATGACCACGTTGAGTAAAAATGCGGCCACGCCAAAAAAAATGACAGGAAAGATTGTAGCAACGGTCTCCTGTTGTTTGAGTTCTTCTGAAAGAAAACGATTCGAGAGTTGCTCTTCCTGCGCGATGGCGCCCGTACCACCATAAGGTTTGAGTAATTCGTCCAGTCGGTCGATCACCTCCTGTTCATCGGTGTCTTTACTTAACGTGAGTGTTACATTGTTAAATGCACCATCCATGTCATACGCGGTCGCCAGTGGTTTGCGTGCCATCCACATAACGCCATAGCGCTTATAATCTGGAAACAGCGCGCCGGGCGCAATCTGGTAAATATACTCAGGCGACATGACCAGGCCGACAATGGTAAGTGTTTTACGCCGACCATTTATAGTCGCGTGTATTTTATCTCCCGGTTCCAGTTTGTGAGCTGAAGCAAACTCAATACTTAGCAAAACTTCGTTATCACGTCCTGGTTCAAATAGTCGACCTTTACGGATATAAATCTGGTTTAACAACCCACGACTATTGTCGGGTAGCGATAACAAGTGGCCGCTAACCGGATCCTCAAAACCAGGCACATCAACACTCACATAGGCCACAACCCGGCTTTCGACTTTATCAACACCACGAATGCTTTCTATACGCTGGAGTAAGGCAAGCGGTGCACGCTTGAGATTGGCAAACACATCGGCAAAATGGTGTCCACGATAGTAGGCTGCACGGGTTTCATACAGTGAATCCAGGGTGCTCAAAGACATGATAAATATACTTACGCCACCGACAATCACCATGGCAATGGCCAGCGCCTGCATGCGAAGCTCCCATAATTCACGCCAGAGTTTTTTATCGATAGCTAACATGCCGATTACCAGCTCAGTTCACGGGGTGCAAGCTTGGCTTCATTGGCATGTACTTCACTGATGCGTCCATCAGCAAGGTGGATAACCCGATCAGCCATTTGTGCAATACTTGCGTTATGTGTGATGACGGCGGTTGTTGTACCCAGTTCCTGGTTAACACGCTGTAGTGCTTCCAGTACAACGATTCCGGTAGTGGAATCAAGTGCACCGGTTGGTTCATCGCATAAAAGTACAGATGGATTTTTCGCGATAGCGCGTGCGATAGCAACCCGCTGTTGTTCACCGCCAGATAACTGGGCGGGAAAATGATCCAGGCGTTCGTCTAGTCCAACCATGCGTAAAGCATCTTCAGGTGTCATCGGCGTATTGGCAATTTCAGTAACAACTGCAACATTCTCACGCGCAGTAAGACTGGGAATGAGGTTATAAAACTGAAATACAAAGCCCACATGGTGACGGCGATATTGGGTCAGATCACGCTCACTCGCACGGGTAAGATCGATGTCACCATACAAAACATGACCATCCGTAGGGATATCCAATCCACCGAGAATATTCAGNNACCACTGCCCGATGCCCCCAGTAACACCATAAATTCACCACGGTACAGATCCAGATCGATGCCACGCAGCGCATGGACCTTCACTTCGCCCATTTGATAAATTTTGGTAACACCATGCACATGGAATACGACACCCTCTTCCAGAGGGCCATGTTCAGATAACTGGTCATTTGGCATAAAGTGACTCCACAAGACTTAAGAGAAGTATAGCAATCTAGCAGTAAATCCGAATTGATCTTTATCAGGTTGTAGAAAGTTGCAGTATCTATCTTAATTAGCC
>DJMK01000181.1 GCA_002436485.1 Proteobacteria bacterium UBA6492
GCTGTGCTGGCTCGGCGCCCTGGTCTTTGGGCGTTTGATTGCCTTTGTTGAATGAGTTAAAAATTAACGGCAATGAATGTTTGGGGGCACGGCTGCATAGGTAGTTGATTGCTCCTGCACTTTTTGTACTTCCTGACCCCTCGAACCAACCAATAAGCAAGATAAATAACCTTGTTACGGTTATACTTAATCGGATAAGTATTATATTTGAAGCACTTAAATCTCCGTTGGTAATTACCGTTTCAGATGAAAGAAAGTCTGCATTTAGAGCTGGAGAACGCCAGAAACAGAATCACTGAGCTCGAAGCCAGGGTTCGGCAGGCGGAAGAGGCGTTACAACAACAAAGGGAAGATAGCCGCCTTTACCTGGAACTGGCCCAGATCATCCTGGTGGCCCTGGATGAAAATGCCTGCATCACCATGATTGGGGGCAAGGGCTTTGAGCTGCTGGGGTACGAACCTGATGAGCTCATTGGTAAAAACTGGTTCGAGATCTGTTTGCCGCCTGAAGAAGTCGAGCCGGTCTATGCCGTGTATCTTCAGCTGATACAGGGTGAAATCAAGGCGGTTCAATACTACGAAAACCAGGTTCTAACCAAACAGGGCGGGAGACGCTATGTCGCCTGGCACAATGCTTTACGAAAAGATGCCGATGGTCGAATTATCGGTACTCTGAGCGCAGGGGTTGATTTCACGGATCGAAAACGGGCCGAGGACGCGCTGCGCCAGAGTGAGGCACACTTTCGAAACATTATTGATGCATCGCCTGTACCGTATGCTTTAAATGATGATCAACAGAATATTACCTATCTCAATCCCGCGTTTATCAATACGTTTGGTTATGACCANNGACACTGCTTTTGAACCATTGGAACTGACGATTCGATGTAAAGATGGTTCGAACAAGGTTGTGCTGGCGGGGGCGTCCTCGTTAATACATTCCTATAAAGGTAACCACCTGGTTTCACTCGTTGACCTGACCGAGCGCAAGTATGCTGAGCAAGCACTGCGTGATAGTGAAACACGTTATCGCACTATTGTTGAAACGGCCCAGGAAGGTATCTGGACCATCGATGCTGATAACAATACTTCCTTTGTTAATCCCAAGATGGCGGATATTCTCGGCTACACGGTGGAAGAAATGCAGGGCCGTTCCATGTATGACTTCATGGATGAGGAAGGCAGGCACATTGCTGAACAAAACGTCGAGCGTCGCAAGGCCGGTATCGCAGAACAACATGATTTCAAATTTATCTCCAAACAGGGAGGGGAGGTCTGGGCAGAGATCAATGCCAGTCCATTCGTTGATGCAGATGGAAACTACCTGGGAGCCATGGCGATGGTGACCGACATCACCAAGCGACGTATGGCAGATGAGGCCGTGCGCCTTAGCGAGAAAAAGTATCGTCATCTGTTTGAGAACATGACCACGGGTTTTGCCCTGCATGAGATCATTCGTGATGACCAGGGCAAGGCTGTTGACTATCGCTTTCTGGAGGTGAACCCGGCGTTCGAAAAATTAACCGGGGTAAAGGCGTCTGACCTGGTTGGTAAAACTGTTCTGGAAGTGTTGCCCAATACGGAACAATACTGGATCGACAACGCTGGACGGGTGGCGCTGACTGGAGAATCGATGGCCTACCAGAACTATTCAAGGGAACTCGGTCGAACCTACGACACCTGGTTGTTCTGTCCCGAGAAATACAAGTTCGCCGTTATTTTTTCAGATATCACGGAACGCAAACAAGCTGAGCAGGCACTGCGTGAAAGTGAAAATCTTCTGGCGCTGTCACAGGAGCTGGGTCATATCGGCAGTTGGGAATGGAGAGTGGCAGAGGAACAGGTCACATGGTCCAAAGAGATGTTCCGGATCTATGGGCTCGATCCGGAACAGACTCATGTCAGTTTTGACATGGCCATGGCTGCCATTCATGCAGAAGACCGTGATTATGTTTCGACACAAGTGCAGGCCATGTTAAAGGGTAAAGATATTGATCATTACGAATTCCGTATTGTTCGTCCCACTGATGAAATAAGACAGGTCTGGGCACGTTCCGAGGTGAAGCGTGATACTGACGGGCAACCAGTCAAAGTTATCGGTACCGTGCAGGATGTCACGGAGCGCGTGCGCGACCAGGAGCAACTGCGTTTTCTGGCGCACCATGATGTCCTGACTGAACTACCAAACCGTGTACTGTTGATGGATCGCCTGGCGCTGGCAATTTCGCGCGCCTCTCGCAATAAAGAGAAGATCGCGGTGTTCTTTATGGATCTGGATCGTTTCAAGATCATCAATGATACGTACGGTCATAATATTGGCGATAAATTCCTGCAGGTGATTGCAAAGCACATAATCGAGGAAATCCGGGATGTTGATACGGTTGCCAGGTTCGGTGGTGATGAATTTGCAGTAATCATGGAAGATGTACACCATGTCGAGGATGTGGCACACATCGCAGAAAAGTTACTGGAAACACTGGCAAGACCTTATGAAATTGAGCAACGTGAATTTTTTGTAACAACCAGCATAGGTATCAGCATATTCCCGGATGATGCAACGGATGCACAATCGTTACTGAAGAATGCTGATGCAGCCATGTATCGGGCAAAGGATTTTGGTCGTAATAATTACCAGTTTTATTCCCAGGACCTGTCAACCAAGGCAATGGAACGCCTGACACTGGAGAATGACTTGAGGCGCGCACTCGAGCATGAAGAGCTTCTTATTCATTACCAGCCGCAAATAGATCTGAAAACACGACGTGTTATAGCTGTTGAGGCCCTGTTACGTTGGCAACACCCGGATCTAGGTCTTGTCTCGCCGGCTAAATTTATCCCTGTCGCAGAAGAAACAGGGCTTATTTTACCGATTGGTGAATGGGTGTTGCACACTGCCTGTGCTCAGGCACATGCATGGCAGGAAGCAGGCATGGCGGTACCGGTTACGGTAAATTTATCGGGTCGACAATTTGTCGATGGTTCCCTGGCATCGACGATTATCAGGGCGATAGATGATACCGGTTTGCCGCCATCGTTACTGGAACTTGAAATTACCGAAGGTGTGGTCATGCACAACCCGCAAACGGCGACGCAGACACTGGAACAGGTGAATGACTATGGTGTACGCATCGCGATTGATGACTTCGGTACAGGCTACTCATCGTTGTCAAATTTAAAAAGTTATCCCATTAATACCATCAAGATTGACCGATCGTTTGTGCGTGATATCACCACGGATCCAGACGATGCTTCCATCGTGCATGCGATCATTGCTATGGCACATAGTATGGGATTGCAGGTCATTGCCGAAGGTGTTGAAAACGAAGACCAGCTCGCCTTTTTGCAAAAGCATCAATGTGATTGTGTTCAGGGCTTTTTGTTCAGCCCTCCCTTGCCGTCAGACAAAGCCGGTGAATTTCTGAAAACAGATATTGCCTGAAAATTATTTAAGCCAATGACTAACTGCCCCGAAACTTCGCGTGCCAGTGCCTGCTCCTCGATCTGGCTCTGCGCCCTGGTCAGTAGCTGCCTGGTTGCTTTTGTTGAATGAGATAAAAAATTAAAAGCGGACAAATATTAGGGGGCGGAGCGATTTTAAATAAATCACTCCAACCCTTATCGATACTCTCTAGTTAACTTGCAGTAACTTTTTTTGCCTGTACCGGACTCGATAATGCTTGCGCAAGCGCGCGTAGTTGTGTCGCGCCGTCGCCCTTAAACGCGCTACCGTGCATGCAGGCGAGGATGGCCGGTTCCGTGGCGGCCAATCGTTCCAGCATTGCGCCCGCATTGGCGGTATGAGAAAAGTAATCCATCTGTTGGCGAAAGGCTTCACTTGGCCCAAGAATATCGTCTTCGGTCAGTGCCGGATTATTCGCGCCGCCCTGGGTAAACAGGTCACCACAAAACAGGGTGCGTGTGCTTTCTTCCAATAACAAACCCGCTTCCCAACCATGTGGCAGGTGCGGGGTATCAAACCAGCGTACCTGATGCGTTCCCAGGGAGAGGACTTCACCATCAGCGATGGGTTTGGCGGGGCGATCCGCGAGGTCATTGACCGAGACCAGGCTTGCGACCATTCCGCACAGCGGTACCGCATCGGGGGCGGCGGCCAGCCATTCATTGAGTGAGCCGCACTCGTCGGCTTCAACGTGTGAAAAGCTGATATAACGCAGGCGCTCGACCTTGATTATGCTGGCGACGGCCTCGCGTACCAATGCAAACATCTTGCGTGGCCCAGTGTGGAAAAGTAACGGGGCCTCATCGTCGATCAGGTACTGGTTAAACGAAAAGCCCTGGCCGTTTTCAAATACAACGGGGGTGTTGATGCGATAAATCCCATCGGCGATCTCATGGACATTGGTGCCGGATTCCTGGTTGGTGATGGTCATGGCGTGTCTCCTGGGTGAATAAGCATTAGCTTATTTGAGTAAACATATCTGTATACTGAATAACAGACTAGTGTATGTGACCCCTCTTGTCAAATATTGACTAAACAGCTATGTTTACTTAAATGAAGAAACGTAAGTACAGGCAGAAAGCCCGCGCGGATCAGGCCATGGAGACCCGGCAGCAAATCGTCGAGGCCGCGGTCAAATTGCATGAACAANNTATTACCGCCAGAATGAACGCATGTGGACGGGCGCCTATCGTGATGTTGAGGAGTTGCCAGCGTTGCAGGGGCCGATGAGTCAGGTCGAGGCCTACTTTGATGGTTTATTTGCGCAACTCATGCAGGCCTGGCCCGAGGCAGATAAGACTCAACACTTCGCGCCGACCTTGCGTCATGCCCTGCGATTTTCCACCTGGCGCTCACTCAAGATGCAAAAGTTGTCCGATAAAAAGATCATTGAGTTAGTGATGGCGTGGTTAAAGTAGGAACACGCTAAATGTTTAAAGCGATGACGAACAGTGGCAGATGGAAAGGGGTTGCTTGCCTGTGCATGCTGCTTGTCGTTTGGGCCGGCGCGGTGCAGGCAAAACTACTCGCACCATACCTGTGGGAAAACCGCGTATTACTCATCTTTGCCCCGGCCAACCCCGATGCACGTACCTTGCAACTCACAAACGATCTACATAAACGAAGCTGTGAGGTGGCGGATCGGCATATCATTATTGGCAAGTTCATTGTGAACGAACCCGGCTGGTTGAATGGCAAGCCGGTTGAGCTGAATCAGTCTGCTGAGCTACGTAACAAGTATGCTATTGAAGACAACCGCTTTGCCGTGTTGCTGATTGGCAAGGATGGCGGTGAAAAGTATCGCCTCTACGAAGTCCCTGAGTTGAACGAGATATTTGCGCTGATCGATGGTATGCCGATGCGCCAGGTCGAAATGCAGGAAAACCCGAATAATTGTAAAGAAAGTCCATCGGCTGATTGAGTCTTAGATCAATCGAGTCCGACCTGAATTTTCAGATTACAGAAGGGTTAACCTTTAGAAGGTCTGATTTGCGCTGGTTGAGTGAGTACTAACTTTTCAAGCGGCTCGGGTTTGCCGATGCCGTAGCCCTGGGCAAAATCCACACCTATTACAGACAATGCCCCCAGGGTAGCCTGGTTTTCAGCGTATTCTGCGATTGTTTTTATCCCCATAGCATGACCGATCTGATTAACCGCCTCTACCAGGGCGCGATCAATAGGATCGTTAACAATGTCACGTACATAACTTCCATCAATTTTAAGGAAGTCAATCGGGAGATTTTTCAGGTAGGCAAATGATGACATGCCACTACCAAAATCATCCAGAGCGATATGACACCCCATGCCTTTCAGAAGCTGGATAAATTTTGAAGCGCGCTCCAGATTTGCAATGGCACTCGTTTCTGTGATTTCGAAACAGATTTTTGTGGTGTCGATACCCGTTTCATCGATCAGACTGATCACAGTATCGAGAAAGCGTTTATCTGAAAGCGACTGGCCTGATAAATTTATTGCCAGATGGTCAAAGCCCACGGTTGCATTTTGATTGTTCACCATCCATTCGAATGTCTGTCGTATTACCCAGCTATCAATTTCGGTCATAAGGCCATAAAGCTCAGCTGCCCCGAGGAAACGTAGGGGTGATACCAGCTTGCCATTGTCATCAGGGACCCGTAAAAGTATTTCATAGCGCCGTTTTATCGAGGGATCATTCGATACAGGAATAATCACTTGCTGAAACAGCCTAAACTTATCCTGAGAAAGTGCCTCGCGGATCTGGGTTACCCATAACATTTCGCCACGTTTGCGCTGTAATTCCTGGTCATCCGCTTCATAAATATGGATCTGGTTGCGACCTTTTTCTTTGGCGGCATAACAGGCCACATCGGCAGAGCTGAGCACATCATTAACAGAGGTAGTATCACTGGAAATGGGGACCAGCCCAATACTGACCCCTACCTGGAAGACACGTCCTTCCCAGCTGAAATGATATTGACTGACTGCCTGACGAAGCTTGTTAGCCAGTTGTATGGCATCATCTTCTGTACAACCAGGAAGTAGAACACCAAACTCATCGCCACCCAGCCGGGCGATGAAGTCACTTTCACGAAGCTGGGCTTTTAAGGTCTGTGCTATTTGTCTAAGAAGTTCGTCGCCTGCAATATGCCCGCATGTATCATTAATGATCTTGAACTGGTCGAGATCCATATAGTACATCGTAGACTTTATACCTTCTGTTTTTGCGTTATCCAGCAGCTGGTGCAAACGGCGATCAAACTCAGCCCGGTTAAATAATCCAGTCAACACATCATGACTGGCCTGGTATGAAAGTTCTTTCTGATGTTCAGCAGTTTTATCCAGTGCTTGATTGATAAAACGTGCCAGGTAACCAAACTCATCTTTTCGGTTTGTGTTGAACCTTGTTTGTTCACCCTTGCTAAAAGCCTGTGCGGTTGCAACCATCTGCTGCATTGGATCGCTTAACAGACTTCTCAGGATCCACTGCAGTACCAGGCCAAACGATAAGAACAGCAAACCCATGAGGATCATTAATTTCTTTTTTTCATTATTGATAATTTCTTCGACGGGGGTCATATAAATGTATAGCGTTGCCGTTTCAGGTGCCTGGTTTGTTTCTGGGGATGCTAACAGCGTCATAAACACTTTGCGTTTATCCAGCTTGTCATTGGTCTCACCAGCGCTGATTTTTCCTCTTGACCGGGAGTTAAGCAGCAATCCGGCAGCACCTGTACTTTCGGTAATCTTTTTCAGGCCGCGTTGTGTATCTTTCGTTGATATGCCAGGGGTGCTTTTTAAAAATTCATTGGCGAGAAAATAGGTTTCATTCTCAATGCCGTCATGATGCCTGACGATATCGTCTTCTAACCAGTCGATGGCAGCGACAACCAGAATTAAGCCGATCAGTACCAGTCCCCAGAAAACAATACCCGTGATTTTAAGGGATAGCCCGACGGGAACAGTTTTCTCGGTTTTCGAAGTTGAATCAGGTTTTTTTATTTTAATCCTATCCATTTCATCATCAGGAACATGGGACAAACGCCACTCAGGCCAGCCCCAAAAATCGCAAAGCCCATAAACCAGGGAAAAAACCAGAGCGCCTCCGGAAAGGCAAATACACTTATCGCCAGCATGGCTGCGACAGTTAACCGCCAGCCACGTTCGGCTTCGAAATTTATGCGAGTTTTGAACTGGATTCCGATCGTACCCTCGGAAGGATCACCCGGATTACCATAGCGCCACTGAGAAACAAGTTTAGGGATTCTTAAGTTCGTTATGGCCTCGAATATGGCCAGTGCGATAAGGGTATATAACAGCTCATCAAGGTCAAAATATAGCGCAGCCAGCAGTAGTGCACCGTATAACATTCGATAGATTCGGTTACTCATTGGGAACCCCTGTTGGCAGTACCATCATGTAACAAATGAGATGTGGTAAAAACTAAGTATATCAGTGACTTGCAAAATTTTCCTGTTATCCTTATATAGCGGACAGCGCGGGCCCAGGCATTAGCGCTTCATATGAAAATGAACATGAAACAAGTGTCATTTTAAGGGTCGGAGAGCGCTTAGAATTCCTGTGGGCTTGATCAAGCACTGCTTGAACCTATGGTTCTGGTCATTTTTGTGATTTTAAATATATGTATACTCTAATCCTTCTTATTGCACCGGCTTTATTCTGGGCCGCGTATCATTATTATCATGATCGCCATAAACCAGAACCGTTACATTATTTAACGCTGACTTATGTGCTTGGGATAGGTACCGGCTACCTGGGTACACTCAGCTACCAGGGACTGACTTATATTGACCTGGATGTCGATGTGTTTGACCTGGCAGAGCATAACAAGTTGGGCTTGCTGCTTTATAGTGTGTTTGTGATTGGTGTAGTAGAGGAGGTGATTAAGTTTCTGCCCTTCTTGTTTATTTGTATTCGGTTACAGCATTTTGATGAACCCATTGATGGCATTATCTACGCATCGTTTATCGCCCTCGGTTTTGCTACCTACGAGAATTACTATTACCTGCAAATTCTGCATGGCGTTGAGGCCATCGGCCGCGCCATGGCATCACCCATGGTGCACATTTTATTTTCTTCTATCTGGGGCTATCTCTATGGCCGCGCCATCATGAGAAACAAACCGCTTTGGCCTGCGGCGTTGATGGGCGTCTCGTTGGCGGCCGTGGTGCACGGTCTTTATGATTTCGCCGCACTCAGCCTCACTATGTGGGTACATATTGTACCACCAATAATTATGCTGTTAATTTGGGGCTGGCGAATGCACCTTATCAAGCGCTTGCAAGCGAAATTAAAATAGCAATAGCGGGCAGTTCATCTTTGTTTACTCTATAGTAGTCAATGTATCAGGGTTTGA
Organism: Proteobacteria bacterium UBA6492; assembly: GCA_002436485.1. Classification (GTDB taxonomy): domain Bacteria; phylum Pseudomonadota; class Gammaproteobacteria; order UBA6429; family Thiohalophilaceae; genus UBA6492. The sequence goes on from DJMK01000181.1 coordinate 8,814, forward strand.
GACTTTCGCTTCTGGTATTTCATGGATGCTAAATGGAGAACAACAATGAAAGGGTTCACTAAAATTGGGGTACTGTTAATCGTGACGGCATTTGTCGCCGGTGGTGTCGTCTACTGGTTGTCACACGAAGGTCCAGCTAGCAAGACAATGGTGACAGTAGAGAGTATTCGTAAAGTCGCCCAGCTGGCAACGGTCGAATATAGTTTAAGTACATTCGTGGAAAAAGAATTCAAATCCAGCATAGCCATAAAAAAAGTCCACTCAAGTACCTTGCTGGCCCTGTACTCTGGACGAGTCAGGGGATGGGTCAATCTCGACAAAGTTCAGATAAAGCTAAACAAAGAAAGCGACAAAGCCTCTAGTGATGGCGAGGTTCGCCGTGTTGCCACTATTCATTTCCCGCGTGGTTCGATCGCGGTTAAGGACGTTGCGATTGATCCAGATATGGATCACATGACCGAAAGAGTCATTTGGAAAAGAACTGGCTTCAATCCTCCGACCGACAACCAACGGGAGGGTGTGCGACGAAAAGCGATGAGGACAATATTAAAAACAGCAATCGACAAAGGCATTGTCCAAAAGACAAAAGCCAACGCTAAAATGATCCTGACCGAATTCCTTGCTGGATTCGGGATCAAGGCGGAGGTCAGCTTTGATAAAAAAGCCTATGATCCCTAACTAGCCAGGTAAGACCAAAGGAACAATATGGCAGTCCCTTTTAATTGCAGGCCAGGCAGATCCAAAAAGTAAAACGTGAAAGTGGGAAGAGCGGGGTCATCTTTGTTTGGTGTTGGAAAACCGGTTCAGAGGGTTATTTACTTTCTAACCCCACTTTTATTCTTAACTAGAATATTTTTTTCTTAAACTCATCTTTACACATTTCCATCTTGCCCTGTAGCAGGAACATTGTTTTTATTCTCTGGTCTTGTGAGAAATTTCCCCAATTCTCCGGCTTCTTTGTCTCTTGCCTGGCGTCCTCTTCGGATTTGCCATTCTCTAGTTCGGTAAAAAATACATCGTTGGCTTTTTGGGGAAATACGGATTTTTGAGCGTCAACCACGCAGAAGGCAAACTTGTCCATTGCAGCTTTACATTGCTGCTCAGCGTTCGCTCTGCTTTCCCCTCGTTTGGATAATTTAGCGATGCACTCTTTTGTAACTTCGCTGCCCAGATCCTTGACCAGCTCATTTTTATATATAAGTTCACCCGGGCGTCGACTGTTTGATGACGGTTTTGCTGC
>DJMK01000187.1 GCA_002436485.1 Proteobacteria bacterium UBA6492
GCAGCAAGCTGGGGCATATTCCATAGATATAGCGGGTTTCTGGAAAACGGTAAAACAATGGTGCATCATCAGCCACCAGGCGATGCTGGCGTTCAATTAGCTCGAGCGCCAGGCTACTTTTACCGGCACCATTTGCACCAGTAAGTAAAACACCTTGACCAAGTATACGCATAAACACGCCATGTTTGTGTGTATGCTCCGACAGCTGCTCTGCGAACGGCGCTAACAGGGCAGGGATAATTTGGCTTGCAGGTAGCGGAGTTGTAATCAGGTTAAGTGCATGTTTTGCTGCTGTTTGTATTACGCTCGGCAAATTGGCATTTTCGCATGCGATCCATGTCTCTGCGGGTGTCTGTTGCAAAAGCCATTCATTCAGGGAGTGCTGGTGCCGCTGATCGATAACTTCGATCAGGTGTTTTTTGTCGGGCTGGCATAAACCGGCCCAGTTCTGATAAATGCTCGTATTTTCTGGAAGCAGAATCTCTCTATGTTGCCAGTCTAGTTGTAGCCGATTCGAAAGAGAGGTGAGGATGTCACCGATGCTGGCATTCGAAGACATCAGTTCGGGTGAGCACTTTGCCACTCCAGTAACAGTGCAATGATCTCATCCTTGTCGCTGGCGTTCCGCAATCTTTCGCGAAAGCTGCTGTCACTGAACATGTTGGCCAGTGCGGCCAACGCTTTGAGATGCTCATCGGTGGATTCCTCTGGTACCAGCAGGGCAAACAACAAATCAACCGGTTGACGATCGGCCGCATCAAAATCTACACCCTGGTTCAGTTTTACAAAAGCGCCCAGCGTCTGGGTGGTGTTTTTCAGGCGACCATGGGGAATAGCAACACCATACCCGACACCGGTCGCGCCGAGGCGCTCCCTGGCCAGCAGGCTATCGAACACATCGTTGGTCGAGATTGTATCTTCGCTGTCAGAGATCAGTTTACTTAATGCCTCAAGCGCACGTTTCTTACTGCTTGCTTCGACATTGCAATCAATCCGGTCGGCTGTGATGAGATCAGTGACTTGCATATATTTTCTTTCAGCTCGTTTGTGGTCGTTCAGGAATGTTTCTGGGCACGGCCTTCGCTGCGGTGATGGTCAGTCAGTTTTTCCTTGTGTTTTTTGACCTGTCGATCCAGTTTGTCAATCAGCGCGTCAATGGCGGCATACATATCTTCGTTTTCAGCATTGGCATGTAAATCGGCTCCACTGGTATTGATGGTTGCCTCGGCCATCTGGCGGGTTTTTTCCACGCTCAGGACCACGTGAACATTGGTGACATGATCAAAATGGCGCTCGATTTTTTCCATTTTTTCTTTTACGTAGTTATGGAGAGAATCGGTTAGATCGATATTTTGGCCTGTGACGCTGAGTTGCATAATATGCTCCTTTTAGGTTATGGATTACGCCAGTCGCTTTCGTTCATTGGAGGGTGGAATAGCCATGGCCTCACGGTACTTTGCCACGGTACGCCGTGCCACGTTGATTCCCTGTTCGGAAAGCACGGAGGCAATTTTACTGTCGCTAAGCGGCTTGCCCGGGTTCTCGTCAGCAATGAGTTTCTTGATCAGGGCTCTTATTGCCGTTGCTGAGCATTCCCCACCGTCCGAGGTTGAGACATGGCTGGAGAAAAAATACTTTAGTTCAAAGATACCGCGTGGCGTATGCATGTATTTACGGGTTGTCACGCGGGAGATAGTCGATTCGTGCATGTCGACGGCCTCGGCGATATCATGTAGGACAAGTGCTTTCATGGCTTCTTCACCATATTCTAGAAAAGCTCGTTGCCTTTCGACAATAGCTGTTGCCACTTTAAGTAACGTTTCATTGCGCGAGGTCAAGCTTTTGAGAAACCAGCGGGCCTCCTGTAGGTGATTTTTCAGATAATCATTATCAGCACGGTTCTTGACGTCTTTTATCAGGTTGGCATATTGGGCATTGATGCGGAGCCGGGGAGCGGCATCCGGGTTCAACTCAACCTTCCATTTGCCCTTCACCTTGCGCACGATGACATCAGGTACGATATATTCCGGCTTACTGCTGGAAATCTGGCTGCCGGGACGCGGGTTAAGCGCCTGGATGATATCGATGATCTCTTTGAGGGATTCCTCGTCAATTTTCATTTTGCGCATGATTTGCGCAAAATCGCGGTTGGCCAGCAGGTCAAAATGTTGCTCAAGTAAGGTTTGCGCGGTTTTATGCATCCAGGATTCATCGTTCAGCTGGCGCAGCTGTAGAATCAGGCTTTCACGCAGATCCCTGGCAGCAACTCCGGGCGGATCAAAGGTCTGGATGCGATGCAGGACAGCGATAATTTCATCCTGCTCGATTTCCATGTCTTCGGGGAATTCTGCCTGGAGCTCGTCGGTGGTGGAGCCCAGGAACCCGTCTTCATTGATGGAGTCAATGATTGTCTCGGCAATCAGCAAATCCCTGTCAGAAAAGTTGCTCATCTGCATTTGCCAGTGCAGGTGGTCCTGCAGGCTTTCGGTGTTTCTGTCACCGATCTCGTAGTCGCGATCTTCGTCAGTTAGAGCACTGCTGCCAGAGCTTGTCTGGATGTTGTCATAAACATCATCCCAGTTACTATCGACAGGCAGCTCTTCAGGCAGATTTTCTGTTTGCATAGCATCCTGTTCCTGGCTGGCTTCCTGATTGTCTGGAACGTCATCCTGACGTATCTCGCTACTCGAACGGGCTGATTCGTCTTCGTTGTCCTCGGCCACCTCCAGCATCAGATTGGAGTCCAGCACGTCCTGAATCTCCTGCTGGAGTTCAAGCGTAGACAGTTGCAGCAGTTTGATTGCCTGCTGCAATTGAGGGGTCATGGTGAGATGCTGACCGAGACGGAGCTGTAGACCTTGTTTCATATACCTGAATTTCTGGCTCCGGCTTGCAAGAAAGATGCCGGATATAGGCTCATTCTAGCGTAGTTTTGTTGCGACACACAGTCTTGCTTTTTAGAGCTGGAAATGCTCGCCAAGATAGACTTTTCTTACCTGTTTATCGGCCAGCAGGGCGTCAGGTTCACCCTGGGCAATGACTTCACCCTCATTAATTATGTAGGCACGATCGCAGATTTTGAGGGTTTCCCGAACATTATGGTCAGTTATTAGTACACCAATACCTCGCTCGCGCAGGTGTTGAATGATTGACTGGATATCCAGGACAGAGATCGGATCTACACCAGCGAAGGGTTCGTCCAGCAGGATAAAGCGCGGCATGGTCGCCAGTGCGCGGGCAATTTCTACGCGACGGCGCTCACCACCGGACAGGCTGATACCCATGTTGTTGCGTATATGCGTGATGTGCAATTCTTCGAGTAACTCTTCCAGCGCATGTTCCTGTTGTAGCTGGCCGAGTTCTTTACGTGTCTGCAAAATGGCCATGATGTTTTCCGTGACGGTCAGTTTTCTGAATACCGAGGCTTCCTGTGGGAGGTAACCGATACCGAGGCGCGCCCGGCTATGCATGGGCATGATGGTCAGATCATTGTCGTCCAGCAGAATAGTTCCCTTGTTGGCTTCCACCAGTCCAACCACCATATAAAACGATGTGGTTTTGCCTGCGCCGTTGGGGCCGAGCAGTCCGACTACTTCACCACTGTTGATGTGGAACGATACGTTCTTAACCACCAGGCGTTTCTTGTATTGCTTGGCCAGGTTCTGTGCAGAAAGGGTGCTCATGGTTTCTTGGGGCTATCCTTCTCGTCCTGTTTTTCTTTTTCAGGCTCAATGATGGCATGAACACGCGACTTGCTATCGCTACCCTTGTTAGCGCGGACTACACTGTTAAAAGTGTCATACTCGATATGATTGCCGCGAAACTGGTTATTTCCCTGTATCACCTCGGCATTTCTTTGCAGAACAAGCAGTTCGTTGTTGGTGTAATATTCCATGTGTTCCGCTTTAGATTTGACAACGGCCTGTTTGTTATCAGGTTGTTGCTGGAAACTGGCGGGCTTGCCCTTGATAGTGATTTGTTTAAGCTTACCATTTTTGGTGTGGACAATTACCTCGTCGCCCCTGATAACCAGGCTTCCTTGTTGCATGTGCACATCACCGCTGTAGGTACTGACTCCCTTTTTCTTATCGACAACGACATGGTCTGCACTGATCTTCACCGGCTTGCTGCGATCGCTTTTCAGCGCCCATGCTGTCGGTGACAGGCATACTATATAAATGACAATAATGAGCAGCTTAGCGGGGTACATAATGGCCCTTAGCATTCGATAGCAGAGTTAATTCACCCGAAGTCATATCAATTTTCATACCGACTGCGCTAATAGTACTGTTTTGACCGAACATTTTCACGGCAGAGGGTGAGGTTGCCACGCGGTTGGCAAAATCAACGCGTAGCTGGTCGGTCTGAAGTTCAAGCTTATCAGCGCTAACCTTAGTGTCATTTTTCACGATGACATTTTCGTTTAGCTGTAATATTTCCGTTATTTTATACAGGATACCTCGATCAGCAAAAACAAGCCATGTTTGCCCTTCCTTATCGACGAGGGTGACTTTTAGCTTCTTGATTTCCATGCTTTCGTTATCAGGAAAGTGTTCCAGGTGCTCAGCCTCGAACCGGTAGGCCGGTGAGCCGGCCTTGTCATAGATCACGGACTTGACGTTACTGACAAAATAATCCGGGTCATGGCGCAGCAGATCACGTTCCACCTTGTCAGGCTCCTCGACCGATGTCAGTAACCAGCGAGTAAAAAAGGCAACGGCCAGCGCCACAAGTAAAATCAGAATGTAACGAAACTTGCCCATTTACAAAAAGGCATTTAATTGCGCTTCAAGATTACCCTGTGCCTGAAGTATCAATTCACACACATCGCGTGCGGCACCTCGGCCACCCCCATGTTGCGTGGTCCAGTGTGCATGTTGTTTTACAAACGGATGCGCGTCTGCGACGGCAACAGCCAGACCAGCTTGCTGCATAACCGGCAGATCGACTACGTCGTCACCTACATAGGCTGTCTGTGAATGTGTCACACCAAGTTTTTCAATCATGTCTTCATAAGCACTGATTTTATCCAGGCGACCCTGGTAGAGATGTTCGATACCCAGGTTTTGCATGCGATGAATAACCACTTGTGATTCACGTGCAGTGATGACTCCTACTTCAACACCGGTACGCTGTAACATCTTGATGCCGAGGCCATCGCGCGAATAAAACGCCTTGTATTCCTGGCCATCATCACCAAAAAATAGCCCGCCATCAGTTAGCACGCCATCGACGTCAAATATGACCAGTTTGATTTGTGCGGCTTTTTCCAGTATGTCCTGCATATATTTGCCTCGTTAAACAACCCCGGCACGCAACAGGTCGTGCATATTGATCGCGCCAATCAGCGTATTCTTTCCATCGGTAACCGGCAGAGCATTAATGCTTTTTTCATCCATTAGCTGTAATGCTTCGGCTGCTAGCTGGTTTGCCGAAATGGTTTTGCAGTTTTTTACCATCACGTCACTAATGCCCAGTTGCTTGATGTTGATGTCGCCGTGATCAAGCAGACGCCGCAGGTCACCGTCGGTGAAAATGCCGGCCACCTTGCCGTCCTCATCAACGATGACGGTCATGCCCAGCCCCTTTCTTGTCATCTCGATCAATGCATCGCTGAGTTTGACTTGCATACTGACCTTTGGAATTTCGTCGTTGGTGTGCATGACATCCTGTACGTGCAGTAACAGTCTTTTACCTAGACGGCCGCCGGGATGTGAACGGGCGAAATCGTCCTCGGTAAAACCACGCGATTCAAGTAAAGCGATGGCCAGTGCATCACCCATGACCAGTGTCGCCGTGGTGCTGGAGGTTGGAGCAAGACCCAACGGGCAAGCCTCCTTTTCGACACTAATATCAAGATGAAAATCTGCTTCACTGGCCAGGCTGGATGCGGGATTACCGGTCATTGCTACCAGTGGAACATTAAGTCGTTTGATGATAGGTAATATGGTAAGTATTTCGTCGGTTTCACCTGAATTCGACAATGCAAGCACCACGTCTTTTGATGTGATCATGCCCAGATCACCATGGCTGGCCTCACCAGGGTGTACAAAAAAAGCCGGTGTACCAGTACTGGCCAGGGTTGCGGCAATCTTGTTACCTATGTGCCCTGACTTTCCCATGCCCAGCACAACAATACGGCCGGTACAGTTGAGCATGGTTTGGATAGCCGCAGTGAAATTATCATCGATACGATCAAGCAGCCGGTTGACTGCCTGTGCCTCGGTTTCAATCACTGCCCGTGCGAGCTTGCTGACGTTATCTTTATCCATCTACAGGTGGATAGCCCAGAGCTACCAGTTTTTCCTTTATTGTTACGTTGTCGAGATTGTTACCGGAGATGCTGACCATGCCATCAGGAATAGTCACCTGCACATCGGCAATGCCGTTCATTTCACCAAGTTTAGTGGAAATGTTAGCAACACAACCGCCACATTTCACGTTTTGTACCTTGATTGTCAGAGTTTCCATAGCGCTAGTTATCTTACTGTAGTCCCAGATACAGTATAACGATATAGCTAACATAAACACCCAGCAGTACAAAGCCTTCAAGGCGATTTATTCGACCTGGTCCCTTGATGCCATATGCAAAGATAAACAGGGCAATCGATAAACCTATCATAAAGACGAAATCGCGATTCAGCACTTCTGGGTCCAGACTAATCGGTGCGATCAGGCCGGGCACACCGAGCACGGCCAGCAGGTTGTACATGTTTGAGCCCAGGATATTGCCAATCGCAATGTCATGTTCCTTCTTGAGTGCGCTCATTACGGAAGCGGCAAGTTCCGGCAGGCTGGTACCGATAGCCACGACTGTCAGGCCAATAATGAGATCACTGACGCCCAGCATCGTTGCTATGTTGATAGCCCCATATACCAGCATACGCGAACTCAACAGCAGGATAATCAGGCCAAACACGGTCCAGAACACGGCCTTTTTTAGACTGATGATGGGTATCTCGCGTTCATACTCGCTTTGCATTGGTTCGGGAAATTTTTTGTACTTGGCAATTCGTATCAGCCAAACCAGCATGAATACCAGTCCGAAAAGTAATACCAGGCTGTCCAGTGTGCTCAGTGTTAAATCGAGGACAAGCACCAGTGCAAGCAGACTTACCAGTAACATCATGGGAAACTCGCGACGAAGGGTACCGGAGTTGACCATCAAGGGTGTCACCAGGGCGGTTACACCCAGAACCAGACCAATGTTGGTAATATTGGAACCAATGGCATTACCCACCGCCAGCCCCGGATTACCATTGAAAGCGGCCATAATAGATACGAGTATTTCGGGTGCTGATGTACCAAAGCCGACAACGGTCAGGCCAATGACCAGCGTAGGTACACCGAGATTACGTGCTGTAGCAGCTGCACCATAGACAAAACGATCAGCACCCCAGACCAGCAGGACAAAACCAGCAAGAATAGCAGCGATAGAAATAAACAAATCCATAAAATAGAATGATCGTCAGCGTCAGGTTTTCGAGGGTGTATTGAGTTCCAGTTCCAGTTCGAGCTCTCGCTCAAGATCCAGGTCCTCCTTGGTGGGAGCCTCGATCTTACGGGTAGGTGGATTACCATCATATATCTGGTTTTCACGATGCTGGTAATAGGCATCGCGCATAAAGACATAGGGGTCGATACCAGATTTTTCCATCAGCTTGGTCGCTTCCAGCAAACTGGCGCGTTTATCCACGGCCCGTAGCACAACCAGTCCCCAGCGAGTTTCATCGTCCCGAATCGCAATAAGGGGATCGACATATGCATCGAAAAACAGGCCAGTCGTATCACGCACATTGCTCGGTCCAAGAAACGGCAGTACAAGGTAAGGCCCGCTACCAATACCCCAGGTCGCAAATGTTTGTCCAAAATCTTCATTGTGTTTTGGGTATCCCATGTATGTGGCAACATCAAAAATACCCAGAACGCCAAAGGTGGTGTTAAAGGTCAGGCGTCCCAGGTCTGATGCGGCTTGCTCAAATTTGAATTGCAATACATCGTTGACGACCACAAGGATATCGCCTATGTTGTTGAAGAAATTGCTTACCCCGGTTTGTACTGCACCGGGAATATTGTCCTTGTAGGCTTCTGCAACCGGCTGTCCGATACCCTTGTCAAAATCATCATTGAATTCGTATACCGAGCGGTTAAAGGATTCCCACGGGTCACGTTCATCGGGGGCTGACACGCTGGCACATGAAGAAACCATCAGGGAACCGAGTAGCGCCAATAAACAGGCGGACACCTTATATATATGCTGCAAATTTACCAAGCCTATGTTTTCCCGGTTTTGGTCGCGCCGCATCGTTTGCAACGATAGAGAGTGAGTAACTTGCCCTGCGTCACATCAAACGGCTTACTATTGTCAATTTCCCACTTGTGAAAGCCATTGCGGCACAAGGTTTTGCCCTTGTGCTTCTGTGACAGTTTGGGCTTTTTGAAGCGTACTACATCACCCATACAAGATATACCTTTCACATTATGTTGGAATCAAACGATCCTGTTCAGATACCGTTCAGTGTTATTCGCTAGGCTTACGCGGCAGTATATAAATACTGCCACACACCAGTATAATCAAACCAGTGTCATAACAACAAAATGAGTACACGATTGCAGGAACATACGATTTTGATAGGTGCATATGGCTGGCTACACGACGAGTGGCTTGGCGAGTTTTACCCGGAAGATTTGCCCGATGAATGGCAGCTTGGCTATTACGGCAATGAATTTCCGGTGGTGCTGGTGCCGGCTGAATACTGGGCGGCAGGAGCGGGTGCAATTGCAGATTGGCTGGAGGAAACAGATGACTCACCACGTTTCATCTGCGAATGGCCCGTGCAGGTACAGGATGAAGAATCGATAGACAAACTGCTGGCCTTATTTGCAAAACTGGGTGACCGTGTAATGGGGATTCTGCTTGGAATGGATGATGAACCTGATGAAAAGGTAATGGCGCTGGCAACTCGTCTGTCACAGCACTATGCGCTGTGTATTGATGCAAGGTGGGGTACCTATCAATCAGTTCTGGAACAATTCATAGAACGCTTCCACAATAAAAATATCAGTCTTTGCTGGCATGGGGAAGTCGAAACAGCTTCCAATATGTCTACGGGTAAACTCGTTGTTGCGCGTATCAACAGCACAGAACTTGATCCAAAAACAATGCGTTTTATTGTGGAAGAATGTATCAAGCAGGGTAAACCGGATCGCGATGTCACGCTGATTTTTGATGGCAAGCCGCCCTCGTTGCAACAGATGACAAATGCTGGCGTGATTCGCGATCTGTTATAAAAAGCATATTACTCTTTTGATTTGCAGGGTATGATAACTGGACATGAATAGCGACAACACAGTACTGGTAAACGTTCGTAACCTGGTTTTCTCTCGCGGTAATCGTAAAATTTTCGACGGCGTGAATCTTGATATTCAGCGCGGCAAAATTACCGCGATCATGGGCCCCAGCGGTACCGGTAAAACGACCCTGTTGCGCCTGATTGGTGGCCAGTTACGTCCCGATAGCGGATCAGTGCATGTCGATGGTCAACAGGTTGATAAGTTACGCCATGCGGCGTTGTATCGCATGCGCCAGCGGATGGGTATGTTATTTCAGAACGGTGCGTTGCTGACAGACATGAATGTGTTTGACAATGTGGCGTTTCCGCTGCGTGAACATACGGACTTGTCAGAAGACATGATGCGTGACCTGGTTCTAATGAAGTTACATGCGGTTGGACTGCGCGGTGCACGTGACCTGATGCCGAGCGAGTTGTCAGGTGGCATGTCACGCCGTGTTGCNNTATCCAACGGTAAGGTGGTTGGTCATGGTACAGCCGAAGAACTGAATCGTTCATCGTCTGAATGGGCGCAACAGTTTCTCAAGGGATTGCCGGACGGTCCCGTGCCATTTCATTACCAGGCAGAGGATTATCTACAGGATTTTCTCGCGGGTAGCAACGGGCGTGGGGGCGAATCGGCATGATCGGTACTATTCAGCACCTTGGTAAAGCCGGACTGAATTTTTTCCAGCGCCTCGGCAGGGGACATATTCTTTTCTTTAACATTCTGGCCGGAGTACATGTGCTGGTTCCACGCTTTAACCTGGTGATTAACCAGGTGTACTCGGTGGGTGTTCTGTCACTACTGATTATTGTGGTTTCCGGCCTTTTTGTAGGCATGGTGTTGGGCCTGCAAGGTTATAACACCTTGGTTGATTTTGGTGCTGAAGAATCACTTGGTGTCGTGGTTGCCCTGTCGCTGGTAAGAGAACTGGGACCGGTAGTAACAGCATTGTTGTTTGCCGGGCGTGCCGGTTCGGCATTAACGGCGGAAATCGGTTTAATGAAAGCAACAGAACAATTGTCGGCCATGGAAATGATGGCTGTCGATCCGGTGCGACGCGTGTTGGCACCGCGCTTTCTGGCTGGTTTTATTTCCATGCCGTTGCTGGCTGCGATATTCAGTGCAGTCGGTGTGTTGGGTGGGTTTTTTGTCGGGGTCGGTTTGCTAGGCGTTGATGACGGTGCTTACTGGTCACAAATGCAGGCCAAGGTCGACATGTATGATGATATTAACAATGGTGTGATCAAGAGCCTGGTGTTTGGTGTTGTTGTTACATGGATAGCTGTGTTTGAAGGCTATGATGCAGTGCCAACGTCCGAGGGAGTCAGTCGCGCAACTACGCGTACTGTGGTCCATTCAGCACTGGCCGTGCTTGGGCTCGACTTCATTCTGACAGCTTTAATGTTTGGAGATTAGTAATCATGATGAATACACGAACAGTTGAAATCTGGGTGGGTATTTTCGTAGCTGCGGGTATTGCCGCTTTGTTTATGCTGGCTATGAAGGTCAGCAACCTGAGTGCTTACACGGATGACAATGGCTACGAGATCAGCGCGCGTTTTGATGATGCCAGTGGACTGAAAGTACGTTCTCCGGTCACCATGGCCGGCGTCACGCTTGGACGTGTTACCGATATTCGTTTTGATACCAACGGCTACCAGGCAGTGGTTACCATGCAGATAGAAAGCAAGTACAACACCTTACCCGATGGTACCTCTGCAAACATTTACACTGCGGGCCTGTTGGGTGAAAAGTATGTTGGCTTGTTGCCTGGCGCCGCGACTGATCCATGCGAAGAAGAAAAGCTGGCGGCCGAGCTGGAAGGACGTCCTCCTGAACTGGAAGGTATGGAATGTCGCCCCGGTTATCTGGCTCAAGGATCCAAAATACAACTTACGCAGGGATCACTGGTATTGGAAAAACTCATCGCCCAGTTTGTTTCAAAGTTCATGGAAAGTGATGGCAGCAAGCAGGAAACCGAAAAATAGTGGCAACCAAGAAACCTTTACCTAGGTGATTTAGATGGAGTTACCAGTATTAGAACCGCATGATGATGGTTGCCTTATGCTCAAGGGTGTACTGTCCATGCAAACAGTACCGGCGCTAGAGAAACAGGCACGCCTGATGTTTGACGGCAAGCAGGGAAAAATGTGTATTGACCTGGCAGCGGTTCAACATGCTGACAGCTCGGCGCTGGCCCTGTTGCTGGAGTGGCAGCGACTGGCACGCCGGTTAGATATCCAAGTTACCTATCTAAACCTGCCTCAGCAGCTCATGCAGATTGCCCAGGTCAGCGAATTACAGGATATTCTTCCTATCGAGACGGCCTAAGGTCACGACTTTTACGCCAGAAACCCGTGCGGGCAGGGCCCGCATTTGGTTACAATACCGTTTTGTATAAATATTCTTGAGCACAGCTATGGATCCAGAAGAAGTAAAGCGTTTAATTGAAGCAGGCATACCGGGCAGCCAGGTGAATGTAAAAGGCGATGGCAGCCATTTTGACGCGGTGGTTATCAGCGAGGCGTTTGCCGGTCTTACGCCGGTGAAGAAACAGCAACTGGTTTATGCCACGGTGAATGAACAAATTACCAGCGGCCAGCTGCATGCCCTTTCCATCAAGACCTACACGCCAGACGAGTGGGAAAAAGCCAGTAAGCTGCAAATTTCCAGTTGATCAATCATCGTACAGGCATAATTAAATTATGGATCGTCTGATAATAACCGGTGGCAATGCCCTGCATGGCGAGATTCGCGTCTCTGGTGCCAAGAACGCGGCATTACCTATTATAGTATCGACATTACTGGCAGATGAGCCGGTCACAGTTTGTAATATTCCTCACCTAAACGACATTACGACGACCATGGAATTGCTCGGGCGCATGGGTGTGTCGATCACCATGGGCGAGAAAATGAATGTGGAAGTCGATACCTCGACTATCAATAATTTCGCTGCGCCCTATGAATTGGTAAAAACCATGCGTGCATCCATCCTGGTATTGGGCCCATTGCTGGCACGTTTTGGCGAGGCACAGGTTTCACTGCCCGGCGGCTGCGCCATTGGTTCACGGCCAGTTAACCTGCATATCCATGGTCTTGAGGCCATGGGTGCGGATATCAATGTTGATGGTGGTTACATCAATGCGCGGGTCAAGAATCGTCTGCATGGTGCCAAGATCGTAATGGACCTGGTAACAGTTACGGGTACCGAGAACCTGATGATGGCGGCGGCGCTGGCCGATGGTGAAACTATTATTGAAAACGCAGCGCGCGAACCCGAGGT
>DJMK01000189.1 GCA_002436485.1 Proteobacteria bacterium UBA6492
GGATTTATCGCCGCTATCGTATTTTTGCAGGGCTGCGGCCATGAGTGAATCTGATTCACGCATCACGTGTTTACCTAGTAATTCGCGGATGCTTGATTCGGGTTGCGCACCCATGAACTCATCGACGATCTGACCATTTTTCACTACCTTGACGGTAGGTACACTACGCACGCCAAATTGCTGTGCCAGTTGTTGCTGTTCATCGATGTTGACTTTGGCGAGTTTAAAGCCACCCTGGTACTCTTGCGCAAGCTTTTCCAGTACCGGCATCAGGTTTTTACAGGGCCCGCACCAGGGNNATATTCGCACGCCCTGGTGGCAGTGAATAACAGGCAAGCCTCAACCGGCAAGTCGGCATATATTCTTTGTATACCTTCGCGGTACAGGCGTAACTGCTCCCTGTATTGCTCAGCTAGTAACTGCATCTGCTGCCTGTCCATAACGCGGTGGGTCTTGTAGTCAATGACACAGATGCGATCAGGATAAATAACCAGTCGATCAATAAAACCATTGACAGTATGAGAATCATCAATATAACTAACCGGCACTTCGCTCATTGCCTTTGTGTAGTGTTTGGAATCAAAAAACTCCGGAAAGGCCTGGATGACATCCCTGGCTTCCTGCCACCAGTTGTTACACTCTGTCGAGTGACTGTGTCCTGACCTGTTCAATGCATCTTCAAGACAAATAGCTGGATCGTTGGCCAACTGTTCCAGTAAGTCGTGCATTATGGTACCACGTACACGTGAATCTTCATCAGGTTCGGCATGATGCAGAATCGATCCGGAAACCGAATAACTGGGCGCAATTTCACGATAGGGTATTTCAATCGAGAGTGGTTGTTGCAAACGCGGATCAACCTGCGACGTTTCAGCTACGGGTGTTGTATTGATTGGTTGCAATCCAGGTGGTGAATTGGCCTGTTCAACATCCAGCGGTAGTTCGGGTATTTTCGCGTCAGGGAAACAGGCCATGCAGATACTTTCATACCAGCCTGCCAGCTGACCGGAGCCCGAGATATATAGCAGTTGTTGTGCGCGGGTCAGTGCGACGTACAGCAGGTTTGCTTCCTCCTGTTCGTTCTTGTTTTCCAGATCCTGGATAATGGCTTCACTAAACTCATTGGGGTGTCGGCTACTCGGTGACAGCAAAAAGGCTTCGGGACGCGGTGCTTCACCTGGCCAGTTTACCAGTACCCTTGCGCCGCTATCGGAACGGGGCTTGCTGGTAGCATCCGCCACGAATACCACCGGGGCTTCGAGTCCCTTTGCTTCGTGTACCGTCAACAAACGCACCCGGGCCTGTCCCGCCAGCCCGGATGGTTGATCAGGTGCTTCGCGATCCTGTTGTCGCAGTATTTTTAACCACGCAATAAAACGGGTCAGGCTCGGGTAACGGCCGCTGTCGTTTTCCAGTGCCAGTTCCATGAAGCGTGTCAAATTGGCGATAACCCGTGAATGTAAATGTGCCGGGAAGGCAGAGCGGTAACGGGCCAGTACATTTGCTTCACTGTATATTCGATCAAGCAGATCATGTACCGGCAACGTGTCAGCAAGCGTTAACCAGTTTTGTAAGTGCATGGCGGCACGTGCGACTGGATGACTGACATCAAGCGTGTTGGCCAGCGTGCACAGATATTCAAACCAGTTTTTCTTACCCGCCAGTAACAATAAATCTTCGCTTGATGCAGCAAAGAGCGGTGAACGCAAAATACCGGCAAGCGCCAGGTCATCAAACGGCGTGGTAAGCCACTTTAGCAAGTTGACCATGTCGCTTACTTCGAGACTTTCCAGCAGGGTGCCGCGTTCTGTTCCGAGGTAGGGTATGTGCGCCTCGCGCAGTGCCCGTTCATATTCACTGGCATGAGTGCGATTACGAAACAGTATCATGATATCGCTGTAGTCGATGGAACGACTATGCGCATCTTTTCCGAGTATCACGGGTTGTGAGATGAGTGTCTGGATTTCTTTGGCAATGATCTGTGCTTCGAGATAGTGCCCATGCTCTTTTTCTTCACGTGGCTCGAGCAATGGATCACGCAGTTCAACCTGTCTTGGTTTGTCGTCGGTGACAGCGAGGGGTAACAGGGTAACCTTGCCCCACAACCCGGAGTGTTCTGTTTGATGCTGTTCAAAATGTGACAAGCTCAGCTTAGTGTTATCAGTGAAGACACGATTAACGAATTCTGTAATGGCAGGCGAAGAGCGCCAGGATTTGGTCAGGGTGGACACATGCGCCGAAACTTTATCTTGTAACCATTGTGTTGCTGCATCAAACAGTTTCGGTTCGGCGCGACGAAAACGGTAAATAGACTGCTTGCTGTCACCGACGAACAGTACACTGCGTTGGCGCTCGTCTTTACTCGCGGCGAGTTCTTGTAATAGTGGCAGAACCAGCTGCCATTGTACCGGGTTGGTATCCTGAAACTCGTCAATTAACAGGTGTTCAATGCGTTGATCCAGCTTGTACTGAATCCAGTCGGCATGGTCTACGGCATTCAGTAATTCAAAACTTTTCCATTCAAGGTCAGAAAAATCCAGGATACGTTGTGATTGCTTGATGCGATTAAAGTGCGCAAGGTAGTTTTCACCGCACAGCAGCCAGGCCCGTGTCAGCATAAGAGTGTCGCGGGCATGCTGTGTGCGACGTACGTTGATTAATTTATCGCATATCAGGTTATGCAATTCGAGGTAACGTTGAACGCCTTCGAATCCCATCTTGTTTTCAAGCACGTTACTGCTCTTACGCTTCAGTGGTTCATGATTTTTGGTAAAAAAAGCAGACCAGACAAGTTCGAAACGTGAGGCCGGTTCACTATCTTCCTTTAGACTTTGTTCAAGTGCCTGTATGTATCCCTGGTTTGTGTGGATTGGGTGCTTCCCAAGTAATGCAATGAATTCGTTTAGCTGGGTTATGGTATTTTTATCAGACAGGAAATCATTAATCGGGCTGTCTGTTGTTTGGGGAAGCTGTTGCACAAGCAACGCTTGGGCGAAATCAACGGCTGCATTTTGCTGCCAGGTGAGCGCCCACCAGTCACTACGATGTTCCAGGAAACGGTTCAGTACAACCTGCGTGTTGTACAGACCGAGTTCTTTTAATAACACATCCATGGCGCTCGCTATCTCGGAATCCGGCTGGCGAGTCAGGCTGTTTGCGTAGGCTTCCCAGGCTTCATCAATGAGTTGGCCGGTACGTTCCACCAGTTCAAAACCGGGTGGTATGTTTGCCTCCATCGGGAATCGTCTGAGCAGGTCCTGGCAAAATGCGTGAAAGGTGGTGGTTCGAACAGGATAGTCAGCGTGCAGTATTTGCTCGTATAACTGCCGGCCAATTCGGCGCATGGCATCATCGGCGGTCACGCCCAGTTCTTGCAAAGTCTTATCGAGCTCGCCATCTGGCATGGTCGCCATTGCCCTGATACGTGATAACAGGCGCTCCTGCATTTCGGCAGCAGCTTTGCGTGTAAATGTAATGGACAGAATTCCACCAGGACGAGCCCCGGTAAGTAGCAGGCGTATAATGCGACTAACCAGCAGGTAGGTTTTACCACTACCGGCAGAGGCGTGAACGGCTAGAAAAGGTCTAAACTGATTATGGCTGGCCTGACTCATGAAGGGTTAGCATAAACAGCAAAACCAATGTGGTAAAGAATCGTTATTAAAATGTCGGAAACAGTTTGTGACGAAAATCCCGAGCAATAATTGTTATTCTAGCATTTCCAAATGACGCACTCGCAAAGGAACGACACAGGGAGACGTGAACAGGCAGGGTAAGCCTAGACTCATACCAGGGAATAACCAAGCAGCGGCAGGAGGCCGGGAAGGAACCGCATCAGAACCTGCAGGGTTATAACAGCGGGCGGGAGGGCCTGAAGGGTATTAAAAATCGAGCGATTCCAACGAATCGCTTTTTTTTTGATATATTTGCATGCACGACTTTGCTAAGACTGATACATCATGCACAAAACAATACCGTTTTTACTATCGGCATGTTTGCTGGTTGCCAGTGCGGCAGTGTCTGCCGATGAAGACAGGCAGTCCCGGGCGGATGCTGCCGTTGCGAACATCTTGTTTGATTATGATTACGGTAGTGAGTTTGCCAGCTATCGTGTTAATGAAGATGGCTTTGTGGATATCATTATGGCCAGCAATACACCCAGCCAGGTATATGTTGAAATCCTGAACCGGCTGGAAAATCACCCTGATATCGATGGTGTGCTCGCTTCCAACTCCGGTCCGGCCTGTAAGATCAGTAACTGGTAAGCACGGTAGATTGTCACTCCCTGCGGCTAAATCCAAATTCACCGGTCCACTGGTTATGCTCGAAATCAATACTCAACCATTTAGGTATGAACGCCTGGCTATTGGTAATCGGAAAATCAGTTAACGGTGGTTCGTCACCCTCGTAATCACGACCACAGTGTTTTGTCATAACCGGTCGAAATCGCACATTAAGATATTCGTTAACCGGAACCGTATCGTTACTTTTACCGTTATCATAAAACCGAACCCGGGTACGGATCAGGCAGCTGAAATAGAGCTCCATTTCTGCCACTAGTGGTACGTCCCGTTTACGCATGGCATTTTGAGCAGCGGCACTCAGGAAAACCGTCAATGGCTTGTTTTCAATGTGCACGGTGGTTTGCATCACGCATTCTCGTGTTTGTTCGCATCAGTCCAGACGACTTATTGTAATTCTTGTACATTTACGCAACTTCGACCACTGCCAAAGGTCACAAATTTCACGTAAACTTCAAATTTACGGTATTCATTACCCGAGGGT
>DJMK01000095.1 GCA_002436485.1 Proteobacteria bacterium UBA6492
GCTGCAGAGTAAAAATGGTAACAAGCGTGAGCGATAATACTTCTTCATCACCTACAAATTTTATTCGCCAGATTATTGACAAGGACCTGGCGGCAGGCAAGAACGATGGCAAGGTCGCTACGCGTTTTCCCCCTGAGCCCAATGGCTATCTGCATATTGGACATGCGAAATCCATCTGTCTGAATTTTGGTATCGCGCAGGATTATAACGGTACCTGTAACCTGCGTTTCGATGATACCAACCCGCACAAGGAAAATATCGAGTTTGTCGAAGCGATCAAGAAAGATGTGCAGTGGCTGGGTTTTGAATGGACCAAGCAGTTTTATGCCTCGGATTATTTCGGCAAGCTCTATGATTTTGCCGTTGATTTAATAAAACAGGGCAAAGCTTACGTTGATGATTTAACGGCGGATGAAATACGTGCCTATCGTGGCACTTTAAAAGAACCAGGCAAGAACAGCCCGCATCGCGATCGCAGTGTCGAGGAAAATCTCGAACTGTTTGAGAAAATGAAAAACGGTGAGTTCGAAGATGGCACACGCGTGTTGCGTGCCAAAATCGATATGGCCTCACCCAATATAAATCTACGCGATCCAACCATTTACCGTATTCGTCGCGGTGCCGTGCATCACCAGACGGGGACCGAGTGGTCTATCTACCCGATGTATGACTATACCCATTGTGTCTCAGATGCGCTGGAAGGTATTACCCATTCACTGTGTACACTGGAGTTCGAGGATCATCGTCCGTTATATGACTGGTTCCTGGATCAACTGGATGTGCCATGCCATCCGCAGCAGATTGAATTCTCGCGCCTCAATCTCGAATACACCGTGATGAGCAAACGTAAGCTGACACAGCTGGTGGAAGAAGGGCATGTGGATGGTTGGGATGATCCGCGGATGCCAACGATTGCCGGTATTCGTCGGCGTGGTTACACACCGGTATCGCTTCGGGAATTTACTAATCGTATCGGCGTCACTAAATCCGATAACACGGTAGAAATGGGTGTGCTGGAAGATTGTATTCGTACGGATTTAAACGAGAATGCACCACGCCGCATGGCGGTATTACATCCATTGAAGGTGGTGATTACCAATTACCCGGATGACCAGGTCGAGGAGCTTGCTGTCGCCAACCATCCGCAAAACGAAGCGATGGGCACGCGCAGTATACCGTTTGCACGCGAGTTATATATCGATCGCAATGATTTTGCCGAAGTCCCGCCAAAAAAATTCAAGCGATTGATCCCGGATGGTGAAGTGCGTCTGCGTGGTGCCTACGTGATTCGTTGTGATGAAATCATCAAGGATGGCCATGGTGAGGTTGTTGAGCTGCGTTGCAGTTACGATCCGGATACGCTGGGCAAGAACCCGGAAGGGCGCAAGGTCAAGGGTGTGATTCACTGGGTCTCTGCCCATCACGGTATCGAGGCCGAGGTGCGTTTGTATGATCGCTTGTTTACCCATCCCAACCCGGACGCGGCCAAGGAGGGCAAGAGCTTTCTTGACTACCTGAATCCCGATTCATTACTGACCCTGACCAGCTGTTTCCTGGAACCGGCGCTATTTGAAGCCAATCCGGGTGAGCCGTTCCAGTTCGAGCGGGAAGGCTATTTCTGCCTCGATGAGATGCATTCTCACGGCCAAATGCCAGTCTACAATCGTATCGTGACGCTACGTGATACCTGGGCCAAAATTGCCGCAAAATAAGCCGCAAGTGGTTGATTTTAAGCAAAAAATAGCCGTAGTTTTCTAAAAGGATTATTGACATAGTCGCGGGACTTGAGTACAGTGCGCGACTTCCATTCGGGGCTATAGCTCAGCTGGGNNACTCCCCTTGGGGACGCCAAATAAATGAAAAAGGCGGGTTACGGTTTTCGTAGCCCGCCTTTTTTATTTATCGGTTTTTAAGTTGAGTCGAACCCCGATAAATCAGCTCGACTGATGTACAGGAAGTACAAATGCCGCGGAGCACAGGGAAGTGCGCGACCAGAACGAGCGAAGCGAGTTCAGGAAGTGCTTGATGAACCCGAAGGGTTCTGAAGTGAGAGCGGCACCCTTGGGGAGGCCAAACATAAAAGAAGGCCCTTTATGGACCTTTTTTTATGTTTGTGATTTTTTCATTAGCACAGTTTGAGCACATCTCATTTGCTGGTGATCTATGGTTCGTTTGTATTCCAGATGTGTACGTTGATACAAGATATTTATCAAGTCTAGATAAATGGTTGGGACTGAGGTATTACGAAGTCATAGTGGAATACGTGTTGCGCTACAAAACGAAAACGATATCTGGATCGCTCGCTTACGTGCTCGTTTTTACTTTATAAGTACAGGAGTTGATAGGTGCTTGACGCATAATGACAAGTAATTTTGTACTCATCTCATCTCATTGTTTGAGGATTGTTTATTTGATAATATATCAATGCACATATCGAATGTTTACGGCCTTATTTTAGTGTTTGCTTGATCAAAGACTTAATTATCAACTCCCTGCAAACTTGCCAGATATTTATGTAGTAAAGGCAATAGCTTTTTAAAAATGCAGGTATTTTAGTAAAGGGTGTTATATGTATTGTGCAAGTAGATTTTTGATTGTGATTACTTTAAGCGTATTACCACAATTATCATTTGCCGAACCCGATAAACTGACCAATATCCTCAGCTTTAATGATTACCAATCAGGTTCTATAGATGATTGGTTACAGGGTAAAGGTTTTGATTTTCAAAATGATATGCGGCACCGTAACCTGATTGATCTTGATGTAAGTGAAAATGCACTCACGCTAGAGGCGAAAAAACGTGCTTTCGGTATCATGATCAATGAATCAGTTGATCTTGCGGAATTTACCGAGGTTGAAATTACCTGGGGTGTAAATCAGTTCCCTGAAGGCGCCTCCTATGAGCAAGGGATACGAAACGAGTCATTAATGGTCTTCTTTTTCCTGGGCGATGAGCGTCATTCCAGTGGTTCATGGTTGATACCAAGCAGCCCATATTTCGTTGCGCTGTTTCTGTGTCATGGTGATGACAAGATTAATCACCCGTATGTGGGAGCCTATTACAAAAAGACTGGACGGTATGTCTGTGTCAAGCGTCCAGATCCGGGGAAAACGGTAACTACTCGATTTAATATACTGGAGGCTTATCGTACCTATTATGACAAGGAGCGTGACGATGACCCCGCTATTACTGGCATAGGCCTGGCACTCGATACGAAAAAAGCAGGATCCGGGGGGAGTTCGTCCGCCTTTATCCATGAGATTCGTTTTATCAATGAATAACTTTTATTATTGTTATGTATATGCTTGTTTACTCAGAGTAACCTTTCTGCGGGTTACTTTAATCTAAGCATTTTATAAAATCACTATCAATTCAATAGTTATTAGTTATTTATATGTAGAAAACGATACTAAAAAATGAAAAGCACTTTATTTTCGGCGGATAGTCTGTCTTGTGAACCTGAAAGAGGATACCGCGTGGATTAGCATATAGTATTATATTGCGCTAATTTTCTAGTCAGAAAGTTTTCAGGAACAACGGAATAAAGATGGCGTTAACAAAATCAATAAAGAAAGCACAAACTAGTGGGACGATAATAAACGCCAGATGTGATGCGCCGTATTGCTTACTGACTGCCGACATATTGGCCATGGCCGTCGGAGTTGAACCGAGTGAGATACCACCAAAACCTGCGCACACCACGGCGGCATCATAGTTTCGACCCATCGCCGGAAACACGACAAAAAAATTAATCGCAATCGCAACTATGACCTGCATGACAAGAATACCCATGATAGGGCCCGCAAGATCGACTAACGTCCAAAGCTGCATACTCATCAAAGACATGGCCAGGAAGGTACCAAGGGAAAGATCGGCAACCAGGGCTATTGTCGGTTTGCGGCTTGGCCAGGGCATACCCGACCAGCGCGGTAAATTCTTCGGGATTGTGTTTGTGATCAGGATCCCCGCAAACAGACAAGTGACAAACAGGGGAAGCTGGAGACCTAGTCCTACCAATCCTTGATTGATGAACATGCCTATGATAATGCACACATGAATGGCCAGTATGGCATCGAGAAAATCCAGATAGCCGATATTAACCGCATGGTGTTCATTCGATACCCCCACATCCAGGGTTTCCTGCGTCGTTGGCTTCAGATTGTATCGTTTGATCAGGAATTTTGCGATCGGCCCACCCATGATGCTGGCAAGGATCAATCCGAAAGTGGCACAGGCAATGCCAATCTCCATCGCATTCACGATGGCATAGTCCTCTGCGATACGGGGAGCCCAGGCGATAGCTGTGCCATGTCCCCCGATGAGTGAGATCGTGCCGCCAAGCATACCAACCTGGGCAGGCTGACCAAATAACGATGCCACCGTTATGCCGGTCAGGTTCTGCAATACCATATACACAATCGTGATTACCAGCAGGATCACCAGTGGTTTGCCGCCAGAGATAAGATCCTTAAAATTGGCGTTAATACCAATAGTGGTAAAAAAATAAACCAGTAGAAAATCTCGCGCCGCTAGATCGTATTCTATTGCCACCCCGAAAACGGCATACATAATCCAGAGCAGTACGGAAAATAACAGACCACCAGTGACTGGTTCAGGGATACTGAAATTCTGGAGAAACGCGACTTTTTCATTCAACCGCTTGCCGATGAACAGCACGATGATGCCAGTCGTAATCGCCAGGAAACTTTTGATATGTAATATTCCGTCCGTGAGTTCCATATTTATCCTTAGATCTAACAATCAATGTTGAATATACATTGAAATAGAAACAGGCAATCTTTCTAGAATAGTAGCGTCAGATTATAATGCTGTTTCCGAATGAACTTTCTCTAAGAATATCATGTTTAACCAGATTTTAAGACCGACTGGACACAGTTTAGCTCGATCCGAACAGGGTAGCGGTAAAACGTTCGTTGATACTCGAATGTTTGTTAGCGATGCTTTGAACGATATACTTTAGGTGAGACGCCGGTTTGCTGCCGGAAGGCGCGGGTGAAATTCGAAGGGTCGTTATAGCCCAGAGTATATGCAATATCATTAATTGACATGTCATCACCTTTCAACCACTGTGCAGCTAAATTCATTCGCACATCCTTCGCAAGTTGCACATAGCTCAAACCCATTTCAGCCAGGCGCCGCTGTAGTGTACGTGGTGTAAGGCCACAGGCCTCTGATATGGCTTCTATTCGGCTATGCCTCTGCAGGAGCATCATCTCTGTCACTTGCCTGACAGCACCGACAAAATCAGTTGGTATGACAGATTGAAGTTGTTTTTCCAGCTCTTCAGGGTTTTGCAAGGCAGGTTCGGGATACTGAAAAGGCTTCTGCAACAGCTCCACAGGTAAGTCAAACGAAGAAAAGCGACCATTTTTGCTGATGACCGTGTCGGCCAGACTGGCCATTTCGGGCAGTGACTCCGTGTGGCAGTTGGCTAGCCGAAGTTCAGTGGGTTGCCAGTTCTGGTCCGCATGTTTGCGCAGTGTATTGATAGTCATGATCAAGGCAAAGATATCAGCCTGGCTCTGCCCATATGCTGAGCTATCAGAAACGGCATGATTGAACCGCAATGACTCACCCTCACGGGAAAACCAGAAATGCTCGCCGGTGGTAACGCAACTGATTAGCTGAATCCCTTTCTGCAGGTACTCGTACACGGTGCTGGATTGTTGGATGAGATAACCGTAGGGACCAACATCATCGAGGGTCGCATCTTGCGCCACAAGAAGACCAAAGTTTTTGATACCTTCGCGTTGTGCTGCAAGTTCAGCGAACACATAGACCTGATGCAGAGGCAGGAGTGCATCCGGTGTATCGAGTAAAGACACGGGGATCCTGGCCTGTTCCAAATAGCGAGTGGTAGGTGCGCCGATTTTATCCAGAAAAAACACAAAAGGGAGCATGCCGCTCACACTGGTTAAGGGGAGCTGCCGTTCTGTCATCCCGGCGGGATGATAGGCGGAAGAGAGTTGTTCTATGTGCTGGTCCGTTATGTCCATTAGGAATTATTTATGTGGCGTGAAATGACAGTTTTACAACCAGTTGAAATACAAAAATATTATTACAGCATCACGATGCGTTAATACATTGATTAATGTCAACATATTACCATTTCATTAAGTATATACTAATGAATGTACAGACATAATATGGTTATGAGTACTGTATGGCTCGTTTAGGAATAGTAAAAATAAGGTAAATAATCAATCTTTACAGCCTCTTGTGCTTGCTAAGGGATGATTTGAATGACATTGGAAGAACCGGTTTTCTGTCGATTGGCACAAGAACATTAATACGGAGAAAAAAATGAAATCTATATTTCTACTCATGATGGCAATGATGCTCATTCATGTCGGCAATGCTTCCGCGGCAGAAAAGAAAATCGATGTCAATCTCGATAACTTAAGAACTGTCGAAACTCACATGCAATTTGACCGCTACCAAAAGCTCGCAGGCGGTCCTAACCAGTGGCTACACTTTAGAAAGCCGGTGGACGTAGATCATCAACCCACTATCGCCATGAACATGGATACCCTCTATAGCCTGGCGATTGTCGATCTGAAAAAACCTGTCACCCTGACAGTTCCCGAAAACAAGGGACGCTATTTCACTGTCGAGATCATTGATGAGGATCATTATGCCTATAACGTTTATACCAGGCCCGGGAAATATACGATCAGTGAAAAGGATGTCGGTACTCGCTATGCTGCAGTTGGCGTGCGTGTATTTATGGATCCAAATGATCCTGAAGATCTGGCCACCGTGCACGCGCTGCAAAATCAGTTCAAGATCGAAGCCGGATCGAATGAGCCGTTTGTGCTACCCAATTACGATATGGCACGCTACAAAACACTTTTTAAGATGGTGCAGCAACTGGTCGCTTTCGCCGGTAAGGATACCATCGGCTCCATGGGCAAACGTGGCGAGGTGGATTCGCTGAAGCATACTGTTGCCACCATCGCGGGTTGGGGTCTGTTGCCGCCAAAAAATGCAATGTACCAGGCGGTACAGCTGAATCTGTCCACTGCAAAGAAATATAAGATCGACGTACCCGCTGATGTACCGGTGGGCGCGTTCTGGTCGATTTGCATGTACAACGCCCAGGGCTTTTTCCAGAAAAATAAACTCGGCGCATACAGCTTAAATAGTATCACCGCAAAACCCAACGCCGACAAATCTTTTACCATCCATCTGGGCGGTTGTGAAGACGGCCGTAAAAACTGTCTGCCGTTTGCCGGAGAAGGGTTTTATTATCAGTGGCGAATGTACGAACCCGGTGAGGCATTCCTGAAAGGTGAATACGCTTTTAATTTACCGGAAGAAGTGAAATAAAGATAACGGACTTGTAAGCAATTTTTATACGGAGAAAAAAATGAAAACGAAACAGCACTTGAAGAGCATGACAACATTTACGACGATGCTTGCTGTGACCAGTATACTGCTTATGCCATATATGGCCGTGGCTAAAAGTAGCACAGAAGAAAGCACTCCGGTGACGGCAAAGACATTCATCCGTGCAGAATCTGATGTCGCAATAAAAAAAATCCATAGCGCTGTCGGCTTCAGTAAGTGGTATCACGTTCGTGGGCCCATACCGCTGGACAAGCAGGATGTAATACGAATGAACCGTGACACGATTTATTCGAGTACCGTTCTCGATCTCAGTAAACCAGCAACCATAACAATGCCCGATGCCAAAGGTCGCTATATGAACCTGCATGTCATCAGCCAGGACCATTACAGTTACGCAACATCCAAACCAGGTGCACATAAAATCACAAAAGATAAAGTCGGCAGTCGTTATGCTTATATCATCGTGCGCACCTTTGTTGACGCTAACGATCCCAAAGATATCAAGGCTGCCAACGCGGCACAGGACGCTATGACGATTACCGGCGGCGGCAATGGACCGCTCGACATCCCAAATTGGAATATGCAACAGCTGCTGGAAGCACGAGGCGCACTAAACACATTGGCCAAGTTGGGAGGCTCTACTGCAAAGGCGATGGGTACCAAGGACGAAGTTGATCCTATTGATCATCTGGTGTTCGGTGCCGGTGGCTGGGGTGGATTGCCACAGAAGAGCGCATCTTACGATATCGTCACCGTACCAAAAAATGATGGCACGCCACATACGGTAACCGTGAAGGATGTCCCTGTGGATGCATTCTGGTCAATCACCGTTTATGGGGCCGATGGATATATTAAAGAGAATCCACAAGGTCGCTACAGTTTTAATAATGTCACCGCCAAACCGAACAAGGATGGTTCCTTTACGATCAATTTTGGTGGCTGTGATGATGGCCGGGTCAATTGTTTGCCCGTCACCAAGGGCTGGAACTATGCCGTGCGTATGTACGACCCGCGCAAGCCGATCCTGGATGGTTCCTGGAAGTTTCCTGAAATAAAGCCAGTTAAATAGCTTCGCGATAGACAGATACAACAGAGATCATGAATTAACTTAGTGGAGCTACATCACAATGAACAAATTATTCTACATTTTGATGCTGACTGTCCTCGTATTGCTGGGTGTGGGCTGCAACGAAAGTGCAAAAAGTGTATCGTCACCTGCTGCAACTACTCAGGCACCCTTAGATTGGGAGTATCAAATCGCCTATCAACGTGGTATTGAAGCTGTGAACTGGGCCACGCCAGCGGTAAGCATGATCAATTTCCGTGATGCCTATTTCACTCTTGGCGGGGGATTCAATACGATCTATTACCTGTCGCAA
>DJMK01000062.1 GCA_002436485.1 Proteobacteria bacterium UBA6492
ATCTGGAACCTGGTTTTCATGCAATATAATCGCGATGCATCAGGCACCCTGAATCCGTTACCCAAACCGTCTGTCGATACCGGCATGGGACTGGAACGTCTCGCTGCGGTCATGCAGGGGGTACATAGCAATTATGAAATCGATCTGTTTGCCAACCTGATTAAGGCAGTTGCTGCTGTAACCGGTACAAAGGATCTCGAAAATAACTCGCTGAAAGTAATTGCAGATCACATACGCTCCTGTAGCTTTTTAATTGTTGACGGTGTTGTGCCATCAAACGAAGGGCGCGGTTATGTGTTGCGGCGTATTATTCGTCGAGCAATTCGTCATGGACATAAACTCGGAATACGCAAGGCTTTTTTTCATAAACTGGTTGCTGCGCTGGATAAGGAAATGGGACAAGCTTATCCCGAACTCGCAAAGGCGAGCGCGGTGATCGAACGTGTTCTGCTGCAGGAGGAAGAACGCTTTGCCGAGACGCTGGATCAGGGAATGGTTATCCTGGAAGAGTCCATCATTGGATTGAATGGCAAGGTGATTCCCGGCGAAATTGTTTTTAAACTCTACGACACTTATGGTTTTCCTGCTGACCTTACTGCTGATGTCGCACGCGAACGCGGGCTGGAAATCGACATGCCGGGTTTTGACAAGGCTATGGATTCACAACGTGATCGCGCGCGAGCGGCCAGCCAGTTTCATATGACCGACATGGGTGAAATTGACCTGGACGTGTGTACAGAGTTTACGGGTTATGAATCACTGCAAGACGATGCCAAGGTGGTTGCCCTGTTTCAGGAAGGCAAGGCAGTTGATTGCCTGCAAGAGGGGCACGAGGGCGTGGTTGTACTGGATAAGACACCATTCTATGCGGAGTCTGGTGGCCAGGTTGGTGATGAAGGTTTGCTTGAAGAAGCCGATGTGACCTTTGAAGTAAGCGATACGCAAAAAGCCGGTGATGCTATTTTGCATATAGGCAAAATTACCACCGGTGAATTAAATGTCGGTGATACCATAACCGCCAGTATCACCACGGAATCACGTCTGGCTACAGCCTACAACCATTCTGCTACACACCTGATGCATGCCGCCCTGCGCAAAGTGTTGGGTGATCATGTGCAGCAAAAAGGATCGCTGGTAGACGCAGAGCGTTTACGTTTTGACTTTTCCCATTTTGAGCCAGTAAAACCAGAACAGTTGCAACAGATCGAAATGCTGGTTAATGACCACATACGTTTTAATCACCAGGTCGAGACCAGGCTAATGGGGCAGGAGGAAGCGGTTAAGCAGGGCGCCATGGCGTTGTTCGGCGAAAAATATGGTGACACGGTGCGCGTGTTAAAGATGGGTGACTTTTCCATGGAATTGTGTGGTGGCACCCATGTAAGTCGTACCGGTGATATTGGTGTTTTCAAGATTGTCAGCGAGACAGGTATCGCGGCAGGTGTTCGTCGTATAGAGGCCGTCACCGGGAAAGGTGCACTGGCATGGATTGAGAAACAGGAATCCCAGCTGAGTAATATTGCCAGCATGGTGAAAGGCAAGCGTGAAGATCTGGGTGATCGTGTAAAACAATTACTCGACAAAAACCGAATGCTTGAGAAAGAGCTCGAGCAGCTCAAGGCAAAGCTGGCTTCTAGTGCGGGTAGTGATCTCGCCTCGCAAGCAGAGGAAGTCAATGGTATAAAAGTTTTAGCGGCCAAACTGGATGGTGCTGACGTGAAAACCCTGCGCGATACGCTGGATCAATTGAAAAACAAACTGGGTTCGGCCGCGGTTGTGCTGGCTACCGTACAGGGTGAAAAGGTCAGTATTGTGGCAGGTGTTACCAAAGAACAGTCCAGTCGAATCAAGGCGGGCGACCTGGTAAATGTCGTGGCACAGCAGGTTGGTGGAAAGGGCGGTGGTCGTCCTGATATGGCCCAGGCCGGTGGCAATAATCCGGCAGGGCTGGATGCAGCACTGGCGTCAGTCAGTGGTTGGGTGCGTGAGCAACTCGGATAAGCCTGCAACATACTGTTTTGCCTTTCATTTGTAGTCAATTTATTGTTTAATCTGCGCCCTTTGTTCAGGGATATATATAGTGGCACTCATCGTACAAAAATATGGCGGAACGTCGGTCGGCAGCATCGAAAAAATCGAGGGCGTGGCCGAGAAGGTCATTGCAACTCACAAGCAGGGACATGATGTCGTTGTTGTGGTTTCTGCCATGTCCGGTGAAACAAACCGCCTGATTGATCTGGCCAGGCAGATATCCGAAATTCCGAATCCACGGGAATACGATGTACTGGTATCCACCGGTGAGCAGGTAACGATTGCACTGCTCAGCATGGCAATAGAAAAGCTTGGCCAGGCAGCCCGTTCCTATACCGGTCACCAGGTGCATATTCGCACAGACAGTGCCCATACCAAGGCCCGCATCATGGATATCGACGAGAAGCGTGTGCGTGAGGATCTCAAAGCTGGACGTATCGTGGTCGTGGCCGGATTCCAGGGCGTTGATGAAAACGGTAACATCACCACGCTCGGTCGGGGTGGTTCAGACACTACTGCGGTGGCACTGGCAGCGGCACTAAAGGCCGATGAATGCCAGATTTATACTGATGTGGACGGGGTGTATACCACTGACCCCCGGTTGGTGCCCAATGCACGCCGACTGGACAGAATCACTTTTGAAGAGATGCTGGAGATGGCCAGTCTCGGCTCAAAAGTACTACAGATTCGTGCCGTGGAATTTGCCGGCAAGTATGGTGTGCCGCTTCGCGTTTTGCATTCAACCCAGGCGGGGCCCGGCACCCTGATTACCTATGATGAAGAGGTCGAAAATATGGAAGATGCAGTTATTTCAGGTATCGCCTTTAATCGCGACGAGGCAGAGCTGACGATTACGGGTGTGCCAGATCAACCCGGTATTGCCTACCAGATTCTTGGCCCGATTGGTGAAGCCAACATTGAGATTGATATGATTATCCAGAATATCGGTGCGGATGGATGTACCGATTTCACCTTTACAGTACATCGCAATGATTACAAGAAGGCGCGACAGATACTGGATGGTATCGCCAAAGAATTGGGCGCGCGCCAGGTGACGGGTGATGATACAATCGTGAAAATCTCCATCGTGGGCGTTGGCATGCGTTCGCATGCTGGTATCGCAAGCACCATGTTTGGCGCATTGGCTAAGGAAGGTATTAATATCCGTATGATTTCCACCTCTGAAATCAAGATTTCTGTCGTCGTTGACGAAAAATACCTCGAGCTGGCCGTCCGCAGTTTGCATGATGTCTTTGGCCTGGAGCAGAAACCTGCTGCGTGAGCGGTGTTTTTCGCTAAAGTTTGCTTTGGCGCTGGTCGATACCTGTGAAGAGCGTACCACTGATGCAGGGAACGCATAATATCGTTTAGGAACAGAACCGGGAGATTAGAATATGTTAATTTTGACGCGGCGCGTGGGTGAAACGCTCATGATCGGAGACGAGGTGACCGTGACCGTTCTCGGGGTCAAGGGTAACCAGGTCCGCATCGGTGTCAACGCTCCCAAGGATGTCTCGGTACACAGGGAAGAGATTTACGAGCGTATCAAGAACGAGAAAAAGGAAGCCCAAGGCTAATTTTCTCCCATCTCTTTATTTTCTAACTAACCCCCTGTATCCTTTCGCCTCTTCGCGGTCTGCTTGATGGCAGATTTGCCTCTATTTCTGTTTGTCCTGGAGAGATGGCCGAGTTGGCTGAAGGCGCTCCCCTGCTAANNAATCCCTCTCTCTCCGCCATTTTACTCGCACATAGTCTTTGGAAAATTGCCTTATCTCTGTATAATGCGCCCTCCCATGCGCCCGTAGCTCAGCTGGATAGAGTACCTGGCTACGAACCAGGCGGTCGGGCGTTCGAATCGCTCC
>DJMK01000201.1 GCA_002436485.1 Proteobacteria bacterium UBA6492
ATCCGGAATTCCTGACGGCTAAGGGCTACCCCTTGCCGCCTTGGCTGGTGTGAACAAAGGGTCAGAGCAAGGGGTCAGACCCTGGGGTCTGACCCCTTGCTCTGACCCCGTCACACTCTCTCGAGCAGCGTATCGACGATCAGCGTGGCCGCTTCTTCGGCTGAAAGCCGCGTCGTATCGATACGAATTTCCGGGTTGACGGGCATCTCGTAGGGACTGTCGATCCCGGTAAAGTTCTTGAGTTCACCGGACCGCGCTTTCTTGTAGAGCCCCTTGACGTCGCGTTCTTCGGCCACTGCGAGCGGCGTGTCGATGAAGACCTCGATGAATTCGCCGTCGGGAACCATTGCGCGGACCATCTCCCGCTCCGCCTGGAACGGCGAGATGAAGGCGGTGATGACAATGAGTCCGGCATCGGTCATCAGCCTCGCGACTTCGCCAACGCAGCGCAGGTTCTCGATCCGATCGGCCTCGGTGAAACCCAGATCCTTGTTGAGACCATGCCTCACGTTATCGCCATCGAGCAATACCGTATTGCAACCGAGTTTGTGTAACCGGTCTTCCACGGCATGCGCCAGGGTCGATTTACCAGCGCCAGACAGGCCGGTGAACCATAGAATGACACTTTTGTGCTCGTTACGTCCTTCGCGCAGTTCGCGGGTCACGGTGGCATGGTGCCAGACGGTGTTACTGCTGATGGCGTGAAGCTTTTTATCTGTATCTGTCATATGAAGTTTTACCTGTAAGTATCAGGATCTTATCGGATTTTTCTCGCAATTACCTTAATTGCATGTAGAAAGGGCGGTTAAAAANNCAGGTCAATGGTCTGGTTGACCTTGCGAAACGGGACATCGACCATGAACAGGATGCGGCCGCGCTCGATATCATGGCGAAACTGGGCCAGGCGAGTGTTTTTCACGTTCACCGCAATCATGGTGGCTGCAAAGGCACCCAGAAAGGCGCCGCCCAGGGTCAGTGAGACCACGGACCAGACCTCGATACCGGGCACGATCATGTTCAGCAACACGGCAATCGTGCTGAGAATCATGCCGGTCAGGCCGCCGAGCACCAGGCCCAGTTGCAGGCCATGTACCAGGTCGGATTTTTGCCGTAAATCGGCTTCGGGCAGGTCTTCGAGGTCGGTGTCTTCGCGAGCAATGACATGCATGTGTCGTTCTTCGATTTTGGATAGCAACAAATCGTTATGGACGATTTTTGCGCTGCGAACATCGGGGAGTAGAAAGTACAAGCGACGTCTCATGGTACACCTCCTAATTTATCGTTGGTGGCAGTTTGTGAGACTGCATCTTGATTCTAATTATAGACAAGCACCGTTGGTTAATGTTCAAATAATAACCATTTTAAAATTGCGCATTTAAGCGATGATTCGCCAGCGTATTGAAAAACCAGCGAATTTAGACTGGAATCTCTACCAATTTTTATATATTTAGACTGCCAGGCGAATTGATATAATTATCATCAATTCAGACATTCGAGAGGTCAGTAATGGACTTAGGTGGTTGTAGTTCGAGCGAACCGTTTGCCCTGCAGGTGACGGACAATAGCATGGAACCTGAATTCAAGCGGGGTTGCATCATTGTTATCGACCCGGCTGGAGTGATTGAACATGAAAGTTATGTCATGGCCGAAGTCGAGAACGGTTACATTTTTCGCCAGCTGGTGATTGAAAATGGTCAGCATTACCTGCAACCACTGCACGAAGATTACCTGCATGAAAAGCGCGAAATCAGCCTGGACGCCATCAAGGGCGTCATCGTTCAACAGGCCTCCCCCAAAGGAAAGCGTAACGAGCGCAAGCGCTATACCGCGCTCTAAAAAAATAGCCCTCTGCTTGCGCAGAGGGCATTTTCATTACTGGGGGCACGCTTGTTAAACCACGGTCACCGTGGTGCGTGTTGTACCCAGCACCTCTCCCGTTACCCAGTGAATAATGTCGGTTTCGATCAGGTAAGTGCCCCGCGAGGTGGGCTCAAAGATGATGTCGTAGCGTTCGCCCGAACAGGCGCGTAGCTGAGTCACCTGAATTGGCCTTGGTAGGACACGCCCGTCGGAGACATGCACCGTTCCGGTCAATCCACCAAAGCGAATCCGCTGCGGGTGATAACCGGCACAGATATAGCGCGCCAGCAGCCGTTGCCCACGTTGTACCGTGGCTGAAATCGGCGGCAGGTTCATGGCGCTGTTACCACTGCCATCCACTCCGGTAATGACAAAGTAATCGGGATTTAACTCGTTTAACCCCACATCACCGCCACAGGTGCCGGCCGTCCAGCCCAGTGTGTGCCAGGAGGAATCCACTTCATCCACAACCCAGAAGGCTTCCACATCATAACGTGGGCCGTTAGAGTACAGGCGTCCCGGACCTTCTGGTGGATCCACGATCAGGGCACCGTACATACCCATTTCGGCATGCAATACCGTGTTGGTATGACAGTGGTAGAAGTAGGTACCTGCGCTCGATGGCCGCCACTGATAGGTGTAGGTGCCATTCGCCACGTCCCAGGTAATGTGCCCGACACCATCGGAGTGCGGTGCGGGTTCAATACCATGGTGGTGAACCGTATGCATCATCATCATGTTGACACTTAGATTGGTATGCACAATTTGTCCCTGGCGAACGCGCATCGCAGGCGAGGGGAACGTACCGCCTCCCATACCGCCACCACCACCGCCCATACCCATCATGTTGCCACCGTTATCGGCAAAGCCCCACATGGTCACGGTACGTCCATCATCCATGGTCAGTGGAATATTCATATCAATGCCCAGGTTATAACTCACATTGGGTGTAACCCGTCCGGGTGTGGCTGGTGCAGCCGGGTAGACATAACAGGCACCACCCATACCACCACCCATACCACCACCATCCATTCCGCCACCATCCATACTGCTTGTGGAGGTGCTGGTGGTGCTATCAGAGGAACTTGTTGTTGTACTTGATGACGAATCGCTATCTGAAGATCTTCTTCTCCAACCCATGTTGCACCTCCTATTCGAAATAGATGTCTGTGATCGCACCGAACATGTACAGGCCGCCGCCAGCGGTCTGCGACATTTCCGTGTGCAGGTGCATCGGATAGGCACCGCGTGAAACACGCGGGTATGCATCGGGTGGATAGTCAAATGGATAAATCAAATCACATCTACCCATATTGCCCTCGAGATAGACACAATCTTTTGACCAGATATCCGGGAGTATTTTGCCGTTATCGGTTAACCATTCAACATGGTTGCCATGGCAGTGAACAGATTGCTGACATAAACCGGCATTCATGACACGCATTAATGTGCGATCACCAATATGACCGTGCAAGGCAGAGCGTGGATCTACCATGCTGTCTACCGCAGGATCCATGGCACCCGGCGCGCCGGGCGGACGTCCACTTAAACCGTTCAGGGTAAAGTAACGCGGACTATAACGGGTGCTCGGTGTGCGCCGATCACGAATACGCGCATGCCACACCGGGTCGATATCATGGAATAACCAGAATTTCTGGTATTTGAATGTTGGACTGCCATCATAAACCCGGTTACTTGAAAAGCGTGGCATTACCGCGAGACCGCCGTGCAAACCGA
The DNA here is from genome assembly GCA_002436485.1 of Proteobacteria bacterium UBA6492. Lineage (GTDB taxonomy): Bacteria > Pseudomonadota > Gammaproteobacteria > UBA6429 > Thiohalophilaceae > UBA6492. Next base: position 3,598 of record DJMK01000201.1, read on the forward strand.
CCAGCCGGTTGTAAGGTGCATTGGAACTGTCATAGTAGAAATAAGTACCGGGATTGCCCGCGGTAAATGAGATGGTACGTTGTTCACCAGCGCGGACCGTGGTGCTTACACCATGGCCCTGAACAGTAAAGCGGTGATCCGTGCCCAACGTGTTTATTACGGTGATACGTACCGTATCACCTTGTTGCACGATCAGCGCATCGCCAGGCACATTCAGGCTATTGGAGCTGTTACTGAATCCGCGGAAGTAAACATTCACGCCATCTGGCTGGGTGATGTATCCGTGCGTGATATAAAACGTTTTACTGATGGTTTCGGCGTGCGCGCGCGGTTGCCATAACAGGTAACTGGATGCTCCTGTTAATGCTGATGCAAGCGCGCCGCTGCTTATTTTAAGAAAATTTCGGCGTCTCACTGGTAATTCCTCCTAAGGTCTAACCACAGAAGGTATGCAATACATATTTACTTTTTGATTATGTAATTAGCTGCAATAGTATTGGCATACCAACCAGTCTGATGTTGGTGATATTTATACTTACTATTGCTTCCTGCAAATTGAATCAGGCGTCTGCGAGGTCCTGGGGGCTTGTTTATAGTTATTGAGGGGTAATTGAAAATGCCCGCTGTGTCATGCACTCCATGTGTGCATCTATTGTTCCGATTCAATGACTATTAGTCAAGATGATATGAAGATAAAAATTTTATATCATAGTTAGATAGTCAGGAATACTTATTAAAGAATCAACAATAACTTTTTTAAATAACTTAATGTATTTTAAGCTGGTTTGTGCTGTTCTGGCCGTAATTTTGGCATGAAGTATTCTTCAGCCTCGTCCAGATCAACTTCGTCGCCATTGATATCAATCAGCGGTTGTTCAAATTCATTCCAGCCACGCAGGCCGGTTTTTAATGACCAGACACTCTGGTAACCCAGTTGCTGCATCATGTGGGCGGCGAACACACTACGAAAACCGGAGCGACAAATGACGATGACATCTTTTTCGCGCGCCTTGACCAGTTGCGGAATGGTTTCCTCGTAATCGTATTCGCAGGCAGATTCAAGAATGCCGCGTGGCACGTTAATCGAACCCTCGATATGCATTTTTTCGTATTCATAGGGTTCGCGCACATCAACCAGTAGCAGCTCATCATTCTCCATTTTATCTGCCAGGTCCCAGGGAAACAGTTCGCGCACCTGCTTGCTGCATTCGGCGACCAGTTGACTGAATGTTTTCACGAGGTGCTTACCGGGTTGCGTTGCAGACCTTTTTCAACCGCCATTACAGCCGCTTCAACACGTGAGTGCACGTTGAGTTTGCGTAGAATCGCTTTTACGTGCAATTTAACCGTGCCATCCGAGATGCCCAGGTTGCGTGCAATGGCCTTGTTACTTTGTCCTTCTGCAAGCAGGCCAAGAATTTCTGTTTCGCGTGGTGTTAAGTCATCAAATGGGCTCGCTTCGGGTGGTTCGGGTTCTTCCTTCTTACCCTGCACAGCCTTTGCCAATATCGGCGCCAGGTCAGGTGCGACGACTGTTTTACCGGCAACGATGTCACGCAAGGCGATCACCAGTGCATCCGGCTCCATGTCTTTTAACAGGTAACCTTGTGCACCGGCACGTAGCGATTCAACCAGGTCGGATTCCTCGGTGCTGGTGGTTAACATAACGACTGGCATCGCAAGATTGCTTTCGCGCAACTTTTTTAATACGCCTATGCCAGATACATCCGGCATGCGCATATCCAGTAACACCACGTCGGGTTTTTTCTCCGTGACCAACTGAATACAATCTTCGCCACTGTCAACGGAAGCGGCGATCTCGATACCTCGGCTCTCCAGCAGGCCTTCGAGGCCAACCCGGAACAGGGTGTGATCGTCAATCAATACAATGCGTAAGCTCATAAACCAATTTGCCTTGAAGGTGGTTGAACCATTACCGTGTTGGTGCTTTCGTGTGTTGTCTGGGTAGCCGTCGGGTATTTGAAATGCAACGTGATACGCGTTCCTTCACCAGCATCGCTCTCAATGCGGAATTTACCATTAATTCGTTTTGCGCGTTCGGTCATGATATTCAATCCATAGTGATCGCGCTTGGTATCGATGTCTTTGCTCGAGTCAAACCCGATTCCGTCATCTTCAATCAGAATACGGCAATCACCTTGCGGTGTACTACGCAAAATCACCCGTACAGTATGCGCCTGGCTGTGTTTTCGAATGTTGTTCAGTGATTCCTGGATAATACGCAGCGCTTCCACCTCGATACTGGGTGGTAGCTGTACGATATGCCACTCCTGTTGCAGGAAGATGTGGATACCAGTCTGGTTGCGAAAACGATCTACCAGGTGTTGTACCGCGGGTACCAGGCCGCGTTTATCGATCGGTGCCCTGAAATGGGTAATCAATTCACGAAGTTCGGAGTAAGCTTCGTCAAGATTGTTTTCAATTTTTTCCAGCTCATGCCAGACCGCGGGCTCTTCGCCGAGACGCAGGTTTTCGTCCAGTACACGTACCTGGAAACGTAAGCTGGCAAGGGTTTGCGCCAGTGAATCATGCAACTCATGTGCGAGGCGAGTACGTTCTTCCACGATAGATAAGCGATTAGTCTCATCGTCCAGTCGCGCTTTATCAATCGCCATACCAAGATGACGACCAATGCTGGTCAACAGCTCGTTGATTTCCTCGATATCTTTCATACGGCTTTTTTGAACAAACAGGTTGTAGACACCCAGTGTTTTGTCACGGTATTGCAAGGGCACTGCAATCATGCCGATGTTTTTATCGTCGAAAAAGGAATGGCCGATGATCTTGTCACACTTGGTGATGTCCGGCTGGTACTGCACGGTACCTTTGTCATAGGCACTGCCACACAGGCAAGCTGCTACTGGCAGGCTTTGCTCGCGCGCGACCACTTCCTCATCCAGACCGGTGCTGGCGACCAGCCGCATGTTTTGCTCATCTTCGACCAGGCGCACTACCGCGGCGCGTGCATTGACCACTTCCTTGAGTGTATGCAAAAACCGGGTTAGCAGATCATCGAGATCGCGCGAGACATTGATACTGGCTGCCACGTCATAAATGATCTCCAGCGTACGTGCTTTTTGCTTGATATGCTCGGTCTTTTCACTGACCTGGCTCTGCATATCATTAGATAGCAAACGAAACTGTTGGCCAATTTCGTTAATATCATTGGCTAGCTGTTGAAAATCGCTCGTACCATGTGCGGCAAGCTGAACATCTGTTTTATGGTTTTTTAAATCCTGTGCCCAGTTTCGCAGACTAACCAGTGGCGTGAGCAGATTTTTCTGAATGCGAAGATACAACGCAACCAGCAGGGCCAGCGCTGCGATAAACAGCAGGCTAACGAGGGCCAATGGCAGGGAACTGGCTGTCTCGGCCGTGATTGCCCACAGGCTACTGGCCGCGAGTAACACGATCACACTGGCCAGGCCAAAAAGCGGAAGGCCCAGACCGGCATGCCATACCGACGGCGAGTGGGATTGCTGCAGGCGCTCTGGTTCGTTCATAGTTTAATTTATGGGGGCAGTGTTACGGTTACACAATATGTTACCACTAACCTGCACATACAAGCCTAAGCATATAACTATTTGATTTAAAAAGCTTTCTAGTTGCTTGGTGGCCGGTAATTGGGATCATTGGGATTTTTGAATACAAAATTTTTCTCACCCGAATCGAGCTCAACAAAGTCAATCACTGTGTTGCTCAGCAGGTCGATGCTCATGGGCGACACCACGATGTCGATCCCTTCAGAGCGAAAGCTGAGATCTTCGGTATGTTCTTCCTCGGCAAAACCGAGCGCATAGTGCAGGCTGCCGTCGTCCTGACGTTGCGCAGCGATACGAAGTGGCAGGCCTTCGGCCTTGCTCTGTTTTGCTGAGAGCTTGATTTGTTCTGCGGCTTCTGGAGTCACTGTAATCATTGGATCACCTTTTTATTTCTGTTTGTGTTGCTGGATGAAATCAACAAATGCCCGGGCCCATGGGCTCTGTCGTGTATCGCGTAAGTGAGCATAACAGGCCAGGGTGTTTTTATACACGATGCCGTCATGTTGGCCATCGATACCCGTACCGCGTTTAACCTCAAAGGCAAACGTGGTGTCAGCGGGTAAGTTTTCAATGGCTGAATAATGAAACTCATGGCCCACGATTACCTCGTTGGTATGCATGACCCATGGTGCGTTGCCAGTTTGCTGAATACGAATGTAACCACGTCCCTGGGGTTTTTTATGCATGTGAATATCGCCGGGCAACAGGCCCACCATTTCGGCGGTGTTGCCTTGCCAGCTAATCGAACGCGCCAGGTACATCAAGCCACCACATTCTGCATAACACGGCAGGCCGTTTTCAAGCGCTTGCTTGATTGACTGGCGCAATGAATGATTGGCTGCCAGTTTATCCATGTGGGTTTCCGGAAAACCGCCACCGATAAACAGGCCGTCAATGGCGGGCAGTGTCGCATCATTAATGGCGTCGATGGGAATCAATTCCGCACCGGCCACCTGTAACGCTTCAAGGTCACCCGGATAATAAAAACCAAACGCGGCATCGCGCATGATACCCAGGCGTATGGTACTGGCTGGTTGGGGTGGGACAGGTATCGTCTCGTTGGCTTGTAATACTGGTGCAGAGCTGGCGATCTCAAGCAGGGCATCCAGGTCGACCTGTTGCGTAATGGTCTTTGCCAACTGGTTAATCTGCTCTTGTGCTTGTGCGGATTCATTGGACGGGATCAACCCGAGGTGGCGCTCGCTAATTTCAAGATTGTGATCATGGTGAATCGCACCAATGACCGGCACGTCGGTGTAGTGTTCGATCACGGCGCGTAGTTTTTGTTCGTGGCGTGAACCACCCAGTTGGTTCAGAATAACGCCGGCGATATACACTTCCTTGTCAAAGTCCTGGTAACCCAGGATAAGTGGTGCAATGCCACGGGTCATACCCCGCGCATCCAGAACCAGTATGACGGGGACTTCCAGTAATGTAGCCAATGCTGCGTTACTGTTGCTGCCATCCAGATCCAGGCCGTCATACAAACCCTTGTTGCCTTCAATGAGCGTGATATCACTGCCCAGCGATCGGGATTTATACGTAGACAGGATTTCGTCGCGCTGCATGGTATAGAAATCCAGGTTATAACACGGCCGTGTTGCCGCCTGTCCCAGCCACATGGGATCAATATAGTCGGGTCCTTTTTTAAAGGGTTGTACCTTAAGACCGCGTTGTTGAAGTGCGGCGCACAGACCTATCGATACAGTGGTCTTTCCTGAGGATTTGTGTGCGGCGGAAATATAAATACGCGACATCATGGTTTCGCGTCCATATTTGATGAAGTGCAGGGTGGATACGTGTCGTGTTCACCCTGACATGAAAACCGGTGCTTAGCTGGCAGTATGATGCGGATCAGTATCTTTATCCGCCAGGCTGGCAGGCAGAATACGTAACACGTTCATGGCAAACACGGCGAGTAAAATGGCAACTGCAATACCGCCCAGTCCTAACAGGATTTCATAGATACTGGCTGAATAGGGTGCGATACCGCCATCGTTTGTCACACTCTCAACCACCTTGCCCGGGAAGAGTGGCATGGGGTAGGCCTGTGTGCCGATAATCGTTACATACATCTGGCTCAGTCCACCCAGGATGACTGCAATAGAGGCAATGATTAACGCACCGCGTGATTTAAACCACGGTAAAAGGGTCAATGCGATGGGAACGATACCGCCCAGCAGTACCTGGCCAAACCAGAACGCCGTGCTGTAATTGTTATCGCCAAACAGTAAAAATGAAATCACACCCTGTGCGGCATCAGCGGAATAGGCTTTAGCAATATAAAACGTGAACACAAAGTAAAGCCCCGCGGCTACGAAAATGCCTAGTAGAGTCTTCATACGATTCACTATGGCATCACCCAGTTCACGTCCGCTCCAGCTGTAGGCAGGAATCAGCATCAGGCAGAAAAAGGCCAGGCCATAGGCAAATGACAGCACGATAAACATCGGTGCGAGCATGGCAGCATCGTAACCCGGGCGTGCGACCAGGAAACCAAAGATAAGTCCGGTACCGGTGGTCAGCGCCAGTCGCCATACGAATGCAAACAGGCCGGCGGCTTTGGTGTACTTGTTAAAACGACGTTCCAGGGTAAACCACAGATACACCAGCACGATACCCATGAAACCGGTATACAGGATCATGTTCCAGCCAAAGACAGACTGGCTCCAGCGCGAGGGCATGCTGTTATAGAAAAACTGCGTTAACGGCACATCAATCAGGTGCTCGGGACGGCCCAGGTCGAGGATCAGGATCATCAGGCCGCCGACCAGTATGGTTAGCGACAACACCATAGACAACGGTGAAAGGGGTTTGTAAATCTTGCGTCCGAATACCGAGGCAATCGATGCAACGTTTAGTGCGCCCGAAGCAGCCACAATCAGGAAAACAGCAAATACGTGCGGTGTACCCCACACGATTCGATTGGTCATACCGGTGATGATATGTCCTTCATGGTGCATCAAGAAAGCAGAGTAGATACCAACTGCTGCGATGGCAGCCAGCACAATCATCAGGATGAAAAATTGCGGGCTACGACCTTCGAGTTCTTTGAATTGTGGTGTTTTCATAGTTGTTATTAGCTCAGGTTCTGATAACGCACGCCGGTGTTCAATCCAAGATCAGCACGAATTTCTTCGCCGCCGTATTTCTTGAGGCGTTTTGAAATTTCACTATTGGGATCTTTCAGATCACCAAACCACATTGCCTTGTGGCCAGACGCGTTACACGCATCGACACAGGCTGGATCTTTGGCGCCATTCGGGTCATCAATGCGGTGTACACACAAGGTACAGCTTTCGACTGTGCCCTTGCCGCGAGGATATTTCTGGTCAGTTGTTTTCTCATGCACAAACGAACGTGCATGGTAAGGGCATGCCATCATGCAATAGCGACAACCGATACAGGCGTGCTTGTCGACCAGCACGACACCATCTTCGCGTTTCATCGAGGCGTTGGTTGGGCAAACATCTACGCAAGGTGGTTTTTCGCAGTGCTGACACATCATGGGAATAGTTTGCACATGACCGGTTTGTTTGTCGGTTAGTTTGACCTTGCGAATCCATTGCGAATCGGTTGCGGGACGGCCGTAACCGGTAACACCGTTTTCAGTGTGACAGGCGGTCACGCAATCATTACAGCCCGTGGCACACTTGTTCGCGTCGATCAACAAGCCCCAACGGTTTGCACTTGAAACAGGTTGATTGACCGGTTTGGCATGCACCTGGTTGAGTATGACGCCAGGGGCTATCGTGACGCCGGCAACCGCAGTGGCGGCAGTTAAAAACTGGCGGCGGTATTTATTAAAGTTATCCTTGCTCATTGTTGTGACTCCTTCACAGCAGCCAGTTTCTCCAACATGTCAGGGGTGACGTCGTCTTTGGAAAACTTGTGATGTGGCATTTTGTCACTGGATAACGAATGCCTGTATTGTGTATTGGCCGGCTTGTCGTTGTGGCAGCTGAAGCAGTCAATGCTGACACCTGTATAGGTATGACAGGAGCTGCAGAAGTGCTCGTTGGTTTCAATGCTGGCAACCTTGCCATCGTCAGCTGGTGCGTTGTGGCAATCGATACATTCTTTGAGACTATGCTTGGAGGTACGAATACCTTTGCGCATGGTGTCGTCACGTTGATGCATAATATAGTTCATGTGATTCTTGCGCATCTCGTCTACAGGTTCCACGCACAAGGTCTTTTCACTATATTTTCTTTTCGCTTTTGGGATTTCCGGTAACAGGCTGTCTGCCTGAACAGACAGCGTTACCAAAAACATCACAGCCAGGGCGATTATTTTTTGTTTTGATAGCAACAACGTTACTTTCCTCGTTTTATTCACCCATTGCCATATCGATGTAGCCAGTCGGGCATACGTCAGCACAGATATGACAACCAATACACTTGG
>DJMK01000132.1 GCA_002436485.1 Proteobacteria bacterium UBA6492
ATTCGAATCTGTGGCGTTGACCTGCTCGATAAACCGAAACAGGCCAAGGCACAAATCGGTTATCTGCCCGAACAACCTCCTGTTTATCGTGAACTCACCGTTGATGAATACCTGACTTTCTGCGCCCGCATCAACCGCATTGCGAAAACGAATATCAAGTCGGCTTTGCAAAAAGCCAAGTCACGCTGTGGTCTGAATGAAGTTGGTGGACGCCTGATTGGCAACCTGTCAAAAGGCTACCAGCAACGTGTCGGTATCGCACAGGCCATTATTCATTCACCGGCCATCGTCGTACTCGACGAGCCAACGGTGGGTCTTGATCCCATACAGATTAGAGAAATACGCGATCTGATTCGTGAACTGGGCGAGGAACACGGTGTCATCCTCTCCACACACATTCTGCCCGAGGTACAGATGACCTGTGATCGCGTCCAGATCATTACTCGAGGTCAGCTGGTTTACCAGGACAGTATGGCCAACCTGAATCAACAGACCGAGGCGACCAGTTTATTGCTCGGACTTGCTACTACAGTTCAGTCGTCTGAACTGGACCAACTCGATGGCATAACCCAGGTTGAACAACTGGCACCACAGCGCTGGCGTCTGTATTTTAGTGCCGGCAACAACCCGGCTGACTCGGTTGCACAGCGTGTTATCGAACAAGGCTGGGGACTTGTTGAACTAACACCGGAGCAAAAATCTCTCGAGCAGATCTTTGTCGAGATTACCAGCGCCGAGGATCATACGCATGCAACAACAGCGAATGATGCTACGGAGGATGCCGCATGATCGCACATATTGCCGCGCGTGAATTACGCAGCCTGTTCCTGTCTCCACTGGCGTGGGCGATTCTGGGAGTCGTGCAGTTTATTCTTGCCTGGCTGTTTGCCATCAACCTGCAGGATTTCCTTATCAGCCAACAACCGCGTCTGCACCTGTATTCCATACCCGTTGGCGTTACCGATTTTGTTATTGTTCCCATGTATCATGGCGCGGCCTTTATCATGATGTTTACCGTGCCATTGATCACCATGCGCATCATTAGCGAAGAAAAACGTAGCAACTCGATCGCATTACTTTACTCGGCGCCATTATCGATGACCGAGATCGTTCTGGGTAAATACCTGGGTGTCGTGGCATTCCTTGCGATCATGACCGCAATCTATACGCTGATGCCACTGTCACTGGTATTTGCAGGTAGTATCGACTGGGGACTACTTGCCAGCGCACTACTGGGTACATTCATGATGGTATCGGCCTGTGCTGCCATTGGGCTGTTCATGTCGAGCCTGACAAAACAGCCGACCATTGCTGCCATGAGCACTTTTGGCGCAATCCTGCTGTTATGGATTTTGTATCTCGCTGGCAGCAACAGTACCAGCGAAAGCGTCAACCTGATTGCTTACCTTTCAATTCTTGATCACCTGACAGCCTTTGAACGAGGTATCTTTGATAGCAGCGATTTTGTTTATTACCTAATAGTGATCGCTATTTTCATTGTATTAAGCATCCGTCGACTTGACGGTGATCGGTTACAACGTTAACAACATGGAAATAACGAAAAAGACAAAACGTCAACTGCGTATTCAGGGCTGGATATTTACCATCCTGTTCCTGGTCGTGATGGGGCTACTTGCCTGGTTGTCCACGCGCTACAACAAGGAAATGGACTGGACTGCAACAGGCCGACATTCCTTGTCAGAAGCCAGCATCAAGGTGCTGGACAAACTTGATTCTTCCGTCAATATCACATCTTATGCCAGTGGTGGCGAACTATCACCGGTACGTCAACAGGTACGCGACCTGATCAAGCGTTACCAGAAAATATCGAACAAGATTAATCTTGAATTCGTCGACCCCATGACCAACCCGGACAAAATTCGCGAACTGGCGATTCGCACTGATGGAGAGATGATCGTTGAATACCAGAGCCGTACCGAGCACGTGCAAATGTTCAGCGAAGAAGGTTTTACCAACAGTCTGCAACGACTGCTACGCAACGCAGAAAGACAGATAGTTTTTATCACCGGTCATGGTGAACGTAGCCCCGACGCACGGGCCAATCATGATATGAGTATCTTTATCGATAACCTCAAGAACAAGGGTTTCAAGGTTTCTTCTATCGATCTCACAAAATCACTTGTACTGCCACCAAACATCGCGGTACTGGTCATTGCCAGTCCACAACTTGAATACCTTGAAGGTGAAACACAGCTATTAAAAAAATATGTTGAAGACGGTGGTAACCTGCTATGGCTGATTGAACCCGGCAGCAAGGCAAAACTGACCGCGCTTGCCAATACTATTAACCTGAAAGTACTGGATGGCGTAGTTGTCGATCTCGATATCAGCCTGTTGGGTGTGAATGATCCTACCATCGTGATGGGACAGTATGGCGATCACGCCATTACCAATGATTTCGGTCTGCTGACTCTGTATCCGCGCGTGGTCGGGCTGGATTTTGAAAAACAGGATGACTGGCAGGTCAGTGTGTTTCTGGAAAGTATTCAGCGTAGCTGGCTTGAACGCGGCGTCATCAAGGATAGCGTCAGTTTCTCACGCAGCGAAGATATCGAAGGGCCTGTAAAAATTGGTCTTGCCATGTCACGTGAACTCAAATCTGGAAAAGAGAATGAACAAAAGAGCATAAACCAGCGTATCGTCGTAATGGGTGACGGTGATTTTCTTTCCAATGCCTACCTTGGAAATCAGGGCAACCAGAATATGGGTGAAAACATCATTAACTGGCTGACCCATGATGACAACTTCATCGATATTCCGGCGCGCACCGCGCCCGGCAGCAAGCTGGTGGTCGATGAGGATATGATGATACTGTTGGGCGCATCCTACTTGCTGGTGATTCCTGTCCTGCTGGTCGGTAGCGGTGTGTTTATCTGGCTACGTCGTCGCAAACGTTAGTCATCATGTCTTCACGTAATCTTCTTAACCTGCTGCTACTGGCCGTTATCGCTATCCTGGTTTTGTTCGTCATTTACGAGCCAGGCGTCGAGAAACAGCCGGAAAAAATTCTTCGTTCAGTTGATAAAAACACGATAAACAAAATCACCATCAAGCGCCTTGCCACCAAAGACGTGGTGCTGGTAAAAAAAACCAAGCAGTGGGTCATGCAATCACCCTACAAGCTGCCGGCCAATGAATATAAGATAGAGGAATTACTTCAGCTGCCAGCTTCTTCTTATGAAGCCAGTTATAATCTTGATGATCTAGAATTGAAAAAATATGGCCTGGATAAACCGCGTGCCAGCATTACTTATAATGACCAGCTTACCTTTGAATTTGGTGGCACCGAATCGTTAAAACATCGCCGATATATACGGCATGACAACAAACTCTACGTCGCCAGTGATATTTTTTACCACCGTATGAGCCTGAATGAAACCGACTACCTGGATCATTCCCTGTTACCCGGTATCAGTTCGGTCAAGAAACTGGTATTGCCAACCTTTAGTATGACGCTTGAGGCGGGCAAATGGCGAATCACACCCGCAGCTGCAGATTATTCCAATGACCAGGCCAACGAGTTAATTGAAAACTGGAAACTCAGCCAGGCCATCAGTATAAACCCTGCCGACAAACAAACCGGCAAACAAAAAGTCGAGGTATATCCCGAGGGTGACAGGGATCCAATCATTTTTTATCTA
>DJMK01000128.1 GCA_002436485.1 Proteobacteria bacterium UBA6492
TGTTAGTCCCCTTGACATGCCGAATCCCTGATTATTTAGTATGGTAAAAACAGCACGCTAGAATCGACAGAAGGAAAAGTTTGATGCCCGATTTAACTCGTTCCCCCGCCTGGCAGGCACTGCATAACCACTTTGAACAGGTGCGTCACCTGCACATGCGCGACCTGTTTACACAGGACCCAAAGCGTTTTCAGCGCTATTCAATCAAACTTGAAGACTTCCTGCTCGATTACTCCAAGAACCGCATCACCGACGAAACCGAGTCTTTGCTACTGGAACTCGCCCGCGATCGCGATGTGCCCGGCTGGATAACACGTATGTTTAACGGCGAGAAAATCAACCATACAGAAGATCGTGCCGTACTGCATATCGCGCTACGTAATCGCGCTAATCGCCCCATCCTGGTCGACGGTCGGGACGTAATGCCAGAAGTGAATGCCATGTTGGAGAAAATGCGCAGCTTCTGCGACGCCATTCATTCACAAAAGTGGCGCGGTTATACCGGTCAACCGATCAAGGACGTGGTCAACCTTGGCGTAGGCGGTTCCGACCTGGGACCCATGATGGCAACACAGGCCCTGCACCCCTATGCAAGCCGCGATGTAAGCGTGCATTTCGTGTCGAACGTGGATGAAAACCATATTAACAACACGCTCGACAACTTAAAGCCCGAGACTACGCTGTTTATTATTGCCTCGAAAAGTTTTACCACCCAGGATACCCTGGTCAATGCCGACACCGCACGCGAGTGGTTTTTACAGGCCTCGAATGATACTAGCGCGATCGCCAAACACTTTGTTGCTGTTTCAAACAACGTTGCGGCTGCCAGTGCGTTTGGAATCGACGAGCAAAATATTTTTAAAATGTGGGACTGGGTCGGCGGTCGCTATTCGTTATGGTCAACCGTGGGCCTGTCACTGGCAATGGCCATCGGTATGGACAACTTTGAAGAAATGCTGGCCGGTGCCCATGACATGGACGAGCACTTTCGCACCGCGCCACTGGAACAAAACATGCCGGTTATCATGGCGCTGCTCGGTATCTGGTATAACAATTTTTTCAACGCGCAAAGTTATGCCGTATTGCCTTACGATCAGCATTTGCGTTTCTTGCCTGACTATCTGCGCCAGGCCGACATGGAGAGTAACGGTAAGAGTGTCACGCGCGATGGTGAGCAGGTTGATTACAGCACAGGCCCTGTTCTGTTTGGGCAACTCGGCATCACCGGTCAACATGCCTTTTACCAGCTGATGCACCAGGGCACCAAGTTAATCCCGGCAGACATCATTGCATCCATTACCAATTTGCGTTGCATTTCCAGTCACCACCGCATGCTCATGGCGAATGTGTTTGCACAGGCCGAGGCCTTTATGCGCGGCAAAACCGAAGACGAGGCACGCGCGGAACTTGAGGCACAGGGTATCACCGGCGAACAACTGAATGTCCTGTTGCCCAATAAAATCTTTGCTGGCAACAAACCATCCAACATGATTCTGTATCACACCTTGAACCCCAGAAACCTGGGACGCTTAATCGCCCTGTACGAACACAAGTTCTTTGTGCAAGGCGTGATCTGGAATATTAATTCCTACGACCAATGGGGTGTCGAACTCGGCAAACAGTTGGCACAGACAGTACTTGGTGAGTTAGACCAGGATGACGAAGTGACTTCACATGATTGCTCGACCAACGGACTTATTAATTACTACAAGTCCTGGCGCAGTAAAAAAGTCTGAAAGGAATTAGATGGTAGCCGAGGACGGAGTCGAACCGTCACGCCCGAAGGCACAGCATTTTGAGTGCTGCGTGTCTACCAGTTCCACCACTCGGCCACGAAGTGCCGCATTATAGAGGGTTTTGGGGCCAGCGCAAAAAAACCGTGATCGCCTGATCAGGCAACCTGTACAGGAATGGTATTTCGTGTGTGCGTAATCCGGTTTTGCTCGTCCAGGTACACCAGGCGGGGTTTGTACGTTGCCAGCTCTCGCTGGTCGAGCTGGACGTAGGCAGCAATAATAATGATATCGCCCGGGCTGGCCTTGTGCGCCGCGGCGCCGTTCACGGAAACAATACCCGAGCCGGCTTCGGCACGAATCGCGTAGGTGGTAAAACGTTCACCGTTGGTGATGTTGTAGATCTCGATTTGCTGGTACTCACCGATACCCGCCGTATCCAGTAAGTCGCCATCAATCGCGCATGAACCCTCGTACTCCAGCTCGGCGTGCGTCACGCGAGCGCGGTGTAACTTGGTTTGGAGCATCGTTTTGTACATCTTGTCTACCTGTCTCGAGGATCACGTCCATTANNCCTGGATATTGTCGATCAGACGGGTCTGGCCCAGTCGGGCTGCTGCCAAAATAATCAGCGGTTCCTCGACAGAGCCGGGTTCCTGCAGCGTTTCGCGGTTGCGAATCGCGACATAATCGGGGAAAAAACCTTTTTTCTCCAGTTGCATGATGGCCGCCTGTTCAAGGTCAGCAAATTCGACCTTTTCATTTACCACGCGCTCACGCAGATGCTGCAGGGTTTCATACAGACCAGCCGCCTGTTCGCGTTGTTCCGCACTCAGGTAGCTATTGCGGGAACTCATGGCCAGGCCACTTGCTTCTCGCACAGTGGGTTCGCCGATGATCTGGATTGGCATGGACAGATCATTCACCAGTTGCCGAATTACCAGCAACTGCTGGTAATCTTTTTCGCCAAATACCGCCACATCCGGCTGTACGATATTAAACAATTTGGTCACAACGGTAGCGACGCCGCGGAAATGCTCGGGCCGGTGCGCCCCTTCCAGTAGTTCACCCAGCCGGGTTACTTCAACATACACGGCAGGATTTGCACCTTCGGGATACATGGTCTCGTCGTCCGGCGTGAACAGCATATCCACCCCGCGTTGTGAGAGTTTCTCGATATCCTGTTCCAGGCTGCGTGGATAGCTCGACAAATCTTCGTTGGCAGCAAACTGTAACGGGTTGACGTAGATACTAACGACGATGCGATCTGCATATTTTTTTGCAACATCGATCAACCGCAGATGTCCCTCGTGCAGGTTGCCCATGGTCGGAACAAAGCCAATCTTTTCGCCCTCGCGCCGCCATGACTGCACCATGGCATGCACGTCCCAGATGTCAGGATAAATTTCCATTGCGGGAGTATTCGCTATTTAAAGGTATGTTCGTCAGTTGGAAACTGCTTTGCCTTGACGGCCCTGACATACGCTCGAACAGCAGACTCGATACTGACATCACCGGGTTCAAGGTCGGCAAGAAAATTGTGTGCAAACCGGGGCTGATGGCCCACTGATATACCCAACACATCATAAAGCACCAGTACCTGGGCATCACAATCGCGGCCTGCACCAATACCGATAGTCGGGATAGATAACGACTCGGTAATACGTTTTGCCAACGCACTGGGAATACATTCAAGCACCAGCAAATCCGCACCCGCCTGTTGCATTGCCATGGCATCCTTCAACATCGCCTCGGCCGCAGCGCTGTCACGGCCCTGTACACGGTAACCGCCTAACTTGTGCACCGCCTGTGGTCGCAGGCCAAGGTGGGCACAAACAGGAATATCGTGCTTTGCCAGGTTCTCGACAATGCCGGTCACATGTGCACCGCCTTCAAGCTTGACCATGTGTGCACCGCCCTGTTGCATCAACCTTGCAGCATTATCCAGCGCACGGACCGGATCAGGAAAACTCATGAACGGCATGTCAGCCATCACCAGGGCATTACCACTCGCAACCGAAACACATTTTGTGTGGTAGACCATTTGATCCATGGTCACCGGGACGGTTGTCGTATTGCCCTGCATCACCATGCCAAGCGAGTCGCCAACCAGCAGTACTTCAACACCAGCGCGCTCAAGGATCGCGGCAAAACTGGCATCATACGCCGTTAACACCACAAACTTGTCACCTGCCTGCTTCATGTCTTGCAAGCTAGAAACTGTCACTGGTTTCTTTAACGGGCTATCTGTCGTGTTGGATGATGGCATGGTTTAAATAGCGATAGGTGCGGGATTGAAGTAATGACGACCACTGCGTGTTTTCTGTATTTGTTCCAATAATAAAACATAATCCGATTCATTTTCAGCCAGATCCAGTTCGGCAGCATTCACGATTAGCAGCGGTGACTGTGCATAATCATAAAAAAACCGGGTATAGGACTCGACAAGGCGTTCCAGGTAGCGGCTATCCAGGTTGCGCTCGTAACCTCGGCCACGCTTGGCTACACGTTTGAGCAGAATATCCACCGGGGCCTGCAGGTAAATCACCAGGTCGGGCGAAGGCGCATCAATCGTGACATGCTGGTACACCTGTTCGTAGAGCTTGAATTCTTCTTCGTCCAGCGTGAGTTCGGCAAACAGGCGATCCTTTTCCATGATGAAGTCCGCTACGCGCACCGGGCGAAACAGGTCGGCCTGTCTTAGTTCCTGCATTTGGCGAGCGCGTTGAAACAGGAAAAACAACTGCGTCTGCAGGGCGGCACTACGCGGGTCCTGGTAAAAACGTTCGATAAACGGGTTTTCATCAACACCTTCAAGCAACACATCCGAATTGAAACTCTCTGCCAATTTCTTTGCCAGTGTTGTTTTACCTACACCGATCGGTCCTTCGATGACGATAAAATCGGGTTTAGATGTCATGCTTGCTCAAACGCTCCAGTCCGGCCGAACTACATTCTGCAACCAGCTCGGCAATATGCCCATGACCGGGAATCCACAGGTCAGGGTTAATNNTCCTGTAAAGGATACAGGACGAAGCTGCGTTGATGTAGTCCCGAATGCGGCACAGTCAGCCGTTCATCCTTGATGCTTTTATCACCATACAAAAGTATGTCCAGATCAAGGGTTCGTGCCCCCCAGCGCTCACTCCCGCGTTGCCGTCCATGCGCATTTTCGATCGCCTGTAAAGCATCGAGAAGAGTATTTGGCTCAAGCGTGGTCTCCAGGCAAGCAACGGCGTTAATGAAATCCGGCTGATCAGCAGGCCCCATGGGCTTACTTATATATAGTGAAGATACACTGATGAGCGTCGAGTGCTTGATCCCTCGCAAGGTATCAATGGCCATGTTCACCTGACTCACCGGATCATCGAGGTTACTACCCAACCCGATATACACCCTGGTCACTGTCATGGATTACTTCTTCTTTCTCGGACGATGGCCCTGGCGTTTTTGTTGCAGTTCCTGGCACATGGCCTTGCGTTTCTGGGTATCTGCCTCCTGGTAACGCGTCCACCATTCAGTAAATTCTTCGAGCTCTGCTTCACCCGCCTGCTGGCGTAACAATAAAAAATCATAGATGGCACGAAAACGTGATTGGGCAATTAACCAACTTGCCCGCCTACCACGTCGATTCATAATCCTGGCCTGGCCAGTCCATATCTCCCGAATTGGCAATCGAAAACGCTTGGGGATAGCAATCTGGTTGACCTGTTCATGTAGTATTTCACGCCCAGCTTCCTGCAGGCTTTGCACAGGCGACATGCCATCATCCTGTAATTCTAAGGCAAGCTTTCTTACCGGTCCCCATAACATGGCCGCAAACAAAAAGGCTGGTGTTACCGGCTTGTCATCCTGTACCCGTGCATCCGTGTTTTTCAACGCCTGCAGTAAAAAAGCATAGAACTGCTCATCACCTGCCTTGAGTTGCTGAGCACTCATCGAAAACAACATTTGTAACAGGTCATACTCAACCAGCAAACGGAGGGTGGCTTCGGCGTGCCCGCCCAGAAACATTTTAATTAACTCGTCAAACAGGCGCGCCGGTGGTACGGCTTGTAGACGTTCGCGTTGTTCGTCTATAGCAGCTAGCAGTTCAGTATCGAGCTGAAAATCGAGTTTTGCCGCAAAGCGAATGGCTCGCAGAATACGCACCGGATCTTCCTGGCAACGCAAATGTGCATCGCCAAGCATGCGCAGGCGCTTTAGTTGCAGATCCTCGATGCCACCGGTGTAATCAACAACGGAAAAGTCCGCGATATTGTAATACAGGGCGTTGACCGAAAAATCGCGACGCCAGGCATCTTCTTCCAACGTACCAAAAACATTGTCCCTGAGGATCATACCGTTATGCACATGCGCCACCGACTCATCATCGGTCTGATCATGATGGCCACGAAAGGTGGCCACCTCGACAATTTCCCGTCCAAAGTGAATATGCGCCAAACGAAAACGCCGGCCAATCAGTCGACAATTACGAAAGAGTTCGTTGACCTGTTCAGGCAACGCATTGGTTGCGACATCAAAATCCTTGGGTTCACGCCCCAGTAACAGGTCACGAACACCCCCACCCACCAGGCAGGCCTCGAAACCGGCCTTTTTCAGGCCATACAACACCTTCAGNNACAGCTTGTTTGGAGCAATCAATCAGCCAAGATCCGCGACCAGTGCATTGCGGATATTATCCGGCACCGGACTGAGACTTTGCTGATAGTTATCATGATCGATACCCATTGATAAACTGGCGCCGGACTTCGCGGCCTGCACCATGTCCGGCGTCAGCTCAAAGCGCATAAAATGCACCGAAGAGGTTTTCTCCTCGGTATCCCTTTCCAGATCTTCGTCAGCAATTGCAAACACTTTGTCATTGCCATCGACCTGGATCCAGACCTTGTCTTCAANNCATCTCCTGGATCTGGTACTGCATAGTCAGGCGATCTTCAAAATACAACGTGGCGTTCTCGCCAAGGTGTACCTTTCGATTCTTTTTATGTTCCAGCACCTTGCCACGAAAATCCTTGCGAACTTTTGCATACTCTTCCAGGGAATAAAGGTCGTCTCTAGTCAGTTTCTGCATGTCATCACCTGTTATTTAAATGCCATACGCGATACGCAATAACGTCATCGGGTGTCTGGGTTCGCTGCCATCTTGCAGGCCATTTGAAATCTGGTGGCCTGCCATGATGCAGTCACTGGTGTAATAGTCGGATTCTGCCTGCTTGACCTTATTGACAACCGGCCGGCAGATTTTCATGGAAACCTCGTGAAATTCTTTTTTTACAGCATAAGTACCATCGTGACCTGAACAACGTTCAATGGTGTCTACCGTGGTGTCTGGCACAAGTTGCAGGGCGTCGCGTGTTTTCAAACCAATGTTCTGCACCCGTTGATGGCACGCGACATGGTAACTAATTTTGCCCAGTGACTTGTTAAAGTCTGTCTTTAACAGGCCTTCCTTGTGACGTAGCATCANNTTGAACATCAGCGCACAAGATGGAATCGGTGCCACCAGGTCCCAGCCCTCATCTACCAGTTTTGCCAGCTTGGGAATATTTGCTTCCTTGGCCCTGGCCACAGCTTCGAGGTCACCCAGTTCCAGTTTAGGCATGCCGCAGCACTGTTCTTTTTGTGCCGTGGTGACCGGAATACCGTTGTGCTCAAATACAGCAACCATGTCATCGTTAATGGCTGGGTCATTTACGTTGCCATAACAGGTTGAAAAAATCGCAACCTTTCCTTTAGTGGTGGAGCCCGCTTTGGCAGAAACATTCTCACTTGGCTTAAAATGTTTCCTGAACGTATTGCTTTCAAATCGCGGCAACTTGGCATCGGCATGAATACCCATGACACTCTGCATNNGAGCCAATCTTGCCGACCGTGTCGGTATTTGAAAGCATCTTGTTTCTGAAACTCGTGCCGTCCTTTTTAAATTTTACTGCTTTGGCACGTAACATCAGGTGTGGAAAGTCGACGTTCCACTCGTGTGGTGGTACATAGGGGCATTTGGTCATATAGCACAAATCACACAAGTAACAGTGATCAACCACTTTCCAGTAATCTTCCTTTGCAACGCCATCCACTTCCATGGTTTCAGATTCATCAACCAGGTCAAACAGCGTTGGGAACGAATTACACAGGCTTACACAGCGCCGACAGCCGTGACAAATGTCGTATACACGTTCCAGCTCCGCGAACAGTTTCTCCTCGTTGTAGAAATCTGCACTTTTCCAATCCAGCGGATGCCGGGTTGGTGCCTCGAGACTGCCTTCACGCGATGTTGGTCCGCCCATGTCAATCCTCTCTTATTGATTTTGTTAAAGGCTGATAGTCCATCGGGGACGGCATTGTCCCCGACAAACAATCAGGCAGCTGGATTAAGAGTCCAGGTTGTCCAACGCCTTCTGGAAACGATTGGC